>JAFTUV010000002.1 GCA_017466065.1 Bacteroidaceae bacterium
AACAAACGAGCGAAAGTTGTGCAAGTGAATGGGTAAAAATTTATTTTTACACGCAATGAGCGCAGCTAAACTTCGCTAAAAGCAGAAATATTAAGTTTACTTGAATATTTTTCACAGCGAGTGCAGAAATATTCGAGGTTTACCTCAAATATAATAAATAAAAAGCACAAATTGTCTTTTTTATACCTTTATTATAAAAATGAGGATTAAGACTTTGTGTTTTATAAATTTTCCGGCGAGTGCAGCCTATTTTCGCATTTTTATTGCAAAGATAGTGCAAATGAGCGAAACGCAAGTTTACTTGCTGGTTTCCCGGCGAGTGCAGCCTATTTTCGCATTTTTATTGCAAAGATAGTGGGGCGAAAATCTCTTTTGCAAGCCTTTTATCTTTCATTTTATTTTTCCGGTCTTTTATTTTTCTTTGAATATGAAAGATTGCCTGTTTTTTTTGTTCATAATAATCGGAGTTTTGTACAAAAAGTACACAAATGTGGTGCGTTTGTGAAATATTCTAATGTAAAGGGTGCTTTTATTTATACTTTTTTAATATCTTTGCGACAATAAAAATCGGCAAGCTGGTTTTGCTTGCTTGCCCAAAATAGAATAGTTATGAAGAAAACATTAGTAGACCTTTTTGAGGAATCGGTACGTTTGTATCCTAACAACACATTCCTTTTGGAGAAAACGGGTAAAGAGGGTTTCAAGCCCACAACCTATGCACAAGTAAAAGAACAGGTATACCGTTTGGGTGCCGGTTATCAGGCTCTTGGCGTTAAGAAGGGCGATAATATGGCTCTTTTGAGCGAGGGTTGTAATATGTGGGTAATTGGTGAGCTTGCAATGTTCTACGCAGGTGCTGTAAACGTGCCTTTGTCTATTAAATTGGAGGAGAGCAACGACCTTTTGTTCCGCCTTATCCACGGCGATGTAAAGTTTGTTCTTGTTTCCAATCACCAACTTAAAAAGGTGCGTGCCATAAAGGATAAACTTAAAGAGGTTAAGAAGGTAATTGTGTTCGGCGAGGTTGCCGGTGGTCTTCAAGATGGTGAGATTGCACTCGACGAGGTTCTTAAACTTGGTGACGAATTCCTCGCTACTCACACTATGGGGGAGTTTTTGAGTGTGGGACAGTCTATACAGAATGACGACTATGCAACAATCACATACACCAGCGGTACAACAGCCGACCCCAAGGGCGTTGTGCTCACTCACCGCAACTACACAGCCAACGTGGAGCAGTCGCTCACACTTATGAATATTGATGAAACTTGGCGTACGCTTATTATTCTCCCCCTCGACCACTGCTTCGCTCACGTTGTAGGTTTCTACATTATGATGTCGCGTGGTGCTACCGCTGCAACAGTGCAGGTGGGTCGCACTCCTATGGAGACTCTTAAAAATATTCCTTCGAATATTAAAGAGGTGCGTCCTTACTTCATCTTGTCGGTTCCCGCGCTTGCAAAGACATTCAAGAAGAATATCGAAGGTGCCATTCGCGCAAAGGGCGAAACTACTATGAAACTGTTTAATATGGGTATGAAAGTCCGTCAGATATATTTTGGCGACAGCAACCTCGACTTCAAGGGTTGGAGATATCTGCTTAAACCCGCAGTGTGGTTCTTCGACAAGCTCATATTCTCGAAAATCCGTGAGAACTTCGGTGGCGAGCTGCGTTTCTTCGTCGGCGGTGGTGCATTGCTCGACAAGGAGTTGCAGAAGTTCTATGTGGGTGTAGGTATGCCTATGTATCAGGGTTACGGCCTTTCCGAGGCTACTCCTGTAATCTCGTCTAACGGTCCCGACCTTTACCGTTTCGGTTCGAGCGGTAAGTTGGTGAAACCTCTCGACCTGAAAATCTGTGATAGTGACGGCAAGGAACTTCCCGTGGGTGAAATGGGCGAGATTGTTGTAAAGGGCGAGAATGTGATGGCCGGCTATTGGAAGAATCCCGAAGCCACAGCCGAAACTGTGCGCAATGGTTATCTCTACACAGGTGACCTTGGTTATATGTCGCCCGAGGGCTTGCTCTATGTAAAGGGCCGTTTCAAGAGTCTGCTTATCTCCAACGATGGTGAGAAATACAGCCCCGAGGGTATTGAGGAGGCTTTTGTGAGCAAGTGCGCGAGCATCGACCAAGTGATGCTCTACAACAACCAGTCGCCTTGTACCTCGGCACTCATTGTTCCCAATAAAGATAACATCAAGCGTGCGCTCGAAGCAAAGAACATCGATTTTGCAACAGAGGAGGGACGCAAGGCTGCACTCGATATTATAAAGGCCGACATTGATATGTTCAAGAAGGGTGGTGAGTTCGACGGAATGTTCCCCGGCCAGTGGCTTCCCAGTTGCTTCGCAGTTCTTGCCGAGCCTTTCAGCGAGCAGAACCAGATGATTAACAGTACAATGAAGATGGTTCGTCCCAAAATCGAGAAGGCCTACAAGGAGCGTATAGATTATATGTACACAGCCGATGGCAAGCAGCTCTATAATGAGCAGAACCTCGATGCATTGAAGTAAAAAGACTGATGTAATATATCGGCAGAGCCCCTACTTTCGGTAGTGGGCTCTGTTTTTTTGTTTTATGCACGGTTGTCGTTTGTATTATATTTTCTGGGAAAAAAGTTCTTGAATTAAACTTTTGGAATTTTTAAGTATCAAAAGAATAGCAGATTGGTAAAAAAGAGTATCTTTGTGACCGTATGCTATTGTATGAATAAATAATAAAAAACTAAAACTAACAATTATGAAAAAAGTTCTTTTAATCGTAACCGCGGTTGTGTGTATGTGCAGCACAACATTGTATGCCCAAGAGAAAAAACAGAAACTGACTCCCGAGCAGCGAATGGATATGTGGGTGATAAAAATGCAGAATAAGTTGATGCTCGACGATGCAACTGCCGCGAAGTTTGCTCCCATATATAAGGAGTATCTGCAAGCAATGATGGAGTGCTGCAAGCCTGCTGCGAAAAAGTGCGAAAATCTCACCGACGAACAAATAAAAGAGGGTATCGGCAAGCGTCTCGAAGCTCGTCAGAAGGCTCTCGATGTAGAGAAAAAATATTTCAAGAAACTCTCTTCGGTGCTCAATGGCCGTCAGTTGCAGCAGGTTTTTTGTAAGAAAGATGGCTTTTCTTGGAAAAAAGGTCGCAAAGGCAAATGGGAGAAACGTGGCGTAAATGATTGTCCCCAAATGCAAGGTGAGTGCCCCAAGGCAAAAGGTGATTGTCCCAAGGTGAAAGGGCAATGTTCAAAAGCCAAAAATGCCTGCTCCCAAATGCAACACCAATGTCCACAGGTGAAGAACGAATGTCCGCAGGCAAAAAAACAATGCCCCGATGCCTCGACAAAATAAATATCTGTTGAGTAAATAAAAACAGTTCTTTTTATTCAACCTGCAAACAAACGGCAGTGACCAACTTTACTTTTGGGTCACTGCCGTTTTTAATATTAGAAGGGCGTGTGCGGATTTTGGGAACCGGTAGCTGCCCGCAAAGTCCGGGGAACCCCACCATTGTATGTTCTTAACTTCTTGGTCCGGTGAGCCATTGTTGCGTTGAAAAGTTGTTTTTGCGTTCTTTCCCGCAGATATTTTCAGGCCCTTATAGCTCAATAAGTATCTTTCCGTTTATCTGTCGGCCGGTGAGGTAGTTGGGCACCGCATATTGCTCTCCCTCAATATCGCTTATCCAGTAATAGGAGTTTACGTTGTTTATGTCCAGAAGATTGAACGCATCTATTCCCAGCCAGATGTTCTTTATGTATCGGCGTATGCCGGTGCGGTAGTGTCCCTCCTCGTTGTTGAGCAGACGGTAGGACATTCCAACATCCACACGCTTGTAGGCGGGGGCAGTGAATACCTGTCCTTCGCGTCCTTTATGCGGGGGGCCGAAGGGGAGGCCGTCGGCATATACGCCGCGCAGTGTCATCTTCCATTTGTCGGTTCCGGGGAAATAATCGGTAAAGTGGAGCGAGAAATTAAATCTCTGGTTTGTGGGGCGAGGAATCTTCTTTCCGCCGTTAATGCTCTCTTTTGTGTCCATCACAGAGAAGGTTATCCAAGAGTCGGTTCCTTTTACAAACTCGCCGAACAACTTGAAGTCGATTCCCATTGCGTGGCCCTTGGCGCAATTCTCGCCATAATAAACTATGCGCACATTATCAACATTATAGGGGATTATGTCGTCGAGCTTCTTGTAGTAGGCCTCGGCTGTGAACTTGAACGGGCGGTCGAGCATTGTGAAGTAATAATCGCAACCGAGCACAAGCTGTATGGAGCGTTGCGACTTGATATCCTTGTTCAGCATCACCTCTGTTATTCCATTTATGTTCACGGTGTCGCGCATCTCTTTGTAGAATGGTGCTTGGTAGTAGATACCTGTGGCTATGCGCAGGGTGAGGTTCTTGTTAAACTCGGGAATGAGTCCCAGTGATACTCGGGGCGAAACGAGTAGCTCCTTGTTCCAGTCCCAATAGGAGAGGCGCACGCCTCCGTTGAGCGAGAATACTCCCAACGGGCTTTTGAATTTGTATGTGTCCTGTACAAAGGCCGAATAGCGTATGCTGCTCTCGCTGTTGCGTGAACGCAGGCTGTAAATAGGTTGCAGATATTTGCCGCCGTGGGGTATGTTGTAACCGGCCGAGTCGCGCACTTGCCATTCGCGCTGGTTGTCACTGAATTTTTCCCTTTTAATTTCGGCACCCCAGCGCAGGTCGTGTGAACGCAGAAAGTGAGAGCCTTTGAGGGCGATTGTTTGTACATCGGCTTCGAGGTAGTTGCGCCCGTGCTCTTGGTAGCGTCCTATTCCGTAGTTCTCGGTAGTGTAAATGTCGCCTATCCAATATTCGCTGCTTATGTCGTAGGTCTCCTCCTCTTTGGTCTTGAAGGCCGATGCTTGCAGTGTGAAGGTGTTATACTCGTTGGGTGTGAAGTTGAGGGCTGCCGCACCGAACATCGTGGTGAACAGGTCGCTCTCCCAACCGTCAAAATATACTTTAAACTCTTTGATATCCTGCAAGGTTCCGAAGGTGGTGTTGCGGTCCTCGGGGGTGAATTTGTAGTCGTTGCGCGAAATGTTGCCAATGAAGCTCAGGCTCCATTTATTGGTTATGCGCCAATCGAAATAGGTCTGATAGTCAATGAACTTGGGCTCATACTCGCCTTTTGTGTCGAGGGTGCCGAGCAGGTATTTGTTGCTTTTGTAGCGCACGGAATTGGCCCAACTGATTTTGTTGTTGCCCACTCCAATATAGGCACTGCTACCCAAAAGACCTGCCGAGATTATGCTCTCGAACTTGCGTGGCTTGTGGTATGTGATGTCGAGCACCGAGGACATCTTGTCGCCATATTTTGCCTCGAATCCGCCGGTGGAGAAGGCTATCGTTTCCACCATATCCGGGTTGAGAAAACTTAATCCTTCCTGTTGTCCGGCGCGGATGAGCAACGGGCGGTAAATCTCTATTCCATTCACATATACGCTGTTCTCGTCAAAGTTTCCGCCACGCACATTGTATTGCGACGAAAGTTCGTTGTGCGAACTCACGCCTGCTTGGGTGGATATAATATCCTCGACCGCGTTGCCGCTGGCACTTGCGTGCAGACGCATATTTTTGGGTACGGTTATTTTCTGTGTACCGCTCATCTGTTTCTCCTCGTCGGTAATTTCTACCCCTTCGAGGGAGTAGCCGGTGGTGGGTAGGGTGATGTTGAGCGTGATGGTGTCGGTGGGGTTGTGGAATGTGCGTTTGCGTGTCTGGTGCCCTACCATAGAGAATACTATTATCATAGTATCGCGGCTCTCGCAGGTGAGGCTGTATTTTCCTTTAAGGTCGGTCAGGGTGCCGGTGGTGGTGCCTTGCAGGCTCACGGTGGCTATCTCCACGGGCGAGCCTTTCTCGTTTATTACTTTCCCTCTGAATGTCACTTGCTGTGCTGTTGCGGCTATTGCCGACAAGGATAGCAGTAGCAGCAGTATGTTTCTTTTTATATCTTGTATCATTGTTCTTGTTGTGTTGTCCGGCTCCTGTTTTATAATTGCCTTATATTCTAACGTAAAAAAGTGTTTAAACGTATATTGCGCGTAAAATTTTGTTTAAAATATTCCATTTGAAGCGGTACCACCGCAGGGTACTTACCTGTTTGCCGCCGAAGTTCAGCAGGAAGTTCTTGTAACTTGAACGTATGCCTATGAGGGTGCGCGATTCAAGAAATTCTATATGGGCGTAGTTGTTCTTGTGGGCATCTTCTATGGCAGCCCACACAGCCATTATCCCCGGGTAATGATTGGGGTAGCTTTTGCGCAGGCCGCAGCTGAATGCAAGGTAGGCGCGGTCTTTGTCGTATGTGCAGATGGAACAGCCTATCATTTTGCCTTTCTGCTCCACGACAAAGAGGCGCGTCTCGTTGCGTAAACTGCCGTCGGGGTGGGTGAGCAATTGTCTCAGAATGTCGACACCGGGAAAGGGTCGTCGCACCTTGCTCCTGTAATAGTTGCGCAACAGGTGCAGAGCCCGGTCAATCTCCTCGACCGAGGCGACCGTGCGGCAGCTCGTTCCACATTCGGTTGCTTTGCGTATGTGCGTTCGGTATTTGCGCGTGAGGCGTTCGGTGGGAGTCTTGCTGTGGAGTGAAATGTAGATGCGGTGGTCGCGTACAGGGATAAATTGCCGTTCGCTCAATGCGGCGTAAGCGAAACGTGGGTCCTCAATGGTCTTTATCTCTATGTAGCAGTGTAAAGGGTGGGCAATCTCAAACAGCGTGTCGATGAATTTTGTATATATTCCTTCACGGTCGGTGCATCCTTCGCGATAGACTCCTTCGCCGTAAATTGTGTATCGGCAACCTATTATCAGTGGCAGGGCTCTCCTTTTTATAATAATAAGATGCCCCAGTTCCTGTTTCTCATTGTCGTAGGCTACGAGCATATAGGGCTGCGAACGCTTGCTTGTTTCGAGCGTGCGGAACATCAGTACCGAGTGCTGTATGTTTCCCGGTAGCAGCGGTGGGAGTTCTTCTCCTTTTGTGTATATAGCTATATGCATACTATGTGCCAAGTTTCCCGTGTAAAGTTAGTGAAAAATGAAGATAATATCGTATCTTCGCGTAGGTTTTTTGCCCATCGGGCCTGTAAATGGAATTTATATGGAAAAAGTATATATATTGGCAATAGAATCATCGTGCGACGATACATCGGCTGCGGTGATGTGTAACGACACTGTGCTCTCCAATGTAACGGCAGGGCAGGCCGTGCACGAACAGTATGGCGGGGTGGTTCCCGAACTTGCGTCGCGTGCCCACGAACAAAATATAGTGCCTGTGGTAGATGCTGCGCTTAAAAAGGCCGGAATAGGCAAGGAACAGCTTAATGCCATAGCTTTTACCCGCGGCCCGGGTCTTATGGGGTCGTTGTTGGTGGGTGTGTCGTTTGCCAAGGGGCTTGCAGCATCGTTGGGTATTCCGATGATTGAGGTTAACCATTTGCAAGGGCATATTCTGGCCCACTTTATAAAGGAGGAGGGCGTTGAACACCGCGCTCCCGAATATCCTTTCCTGTGCCTTATGGTGAGCGGCGGAAATTCGCAGATTGTAAAGGTGAACAGCTATAAGGAGATGGAGATAGTGGGGCAGACAATCGACGATGCTGCCGGCGAGGCAATGGATAAGTGCGCAAAGGTTATGGGGCTTGGTTATCCCGGCGGGCCTATAATTGATAGGCTGGCACGCAAAGGCAATCCCAAGGCTTATAGTTTCAGCAAGCCGCATATTGCGGGTTTTGATTATAGTTTCAGCGGATTAAAGACTTCGTTCCTCTATACTATGCGCAAGCTGGTTGCCGAAGATGAGAATTATGTGGAGGCTCACAAGGAGGATATTGCCGCATCGTTCGAAGCGACTGTGGTGGAGATTCTTATGGATAAACTGTATAAGGCATCGAAGGCGTTGGGTATTAAACGTATAGCCTTGTCGGGCGGAGTTTCGGCCAATACAGCTTTGCGCGAGGCCTACAAAGCCTATGCTAAGCGTTACGGTTGGGATATTTTTATTCCTAAATTCGGCTTTACCACCGATAATGCGGCGATGATAGGTGTTGCGGGTTATTATAAATTCCTCGATAAGGAGTTCTGTCCGATGGATGCTCCGGCCTTTTCGCGTACAACAATATAACGACGATGAACGAACAGGTGAAAATTGTTGCCGAAAGGGTGGTTGAACGGCTGCTCTCCCGTGGATATACTATTGCTACCGCCGAAAGTTGTACGGGAGGCTCCATTGCTGCGGCAATCACAGGCGTGCCCGGCTGTTCGGCAGTGTTCAAAGGGTCGGTGGTGGCCTATTGCAACGAGGTCAAAGCGTCGGTGCTGGGTGTCAGCCGTGAAACTCTTTCTGCTCACGGGGCTGTGAGTGAAGATACTGTGCGGCAGATGGCGCTTGGCGTGCAATCGCTGTTGAAGGCCGATTGTGCCGTGGCAACTTCGGGCATTGCAGGGCCGGGAGGAGGCACGCCCGAAAAACCTGTCGGCACAGTGTGGGTGGCGGTAGCTGTGGGCGATATTGTGAGAACCCGTCTGTTGAAACTATCGGACAGCGGCCGTCTGCGTAATATAGAGAATTCCGTTTCCGAAGCAATGCTTTTACTCTTGGAAATGGTGGCTTTGAGATAGGGTTTTGTTATAAAATAGAAAATAATTCTGTTTTTGTTTGCACGATTATTTAAAAATCTATATCTTTGCACTCTGTTTTGAGTAGGTATCAAAAGATTAAACAAAAAATATATAGAGATGTCAAAAATTTGTCAAATCACCGGTAAGAAAGCTATGGTGGGTAACAATGTATCACACTCTAAGAGAAGAACAAAGCGTCTTTTCAATGTGAACTTGTTTACTAAAAAGTTCTTCTACGTAGAAGAAGATTGTTGGATTCAGTTGCGCGTGAGTGCAGCGGGGTTAAAAACTATTAACCGAGTAGGTCTTGATGCAGCTCTTAAAGATGCTGTGAAGAAGGGCCACGTTGCTTGGGAGGAAATTAAAGTACTCGATTAATTAAAGGAGGAAAAAGTATGGCTAAGAAGGTTAAAGGAAACCGCGTTCAGGTAATTCTTGAATGCACAGAGCAGAAGACTAGTGGTGTTCCCGGTATGTCTCGTTATATTACAACAAAGAACCGCAAGAACACAACAGAGCGTTTGGAGTTGAAGAAATACAACCCCTATTTGAAGAAAGTTACCATTCACAAAGAAATTAAGTAATAAGAAATGGCAAAGAAAGCAGTTGCAACTCTCCAGACAGGTGATAAGGAGAAATTTGTTAAAGTTGTAAAGATGGTTAAATCACCCAAGACCGGTGCTTATATGTTTGCAGAGGAGATGCTTCCCCAAACAGAGGCAGATGCGGCTTTGAAGAAGTAATTATTGCCCTTAGGCTTGCAATATAAAAAGAGGGTGACCCAAAAGTAAAAATGGGTTGCCCTCTTAGTTTTTCTTCATATATGTCCATTCATACCATCTATAAATAAAAATATAGCTATTCCTTTGATAAACATTGGAATAGCTATTGTTTGTTTGGAAAATGTTTA
>JAFTUV010000059.1 GCA_017466065.1 Bacteroidaceae bacterium
GGGCGGGGCTGTCAACGGCTGCGCATATGCGCCGTTCATCTTGACCGTTGACTGGCTCGGCTGGGTTTGCTATTTACCCGACAAACTTGAATTTATTTTAAGCTATCACGTTTTACCTTCTTAAGCCTTACTATCATTACCATAGGAATTTCTTTGTTGGTTTTAAAACATTCTTCATAAAATCCATCAATGACAAATCCAGCTCTAAAACAAAGGTTAAAAATATCTTGTATGGAACGATGATAATAAATCTGCTCTTTCGGTTGCCCTTCAATCGCTATATCATAGTAACTGTGCGGTGTCATATATTTTTCAGTCAACGTGACAAAACAAGGGTGTTGCGTTGCAAAGACAAAAATTCCGCTTTCCTGCAACAGTTCATAAACAGCCATAAGAAGTGGTTCAATATCCGTAATATCCATAATTGCCATATTAGAAACTGCTTTCGTAAAGGCTCGATTTCTTTTTAATTCTAATATACTTTTTCTATCGGTCGCATCCGCCACACAAAATTCAATTTGTTTTGCATATTGTGATTGCCGTCTTTTAGCCAATTCTATCATTTTTTTGCTGTAATCAAAAGCGACAACCGAAGCGCCTCTTTGTGCAAGATACGAAGAATAATTTCCATTGCCACACGCAATATCCAAAATGTAATCCGCAGGATTAGGAGATAGAAGTTCCGTTACTTTGGGACGCACTACCTCTCTGTGAAATTCATTAGATTCGTCACCCATTGCATTATCCCAAAATTGTGCGTTCTCCTCCCAGATTTTTTTACTTTCCTCTGTTCCCATGTTCTCTCCCACTCCCCAAATTTGCTTTTTTGCTTCCATTAAATCTTCCTTACTATATTCCATTGTTACCCTCCATAACTTCTGATTGTTGCCGTCTTGACGATTATGTATCTTTACATTACCTTCTGAAACATATGGCGCACCTTGTCCAGGCGGCTGTTTGGACGGCGGGGCTGGATGACCGGCTGACCGACAGCGGCCTGATACCCTTTCAGTTCTGTAAGGCATACGCTCTGCCCGTTGGTGTAAAAGGCCAGATCAGTACGGTATGCCTGTATACAGCGGGCGGGAATCTCGCCAGTAAAGACAACTTCATCCTTTTTTACCTGGACCGTTTCGATGGTGGCACAGTATTTCGGTGCATCATGATAAGCCCTGGAAAGGTATTCCTGGGGTGCATAGAGGGTGAAGGAGAGATAAGGTTCCAGCAACTGCGTTCCTGATTCCTTCAATGCCTGTTCCAATACAATCGGGGCCAATGAGCGAAAGTCCGCCGGCGTGCTGACCGGGCTATAATAAAGCCCGTATTCAAAGCAAATCTTACAGTCCGTTACGTTCCAGCCACACAAGCCTTGCTCCAGACCGTAACGGATACCATCCATGACAGCGTTTTGAAAACTCTGGTTCAAGTATCCCAGGGAAACCCGGCTCTCGTATTGTACACCGGAGCCAAGCGGGAGCGGCGTAACAGACAGTCCGATGGATGCCCAAAACGGGTTGGGCGGCACCTCGATATGGATAGTGTGGCTGGCCGCTTTGAGCGGCCGCTCTAAATAAATGACGGTGGGTTCCTTCACCGCTGTTTCAATCTTGTACTTTTCCGCCAGCAAAGCGGAAACAACCTCCAACTGCACCCGACCCAAAAAAGAAAGAATGATCTCATGGGTGATGGAATCCACCTCGTAGCGCAAAAGCGGGTCAGTATCCGCAATCTGCGTAAGAGCGTCCAGCAGCCGTTCTCTTTGCGCTGCCGTTTTCGGCGCAATCGTCGTCCGCAGCATGGGGAGGGGGTCCTCACGCCACCTTTCACGAGGAAGCCGGGTGTTGTCCCCCAATACGTCGTTTAATCTCACACTGTCGCTGGGGAGGATGACAATTTCGCCCTTATGGGCGGTGTCTGTCCGAACAATCTCCCCTTTGGATGGAATACGCATCTCTGTGATTTTCAGCTTTTCTCTCCCGGCCAGGGCCACCGTATCCCGCAGGCGCAGCGTTCCGCTGTATAGCCGCAGATAGATGAGCCGCTGGCCACAATCTGTATACTCCACCTTGAAAACGCTGCCGCATAGGGCGGCGCTCCCCTGTTCCCCAATCGGTTGGAACAGCCCTGTCACCGCATCCATCAACGGTTGAATGCCAAGGCCCTTTTTGGCGCTGCCATGATAGACCGGGAACAGGGAGGCGTCTTGAACCCGCCGCTGTTCCTCCCGCGCAAGTTCTTCCCGGCTGATCGGTTCTCCTGCGATATACTTTTCCAATAATTCATTGTTATTTTCGATGACCGCATCCCATGCTTCTATGTCGGTATTTTCCTCCAGGACTATTTCCGGGGACAGCGACACCGTCTGCTTGATGATAATATCGGCGGAGAGCTTATCCCGAACAGACTGA
>JAFTUV010000034.1 GCA_017466065.1 Bacteroidaceae bacterium
AGTGAGGAAATGGTGGCATTGCTAACTCAATGACAACATATGGTAGGATTGTAAAAAAACATTTTCCTTGTTGGGCTAGCCCAACAAGGAAAAGTATAAGAAATACAGCAAAATAGTGTAAACAAATTTTAGGACGGGACAGTTCTAATTTGTTTCTTCTGTTCTATTGTCTTTTTAACTCCTTTGTACCTTATACAAAAAGAGGATAACCCTTTTTGTTTTTGGGTTACCCTCTTTCCTTAATATAATTTGTTTGGTGATAATATACAATGTTACACTTGTTTGTCATTTCGACGACTGAGAGAGAGGAGAAGTCTATATATCAACATTGTTGAGATTTCTCACATTTGTTCGAAATGACAGATTCCTATCTATTGGTGTAAAATTATATATGATTGCCATTTGTTTTTTTAGAACTTTATGCAGTTGAGGTTCTTGTCGACAATTACGCCGTCGGTGGCTTTAAGATTGAACTTGATGTTCTTCTTTGCTTTTAGGGTGATTGTCGCAATTTCAACATCGCCGTTGAGTGTAGGCTGGTCGGCCACGTTCACGAATGTGGGGTAAACAACTGTTGCACCGTTGCCGTGCAAACGGTTCTTTGTGTAGTTGTTCATATTGGCGGTGTCAACAGCCTTCATTGTAACATACTCATAGTCGTTGCTGTTGTAGGGTATTGCAAGGCCCACTGCGTTTACGTTGGCAAGGCCGGTGCCCTTGATGGTGATTGTAACCTCTTCGCCGGCTTTGTAGCTCTTCTTGTCGGATGCGATGGCGATTGTGCCGGCAACCATCTGTGCGGGGTTGGCGTATGCTCCGTCGTCGATGCGTGTGGCTGCAACCGAAATGTCGTATGCGTCGATGAGGCCGTTCTCGTTCATATCTCCTATGCTCACATATTCAAAGTCGCTGTCGCTGCTGCGCAAGCCTGTGTAGTTCATATAGGATGTGAGGTCGTTCTCGTCAACCTTTTTGTCCTTGTTAATGTCGCCGGGAAGGAATGTCTCGGTGCCGGGAACCTTGAAGATGTACATTTCGCGGCCCGAACCGAAGTTACCCACAGCCTCGCTCACGTGAATCTTTACGAAGCGTGCCTTGGGGTTACCCTCGAAGGTAAATACCTTTGTGTCGGGTGTGCGCTCCCATTTGACGGCAACAGGCTCGCTCCAATTCTCCTTGTTGGTGCTGTAACTAATCTGTGCGCCTGTGATTGTGCCGTTTCCGCCATCCTCGCGGCCCAGATAGTGCAACTTGTCGAGTGTGCTCATTCCGTTGAGGTCGATAATCATATCAAACGGTACTGAATTCTCGCCATAGGCTGTGTGCCAGATGTTGCCCTCCTCAAAGTCGAACAGACGGTCGGGGCCTTGTCCGCCTTGGTTGCGGCAGGTTGTTGTTGCCGAGAGGCCTGTGAGGGCAAATTCGAGCGGGTTGCTCTTTGTTGTGCTCTCAACTGCTGCCCACTCCGATGTTCCGCTCTTGTTCACGGCGCGTACGTTGAACTTGTAGGTTGTTTCGGGCTTCAAGTCCTCGAACAACAGCTCGCAGTTCTTTATGGTTGTGTAGTTGCGGCCCTCGAATTCTATTTCGTAGTAGTCGGCACCGGCAACCTTCTCCCAAGAGGGAGTGAGGGTGTAGGGTTGGCAATTCTCGTCGGTTACTGTGGCAACGGGAGCCTCCAATGTGCCCTCTGTCTTTAAATAGGTGTTGGGGGTGTCGAATTTGTAGCCCTTCACGGTGAGTGTGGTGGCTGCGGCTGTAACATCGCTCTTGGCGAGTTTCACCATAACCACGGGGTTCTTTATAATTTCCACTTTTGCAAATTCACTGCCCTCGGTGGCGAAGCGGTTGAGGTTGGGGGCTGCGTCGTAGAAATATACATTCTCGCTCTTCTCGAACTCTTCCATCGAAGATACTTTGGCGAGTTTCACGCTCTTCTTGCCTATTTTTGCCGAAACGCTCTTGGGTGCTTCGCTCACATTTACCTTGAAGATTGTTGCCTTCTCCTTAACAAAGCCGTCGAAATTGCCGGTTGTGGGGGCAATGGTTATTGTGGCTGTGCCCTTGCTGTTGCAAGCCGATGTTATTTTTGTTTCGGTGAAGTGTCCTGCACGGTAGAGCTCTGTTGTTCCGTCGTCGTCATACTCGGTGAACGATGTTTCGCCGGCGGGGTACAATTCATACATACGCAGGCCTTTGTCGACCTGTGCTGGTGTGTTGTGAGGAGTGGTAACGGGGATAATGGCTCCTGCCTTCACAAAGAGGGGGAGTTTCCACAGAGGTGCGTCGAAGTTGTTTACAATGCAGTTTCCGCTGTATTTCTCGCCTGTGAAATAATCTATCCAAGTGCCCTCGGGCAGATAGATGCCGTTGCGAATGTCGTTGCCGTCCTTGTCCATTGCAGTCTCCTGATAGATGGGGGCTACAAGGAAGTAGGGGCCATAGAGGAATTGGTAGCGTGTTGCGCTGCCCAAGGTATATTCGTTGGGGTAGTCGAGGAACATTGCGCGTATCATAGGCTTGCCGTTGATAGCCTCGCGTGCGATGCTGTATGCGTAGGGCATAATCTCGGCCTTCATTTTCAGGTAGCTGCGGTTGATGGATTCTGCGGGGTCGCCGAATACGTGGGGATATTTCTGGCTCGAACCCCAACCGTCCATATTGAGCATCATAGGTGTGTAGGCTTTCCACTGGAATTCTCGAATGTTGACAGGAATGTTGCTGCCACCGAAAATACCATCAACATCCGAAGTGATGTTAGGCTGTCCGGAAAGGCCCGAACCGATGTATGTGGGTATGTGGAAACGAATGTACTCCCATTCGCCGCCACTCTGGTCGCCTGTCCATATTCCGGCGTAGCGTTGTGTGCCTGCCCAGCCGTCTACCGAGATGATGAAGGGGCGTGCGTTGTTGCCGTAGTAGGTCATAATCTGTGCAACATCGGTTACACCGTTGAGGCCGAACGAGTAGCCGGCACCCACCCACGCAACGTCGGTTTTAAGGACGCGCACACCTGCGTCGCGCACCTCCTTGACAATGTCGCGTTGCAAAATTGCATTAACGCCCTCGCGGGGGTAGAGGTTCGACTCGGTCCACAAGCCAACCTCCACGCCTTTGCTGTGTGCATAGTCGCCGAATTCTTTAAGGTTCTGTATGTTGCCGTCGATAGTCTCGGTCTGTCCGTAACCTGCACCGTAACCGTCGTTGGGAAGAATCCAACCGAGGGGCATATCGTTGTCCAGATAGCGGTCGATAACCGCGCGTGCCGAGAATTGATACTGCTCTTTGCCGAACTCTCCGTTGAGCGACTCTTTTAAGCCACCGTTGTCTGTCTGGCTCTCTTTGTAGCGTTTGCCGTCCTCATACACAAAGCCACTCTCGGCATTCTCTTTCCAATAGTCGCGGTTGTAGGCATTGAGGTGTCCCTCGTAGAACCCGAATTTGGGAATGAGAACAGGTTCGCCGGTGAGCTGATAGAAGTCGTTGAGCAGGGCAATGCCACAGCTGTTTACCATAAAGAATACATCGAGGTAATCACTTTCGTGCATAAGGGTGACTTTGTCGGATTCTGTTGCGCCAAAGTCGTATGTACCTTTCTTGAATGTGTGCCACATAAAGCCGTAGCCGCCGGTCGACCAGAAGAAGGGAGTGGGCGATGATACACCGCCGTCGGTCCAGCTGTTCTGATTTTCAATGGCGATGATGTTGCCTTTGTGCGAGAAACGGCCGTTCTGCACTCCGCCGCCGTAGTAGTATTCGCCGGGGTTGCTTTTTAGTGTTAGGGTTGTCTTGTTGTTCTTGAAAAGTGCCGGTGCACTCTCCTCGAACGCTGTCTTGCCGGTTGCGAGGTCTTTAACCTTCATCAGCCCGCTCTTCTTGCAGATGCATATTTCTATCTTGGCAGTGGCGATTGAGTAGCCCTTCTCGCACTCCTTTACGGTTACGCCCTTAACCTCGCGACGGGGATTGTCTATTAGGATATTAGCCTCGGGCTGCGCAACCGGGTCGCGCAGAATGCCGCCGTTGTTGTCGCGGAACAGACGGAAAATATTTTCTCCGTAAAAATCAATGGTTACTCTCTCTTTGTTGCAAAGGTTCAGCTCCACGGTCGTGGGGTTGATTTTTGTGACTTTGGCAATTGTTGCCTGCGCTTCTCCGTCGTTTGCGTTGGTGGCAAAGAGGGGTGCGCCTTGTGCTAACAGCATTGCAACTGCAATTGCTTTAATGCATCCTTTTTTCATTTTCATAGTTATAAGTTATTGTTAATTGTTCGGCAAATTGCGGCATACGCCTTAATAAACGACAAACATAATTAAAATTCGTGGCTAAATAAAATAAATAGTATTAAATAACCATAAACAACGGCTCCTTTATTAAATAAGTGGACCGATGTACCCTTTATAATATTTTTTTGAGCTATCTTCGCTCTGTTTTTACGATAAGAAGAGAAAATGATTTATCCGCGGAATTTTGAGAGCAAGATAGAGTTTGATGTAGTGCGCTCTTTGCTGAAAGAGCGTTGCTTGTGTCGTTTGGGCAGGGAGAGGGTCGACGAAATGTCGTTCCTCACCGATTATCCCACTCTTATGTCGCGCCTTGACGAAACAGAGGAGTTTGTGCGCATATTGCAGGTGGAGCAGAATTTTCCTTCCGATTACTATTTCGATGTCCGCGAACCGTTGAAACGTATCCGCATCGAGGGAATGTATATGACTGCCGACGAACTTTTCGACCTGCGCCGTTCGCTCGATACCATCGGTAAAATCATATCCCTGTTGCGCAAGCAGAGTGGCTCGGGCGAGGATTCCGAGGATGCTCCGTTGTACCCCTCGTTGCGTCGCTTGGCCGGCGATGTTGAGGCTTGTCCGCGCATAATTCGTGAAATTGATGCCATTATCGACAAATTCGGTGCGGTGAAAGACAGTGCTTCGCCCGCATTGGCACATATACGAAGCGAGCTTGTACGCACTTCGGGCAGTATATCGCGCACATTGAGTTCCATACTGCGCCGCGCACAGGCCGATGGACTGGTCGAAAAGGATGCTGCACCCACGTTCCGCGACGGCCGCCTTGTCATTCCCGTTGCCCCTGCGCTCAAACGCAAGATGAAGGGCATTGTTCACGACGAGTCGGCCAGCGGAAAGACAGTGTTCATTGAACCGGCCGAAGTTGTTGAGGCCAATAACCGCATACGCGAGCTTGAAGCCGAAGAGAAACGCGAAATAATCGCTATTCTCACAGCCTGTTCGCAGCAACTTCTTCCCGATGTTCCCGCCCTCTTACAATTATATGAATTTCTCGGTGAAATGGACTTTATTCGTGCCAAAGCCGAGCTTGCGATAAGTTTCGGCGCAGTGAAGCCTGTGGTAGAGAACCGCCCTTTCATCGACTGGGGTGCCGCCTGCCATCCTTTGCTCGAAATTTCATTGAGCAAGCACGGGCGCAAAATGTCGCGGCTCGATATTGCCCTCGACGGCGAGCGTCGCATACTGCTCATTTCGGGCCCGAATGCCGGCGGAAAATCGGTCTGTCTTAAAACTGCGGGTCTTTTGCAGTATATGTTGCAGTGCGGAATGCTCGTTCCCCTGCACGAGCGCAGTCGCGCCGGTATTTTCAAGAGTCTGTTCATAGATATTGGCGATGAACAGAGCATCGAGGACGATTTAAGCACCTATTCGAGCCATCTGCTGAATATGAAGCTCACTCTCAAAAATTGCGATGAAAATTCGCTTATTCTCATTGATGAGTTTGGTAGCGGAACCGAACCGCTCATTGGTGCCGCCATTGCCGAGGCTATTTTAAAACGCTTCAACAATAAGGGGGCCTACGGCATAATAACCACCCATTATCAGAATTTGAAACATTTTGCCGACTCTACTCCCGGAGTGGTCAACGGCGCAATGCTGTACGACCGTGGTGAAATGCGTCCGCTTTTCCAGTTGCAGATAGGCAATCCCGGCAGTTCGTTTGCCGTGGAGATTGCCCGAAAAATAGGATTGCCCGAGGAGGTTATAGAGGATGCCTCGCAGATTGTGGGCAGCGACTATATTCAGTCGGATAAATATTTGCAGGATATTGTGCGCGACAAGCGTTACTGGGAGAGCAAGCGCAAGAATGTGCATCAGAAGGAGAAAGAACTCGATGAAATGCTGGGCAAGGTACAGGAGTCGTCGGAGGAACTGAAAAAGAGCCGCAAACAGATATTGAAGGATGCACGCGACGAGGCCGAGTCTCTCTTGCGTGAGGCTAATGCAAAGATTGAGAATACGATACGCTCGATAGTGGAGGCGAAGGCCGAAAAAGAAAAGACTCGCAAGGCAAGGCAGGAACTGCGCGATTTTGGCAAGGAACTCGAAGAGATTGCCAAGCAGAAACAACAGGTGCAGACCGACAGGGAAATGGCACGGATTATTGCTCGTCAGGAACGGAAAAAGAGCGGTAAAAAGGATAAAAAAGCTGTGTCGCAACCGGGAACGGCCGTGCAAGCACCGAAGAGTGTTCAATTGGAAAAAGGAATGTTCGTGCGCATCGATGGGCAACAGGCTGTGGGCGAAATACTATCCATAGGCAAGGGTGGCGCAATAGTGCGTTTCGGTGCCATAAAATCGACCGTTTCCATCGATCGTTTGCGCCCTGCCGATGCTCCAAAGGAGGAGGTGCGCAAGGTGTCGTTCCTCACAAGTGAAACGCAGGAGCAGCTGCATAATAAACGTTTGAATTTTAAGTCGGAAATTGATATTCGCGGAATGCGTGGCGAGGAGGCTGTGCAGGCGGTGAACTATTTTATAGACGATGCGGTAGTGTGCAACGTGCGCCAGCTGAGGGTGTTGCACGGCACAGGCAACGGTATATTGCGCACTCTTGTGAGGCAATATTTGAGCACGGTGCCTTTTGTGCGTAATTTCCACGATGAACACGTGCAGTTTGGCGGTGCGGGAATTACTGTGATTGAATTAGAGTGATTTCAGCCCCCTCGCTCGCTATTTTATTCTTTCCCCTCCTTTAATATGAATTTCACATTCACATTAACCGAGAAAGTGAGTTTCCCAATCTCGATGACCGGCTCGGCCGAGTCCTCGATGGCGGCATTTTCTGCCATAGTGGCACGGCTCTTGTAAAGGCGGGGTTGTGCGCCGCCGTTGCTCGAATTCCAAGAATTTATGTTAATGGCGGCCCCGATGCTTTGTCCCACGGCCTCGGCAAGTGTGGCAGCCTGCGATTGAGCCTTCTTCATTGCTTCGATGCCAAGCTCGTTGTAAAGTTCGTCGGCCTTGCTGTATCGGGTGGTCACAAGCTGTATGTTGGTAATATCTTTTTCTTCCAATTTGCTTATCACTTTCTGCATAATCTCGGCATTGTCGAGTTTAAGCATATATGTGGCAGTGGTGCGCGGGGTTATGTTGCGGCGGAAAGTGGAGTAGCTCACTTGGCTGTCCATAAAATTGAGCGTGAGGTTTTTCTCAACATCTATTCCCAATTGTTGCAATGCCTTTATCATTGCATTCTGTTGTTTCTCTACGCTCACCTTTCCTTTGTTGTCCTTTTCGTTTATGGTGATGCTTATGTAAAGTTCGTCGGGAGTTACTTTACGCTCGGCTTTTGCGCTCTGCTCTATGCAGGGTTGTATATCCTGCTGTGCCATTGCACTTAAAGGTGCGAATGCGAGGATTGCTGCTGTTGCAACGGATGCGATAATTCTTGAAGTTTTCATTGTCTTTTTTACTTTTATAAGAATCTGTTTGAATTTCTAAAAAATATTTTTCTTAATAGAAGCCGAATGTTTCACCATTTTTATATTCGAGTATGTCTGTTTCCTTCTTTTTCGCGGTTATGCAGCCCGCTACACGCCCTTAATAAAGAAATAAACATCTGTCCTTGCTCTAAAAAAATCTGGCGATATAAATTCAAACAGCTTCCAAATATGCCCGCAATTTGGGACTTTTGCAATAAAAAAACAAATGGCGTAATCTGTTTTTTGTGATTTTTAACGCCATTTGTCTGTTTTGAACATAATTTATGATGGTTTATATCTCTCGCGATGCGCGTTTGCGGTATTCCAACGGTGGAATACCTGTTTTCTTTCTGAAAAACGTAGAGAACTGTCCCAAGCACTCGAAATGCAGTTCCTCGGCAATTTGTGCAATGTTCAGGTTGGTGGAGTAGAGCAGTTCTTTTGCTTTTGCGAGTTTAAGCCCTTGACGATATTGTCCCGGTGATATTCCGCAGGTGCGCTTGAACTCGCGGCGGAACAGCGAGTAGCTTATGTTGAGTGATTTTGCAATATCTTCCAGTGCGTGACTGCCGCTTGTGTCCTCTTTCATTATGGCTTTTGCTTGGTTTATGATGCGTGTCATATAACTGTCGCCAAATGAATGGTTGAGGTCTTCGTAATAGACTCGCCCTATTAGCGAGAAGGCCAAGCCTGCGGCCATTTGCTGGTAGCCTTTGCGCTCGTTGCTCACGATGTTCAATATGTCGTGGTAGGTGTTTATGATGTGTTCGTCTACCCCTATGCGAAAGACACAATTCTTGAAAGTGAAAAAGCCGGTCTTTATTTTATCGTCGATAATGCTGCCATTGAAACCTACCCAGTGGTCGTCCCATCCTGTTTCGGGGTCGGGGTAGAAGGCGTGCCATTCGCCGGGGAAGAGCATAAACATTGTTCCGGCCTCTATTTTGGTTTTAGAGCAGGAGGCGCTCTCAAAAAAACCGGAGCCACGGGTTATGTACACAAGCTGATATTCGTTGAGCGTGCGTCGGCCATCTTCGGGGAAGTTGTAGCCGTCGGGGTGTGTGGATATAGGATATTGTTTCCGGGGAGGGACGTGTTGGTAGCCGGCGGTTGTAACGGCCAGCCCCCAAGATTTGTCTTTGGGCGATATTTGCAGATATTTGAATAGCTCTATTTTGGTTTCGCAGTTCTTGCTATCTTCTTTCATAGTTGTATAAGTATAGTTTCCTCTTTTTACAAAGAAAGTGAAAAAAGTTGACAAATGTATGATATTTATAATTTTTTTCACAGTTGTCTTTAAAAAATAAAATTTCATTAAGATGTTGCATCTTCTCCTTATATATATTGGATTGTGAAATATTCTCTTGTTCCTGAATGGTAAACTTTTTGCTATTGTACTTGTTTTTCTATCTGTAAACTTTCAAACAATAAAATTATGAAAAAAAGATTAAGGACAACAGCTATGTTACTGTGTGTATGCCTGTATGCAGTGGAGATGCACGCACAGAATGAGTGGGTGAGCCCGAAGAACGAACCGGTTTCTTTGATTTGTATAAGTGAAACGGTGAACGAGGCGCCCGATGTGGTTGAGATTTTCCAAACAACGCAGAGTAATTATTATCACGACCCGCGTGCGCCACGCTTTGTTCTTGTGGACCAGAAAGGCAAGTGGGGGCTTGGTATCGGAGGTTATCTGCAAGCGAAGGTCGAGTACGACTTCTCGGGGTCTGTTGATAATGTCGATTTCTTTCCTTCGGAAATAGACCGCAATGGTGTATCGTCGAGTCAGTTCCAGATGGATATGACCAATTCGACGATATTCCTGAAATTGGTGGGCAAGAGCCGCTTGCTTGGCGACTTTTATGTCTATACTTCGGCCAATTGGCGTGGCGACGGCGATGATTTCCGCTTGCACAATATGTATATGAATAGTAAGTACTTCCTTTTCGGATACACGGTGGGTGCTTTTATGGACCTTGATGCTGCTCCGATAACCATTGATTATGGAGGCCCTTGCGGAATGGCTTTTTACCGTACCACTCAATTGAGATTTAAATATTCGTTCGATTGGGGCTTGTCTATGGGAATGGGTATAGAGGCTTCGAAGCCGAGCGGTACCACTAATGAGTATGTTGCTATTACCAGCCAGCGTATGCCAAATATTCCGGTATATTTGCAATATTCCTTTAACGAGAATAACCATTTTCGTGTGGCCGGTGTTGTGCGCAATCTCTCTTATCGCGATATTGTGGCTGGCAAGAAACATAATAAGTATGCTTGGGGTGCACAGGCGAGTATGCTTGCCACAATGGGTAAGTTGCAGCTGAAAGGGCAATTTACAATGGGTAAAGGTATTGGCTCATATATCAATAATGTGTCGAATGTGGGTGTTGACCTTGTGCCCTCGGGCGACCATAATGGCAAAATGACAATGTTGCGTGCCGATGCTTGGTATGTGGGGTTGCAGTATAATATCTGTTCTTATATGTTTGCCACGGCTACTTACAGCCAGACAACGCTTCATTCGAGCAGCGGCTATGGCAAGGCTAATCCCGATGCTTTCCGTCGTGGGCAGTATGTTGTAACCAATCTATTCCTTAATGCTTCGAAGAATATGCAGATAGGGCTTGAATATCTGCACGGCTGGCGCACCGATTTTGATGGTGATAAGTATCAGGCCAATCGCATAAATCTTTCTGCACGATATAATTTCTAATTTCTGATATTCAATAATTTATCTTTTCTAGGGGCCTCGCTGTATTAAATATATGGCGAGGCCTGCTTTTTTTGTGATGTTTTATCTTTCTTTGAAACTTTTTAATATTTTTGTAACATTATTGCAATGTGGTAGTAATATTATTTTGTGAATTTTGCATAGCCTTTATTGCGAGGGTGTGAATTGTGGAGATAATTTATAAATCTTTTATATATGGAATACTCTTATTTGCTGATTGTTGTTTTTCTATTCCTGCTGGCCGTAATTGATTTATGGGTGGGAGTGAGCAATGATGCTGTTAACTTTATCGGTTCGGCGGTGGGCTGCAAGGCTGCAAAGCTCAAAAATGTTATTTTGGTGGCCTCGGCCGGTGTATTTATCGGTGCTGCTTTCAGTAATGGAATGATGGAGGTTGCCCGCAGCGGCATTTTCAATCCTTCTGAATTCTATTTCTCGGAGGTGATGTGCATTTTCCTTGCAGTGATGGTGAGCGATGTTTTTCTGCTTGACCTTTTCAACTCTTTGGGATTGCCCACTTCGACTACCGTGTCACTTGTTTTTGAGCTGCTTGGTGCTGCATTCATCGTGGCTATAATAAAGATGCTTGGCAGTGATGCGGATATAGATATTATAAACCTGCTGAATACCGACAAGGCCTTGGTGATGATTATTTCTATCTTCCTGTCGGTGGCAATAGCTTTTGTGTTCGGCACTGTGGTCCAGTGGCTGGCACGTTTGATTTTTACGTTCCATTATCGCAAGAATCTGGGGCGTAAGATTGGCCTTTATGGCGGTATTGCCGTTACCTCTATTGTCTATTTTATGCTCATTAAGGGATTGAAGGGTACAACCATAGTGAGCGACGATGTTAAGGCTTTTATTGATAATAATGTTCTTCTGGTGCTTGCTTCCTGCTTCGTGTTCTTTACGGTTCTTATGCAGTTGCTTCACTGGTGCAAGGTGAACGTGTTGAAGGTTGTTGTGCTCATAGGTACCTTCTCGCTTGCGTTGGCCTTTGCCGGTAACGACCTTGTGAACTTCATCGGTGTTACGCTGGCGGGCTTCGATTCGTTTATGGAGTATACGTTCAATAACCCCGAGGGCTTGTCGGCCGATGCCTTCTCTATGGGTGCTTTGGTGGGAGAGGCAAAGACTCCTATATATTTCCTTTTGGGTGCCGGCGTGGTGATGGTGGTTGCTCTTGCTACGAGCAAGAAGGCGCATAAGGTGTTGCAGACTTCGATAGATTTGTCGACACAGAGCAACGACGAGAATGAGATTTTCGGTACCTCGCCCATTGCGCGTAATCTTGTGCGCACATCTACCAAAATTGCCGATGCTGTTATCTCTAAAACTCCGCAATGCGTGAAGAAGTGGGTGAACAAGCGTTTTACTCCGCTCGAAGAGCGTGAGGATGTGGCATTCGACCTTGTGCGTGCATCGGTCAATCTTGTGCTTGCCGGCCTGCTCATTGCCGTGGGTACCTCGCTCAAACTCCCTCTCTCGACAACTTATATAACTTTTATGGTTGCAATGGGTAGTTCGTTGGCCGACCGTGCTTGGGGCCGTGAGAGTGCTGTGTATCGCGTTACGGGTGTAATTTCGGTTATCGGCGGTTGGTTTGTGACAGCCGGTGCTGCTTTTATCCTTGGTGCCGGTGTTGCAGCCATTATGTATTATGGCGGCATTGTGGCTATGTATGCAATGATTGCTCTTGTGGTCTATCTGCTTGTTCAGAGCCACATAAAGTATAACAAGAAGAAAGAAGCCGAAAATAAGGATGTCGCAATGCAGGTGATGTTGCGCAGCGACGACGAGGCAGAGGTGTGGACTGCGTTGAAGGAGCATACAGCGAATACCATAGGTGCTTCGCTCGCATTCTCGGCCGATACTTATAAACGTATGTTCGAGGCTTTTGCAAAGGATGAATTGCGCCCCCTTAAATTATCGCTCATAAAGATTGTGGAGGAGAAGGCTGCATTGAAGAAGCAGCGTCGTCTGGAAACAAGAGGCTTGCAACGTATCAACCGCCAGCTGTCGTTTGAGCGCAGCACTTGGTTCCATCTGTGTACCAACAGCTGCCAACAGATGCTCAACACTCTCACCCGCATAGGCGAGCCGATGAAGGAGCACGCAGGCAATAGCTTCTCGCCTTTGTCGAAGAGCTATGTGGATGAATTTATGCCCTATTGCGCCGATGTTTACAAAGTGCTGACGGATATCAATACAATTATTACTACCGGGGATTATTCGGCCGCCGATGAGGTTTCTTCGCGTGCAAAGGATCTTAAACACGCGCTTGCGACATTGCGCAAGGAGCAGACAATGCGTTTGCAGGAAAATAAAGGCAGTCTGCGTATGGATTTTGAATATTTGAATCTCATACAGGAATCGCACGAATTGCTCAGCGAGGTGCGCAACTTGCTGCGCGGCAGTAAAAAATATTTTGCCGAGGTTAATTGATTTTTCTCACTATAACCACTGTGTTATAATATTTTAGCAAAAAGTAATCGCATAAAGGTGTATCTTTGTGCGATTACTTTTTTTTTGCCCTTTGTGGGATTTTTAAAATATTTATATATTTTTGTGACAAATTAAAATTATTCTGTCATATAGGTGCAGAATGGTTTTAAGTGTGGTATGAGAAAATCATAACATTAATAAATATATTTATGGATATTGCTTATCTTATTGTGATTGTGTTTATGCTCTGCTTGGCCGCATTGGATTTAACGGTAGGCGTGAGCAACGACGCGGTAAACTTTTTGAGTGCAGCCGTTGGTAGCAAGGCTGCAAAAATAAAACACGTGTTATTGGTGGCTGCCGCCGGAGTCTTTATCGGTGCTGCGTTCAGTAGCGGAATGATGGATATTGCCCGTCACGGAATATTTGCTCCGCAGTATTTCAGTTTCAGCCAAGTGATGTGCATCTATCTGGCGGTGGTAATCAGTGATGTGTTCCTGCTCGACCTTTTCAACTCCCTTGGCCTTCCTACATCTACAACAGTGTCGATGGTGTTTGAATTGCTGGGAGCCGCGTTTATAACTGCACTTATCAATCAAAATGCTCCCGATGTGAGTTTTATGGCAATGTTGAACACCGACAAGGCTTTGACCATTATTATATCTATATTCCTGTCGGTGGCCATAGCCTTCTTCTTCGGATTGCTGGTGCAATGGATTGCCCGTGTGATTTTTACGTTTCATTATAAAAAGAACCTTGGTCGCAAAATAGGTATCTATGGCGGTATTGCCGTTACATCAATCGTATATTTTATGCTCATTAAGGGCTTGAAGGGCACGACAATCGTGAGCGAGGATGTAAAGACTTTTGTCGATGAGAATGTACTTTTGGTGCTTGCGGCCTGCTTCGTGTTCTTTACTGTTTTGATGCAGTTGCTCCATTGGTGCAAGGTGAACGTGCTGAAAGTTGTTGTGCTCATAGGTACCTTCTCACTTGCGTTGGCATTTGCCGGTAACGACCTTGTGAACTTCATCGGTGTTACTTTGGCGGGGCTCTCCTCGTTCCAAGATTTTACTGCCAACGGTGCCGGCGTATCTCCCGACCAGTTTATGATGAACTCTCTATTGGAGTCGGCAAAAACTCCCATATACTTCCTCATTGGTGCCGGCGCAGTTATGGTGTTTGCCTTGTGGACAAGCAAAAAGGCACGCAAGGTGTTGCAGACATCAATCAACCTGTCGAGCCAGCAGAATGAGGAGGGTGATATGTTCGGAACTTCGCCCATAGCCCGCAATATCGTGCGTGCAACCACAAAAATGGTCGATGGAATTTCACAGGTTACTCCGCAGAGTGTGAAGGACTGGGTTAACAAGCGTTTTACTCCGCTCGAAGAGCGCGAGGAGGTTGCCTTCGACCTTGTGCGTGCATCGGTGAACTTGGTGCTTGCCGGCCTGCTTATTGCTCTTGGTACTTCGTTGAAACTGCCTCTGTCCACCACATACGTTACGTTTATGGTAGGTATGGGTTCTTCGTTGAGCGACCGTGCTTGGGGCCGTGAAAGTGCTGTCTATCGTGTAACAGGTGTTGTTTCGGTAGTGGGCGGTTGGTTCATCACCGCCGGTGCGGCATTTATTCTTGCAGCATTGGTTGCCACCATTATGAACTATGGCGGCGTGCCGGCAATGTATGTGATGATAGCCTTGGTGCTCTATCTGCTCATTCGCAGCCACATACAGTATAACAAGAAGAAAGAGCAGGAGAAGGCCGATGAGGATATGATGATAATATTAAGGTCGGAGAATCCCGATGAGGTGTGGCAGAGATTGCAATCTCACTCGGCAAAGACTCTTACAAAGAGTTTGGCTTTCTCGGCAGACACATACAAGAGAATGTTCGAAGCCTTTGCCAAGGATGAACTTCGTCCTCTTAAATCGGCACTCATAAAGATTGTTGAGGAAAAGGCGCAGATGAAGAAGGAACGCCGTTCCGAAACAAGAGGAATGCAGCGCATCGACCAACAATTGGCTTTTGAGCGCAGCACTTGGTACCATCTGTGCACCAATAGTTGCCAGCAGATGCTTAACACTCTCACCCGTATATGTGAACCTATGAAGGAGCACGCCGAAAATAGCTTCTCGCCCCTGTCGAAGATGTATATTGAGGAGTTTACACCCTTCTGCCGCGATATATATACGACGCTAAAAGATATTAACGATATTCTGGCGAGTGGCGATTATAGTAAATCGGACGAGGTTTCTTCGCGTGCAAAAGACCTTAAACACGCGCTTGCCAATCTGCGCAAGACACAGACAATGCGTCTGCATCAGAGTAACGGCAGCCTGCGTATGGACTTTGTATATCTGAACCTCATTCAGGAGTCGCACGAGCTGCTCAGCGAGGTGCGTAACCTGTTGCGCGGTAGCAATAAATTATTCGCTCCCGTGACAGAGAAACTGAAAAGCGTAGAATAAAATCATTTAAAATATGAAGAAACTCGACAAAATAATTCTTGTCGAGTTTCTTTTTTCTTATCTTCGCCCAAAAGAAATAGTAATATGAAATATATAGGTGCTCACGTTTCGGCAAGCGGTGGAGTAGAGAATGCTCCGCTCAATGCAACAGCCATAGGTGCAAATGCATTTGCGCTTTTCACAAAGAATCAACGCCAATGGGTGTCGGCCCCTCTCACTGCGAAAAGTATCGCGCAGTTTAAAGAAAATTGTGCGGCCGGTGGTTTTGAGCCTCACTACATTCTTCCACACGACAGTTATCTCATCAACCTCGGCAATCCCGATGAGGATGCAATGCAAAAATCGCGTGCAGCCTTTATCGACGAAATGAAACGGTGCGAGCAGCTTGGGCTAACAATGCTCAACTTTCACCCCGGCAGTCACCTTAATAAAATTTCGGTAGAGGAGTGCCTCGATGCAATCGCCGCCAACATAAACCTTGCACTCTCGATGACAAACGGCGTGACAGCAGTAATAGAGAATACCGCAGGGCAGGGCAGTAATGTGGGTAACAGGCTCGAAGAGATGCGTTACATAATAGACCGTGTGGAGGACAAGAGCCGTGTGGGAGTGTGCATAGATACCTGTCATTTCTATTCAGCGGGTTACGATATTGTGGGCGACTACGAAGGCTCGTTCAAGGCCTTTGAAGAAATTGTGGGCCTGCACTACCTGAAAGCTATCCATTTGAACGACACGAAAAAGCCGCTCGGCTCTCGTGTCGATAGACACGAAAGTATAGGCCTCGGCCTGCTTGGCATCGAGTTTTTCCAACGCTTTATGAAGGATACCCGCTTCGATAATATTCCGATAGTGCTCGAAACACCCGACGAAAGTCGCTGGGCCGACGAAATAGCCCTGTTGCGCAGTTTTCTGTAAGTGCTTAACATTGTCGTTTGCAAATTTATGAAAATATTTTCTCGCAAAATATTGCATATTTCAAAGGAATGTCATACCTTTGCACCCGTTAAACGAAACGACCGCGTTTAATTACATATTGGAGAGGTGGCAGAGTGGTCGATTGCACCGGTCTTGAAAACCGACGTACTGAGAGGTACCGGGGGTTCGAATCCCTCCCTCTCCGCAAAAAAGGGTGTAAATCAAGTAGTTGCGAGATTTACACCCTTTTTTACACCCAAAAATCAAGGTTGGGTGTATTTTTTTGAATTTTTAAGATAAATGCTGGCGAAAAAAGAAGAATGAGCGTCTTTCTCTTTTCGTCAGCATCTTTCTTAGGTGCCACCTAAACGAAAACAAAAAACTTATTTGTTGCCTCGATGGATATTATCCCATCTTACCCGTGAGGTAGGCTTTCGTGCGTTCATCTGTGGGGTTAGAGAACATGGTGGCCGTATCGCCATACTCGACTAACTCACCGAGGTACATAAACATTGACTTCGACGATATACGCATTGCCTGTCCCATATTATGAGTAACAATAAGGATGGTTACCTCCTTTTGTAGTTCCTGCATCAGCTCCTCGATATGGGCGGTTGCAATCGGGTCAAGTGCCGAAGTCGGCTCGTCCATCAGAAGTACATCGGGTTTCATTGCCAAGGCACGGGCAATACACAATCGCTGTTGCTGACCGCCCGATAGGAATGTACCCTTTTTGTTCAGCACATCTTTAACCTCATCCCACAGCGCAACACTTTTCAGGCATCGTTCAACGGTGGCATCTTTCTCGGTTTTTGAGAGTTTAATTCCATTGAGTGCATATCCCGAAAGGACATTGTCGTAGATGCTCATCGTGGGGAACGGCGCAGGACGCTGAAAGACCATACCCACACGACGACGCACATCTATAGGCTCCATCGATAGGATATTCTCGCCATTGAGTAATATTTCGCCATCCACTCGGATATTGGGATAGAGGTTGTGCATAAGGTTTACGGCACGCAGCAGAGTGGATTTGCCACAACCCGAAGGTCCCATAATGGCGGTAATGGTGTTTCTGTCGATGGCTGCCGATACATATTTTACCGCCATCGTTTGCTTGGTATATGACACGCAAGTCTTATTAAATTCAAGTATAGGTGTTACTGATTCCATTTCTTTGCAAGATATTTAGCTGTAAGATTCAATGTAAGAACAAATAATAACAAAAAGAGTGACGCACCCCAAATCAGTTCTTGCAGATTGGGGTCATTAAAGAACTCCCATATAAGCAGTGGTACGGCTGAAATGGGTTTGTCAATCGCAAAGCGAATGAACGAACAGCCGAGTGCGGTGAACATCAGCGGAGCAGTTTCGCCAATCACGCGCGATATAGCGAGTAGCACACCCGTAAAGATACCTCCGAAGGCGGCAGGGAGTTGAACTTTCAGCATTACACGAGCACGGTTGCCACCGAGAGCCAAACCTGCCTCTTTGAGTGATTGGGGTAATATTTTCAAGGTCTCTTCCGTTGAACGGATGATAAGCGGAAGCATCATAATAAATAATGCAACACTACCAGCAATAGCCGAATAGCCCTTCATAGGAACCACAACCCATATATAGGTGACAATGCCGATAATCACAGAGGGGGTGCCTTGCAGTAGGTCGGTGAGGTAACTTACAAATTGTGCAAAGCGGTTTTTGGGATTTTCTGCCAGAAAGGCACCGCATAAAATACCTGTGGGAACGGCAATCACAGCAGCCATTCCCAGCATAATCATCGTACCTATAATGCCATTTGCAATGCCGCCGGGAATAGGTTCGCCCGCCTCTATTGCTTTCATCGCCTTGTAGGCTGTGGGTGTCGGCTCGGTGAAGAATGTCCACGATAGCTGGTCGTAACCACGCAACAGAACCTCACCCAATATGGCTAATAGAGGAACAGCTGTGAGTGTCGCAAACAAACAGACTGCAAACAGCATTGCTCTATCCTTTGCCAAACGATTCTTTATTTTCAATGTAGTCATAATTTGGACGGCTTTTAAGATATTCTTGCGTGTTTAATCATTATTTTACCTATCATATTGATTGCAGCCGTAATAAGGAACAGCACAAGGCCTATGGCAATTAAAGACGAAAAGCGTAAATCGGTAGCCTCGCCGAATTGGTTGGCTATGATTGATGCCATAGAATTTCCTGTCGAGGTGATTGAATAGGGGATATTGTTGGTGTTGCCTATGAGCATTGTTACGGTCATTGTTTCACCCAACGCACGGCCGATAGCCAATATATAGGAAGAGAATATGCCCGAACCCGCAACAGGGAATACCACGCGACGAATAACCTCGGCATGAGTTGCCCCCAGGCTGTATGCACCCTCTTTCAGGTCATTTGGAACCATTTTGATGAATTCTGCACTTAATGAGGCTGCGTATGGTACAATCATAATTGCCAGCACCAACGATGCTGTTAATATGCCCGAACCTTGTGGCGAGATATTAAGAGCCATAATCAACGGGCGCAGTGTGTAGAAGCCCCAAAGACCATAGATGATAGAGGGAATTCCTGCCAAAAGGTCGGTTACGGCGCTTAACACCGATGCAATCTTTGTTCCTTTAAAGTACTCACCCACAAAAAGCGCAACGGGCAACGAAAAGGGAATACAGAATATGAGAGCCAACAGCGTGGTCATCAACGTACCTATAATGAAAGGCAACGCTCCATATTGTTCGGCACCCTCGGTGTAACTCCACTCTTTCGAGCTTAGGAATTTGAAAAATCCGAAATGCTCGAAGGCATCGTATGCGTCAGTGACGAGGGCGTACACGACACCCCCGCACACTAACGGCATTATTAATGCAGCCACGAACAATAGTGCTTTGTATAGTTTATCGTTCATAGTGTTATGCTATTATTGCAATATTGCCACACCGTCATAAGTAACGGTCTTCAAGTTTGTCATACTCAACTCCTTCGCTTTTGTAGGCAGTGGTGCATAGTGTACCTCCGATGTGATAGCTTGTGCCTCGTCCGAAAGAATGTACTTCAACAGGTCGAGGGTGGCTTCGGCTTCTTCTTTGCTTCGGCCCGAATAGTTCTGCTCCTTGTAGATAATCATCCAAGTGAAGGTTGAGATTGGATAAGCACCTGCGGCATTGGTATTGGTAATCGAGCAACGGGTATCGGCGGGAATTACACCCGATGCTGCTGCCGAAATTGTTACCGAAGAGGGTAGCACAAACTCGCCTTGCAAGTTCTGAATGCTCGCATAAGGAATTTTTTGTGCAAATGCATACTCTGAGCCTACATAACCAATGGTATTCTTTGTCTGCTTGATGACACCGGCCACACCCGGATTGCCTTTCGCAGCCTGTCCCGATGGAAAATTTACCGACTTTCCCGCGCCATAATTTGCCGCCCACATAGGACTCACTTTTGTGAGGTAGTCGGTAAATACGAATGTTGTTCCCGAGCCGTCCGAACGATAGACTGGGATAATTGGCTCATTCGGGAGCTTTGCACCGGGGTTCAATGCTGTCAAACGTGCGTCGTTCCACATTTTTACCTCGCCGGCAAAAATATCGGCAACAAGTTCACCCGTGAGCTTCAATTCATTTACACCGTCAAGATTGTAGGCTACAACCACGGCACCCATACAAGTGGGAATGTGTATCACAGGTGCCATTTCTGCCATCTCTTTGTCCGAGAGAAAAGCATCGCTGCCTGCAAAATCCACAATTTTGTCACGCAGATTACGCACGCCACCGCCGGAACCTATGCCGCCGTATGCCACTGCGTCGCCGTTTTTTTGAGCAAACTGTTCAAAAATTACATTATAGAAAGGAAGAGGGAATGTGGCACCTGCACCCGAGAGTTCCTGTGGTTCACGACTGTTGTTGTTTGTGTTACTGCTACAAGCTGTAAAAGCAAGTGCTGCAACCAATGTTACGATTGACAATAAATTTTTCTTCATAAAATTCTTCTATTAAATGTTTATTTTGTTAAAGTCCGAAATAACAGTTGATATATGCCGAATAGCTGTTTTTTGCATCATCGGCTTTTGGATTATTCATTCTGAAATTGGGGGCAACCTTTACATACTTGCCCAATTTGAATTGTGCACCGAGGATTGCAGCCGACTTATCCTTCGAAATGTTCCAATCATCTTTTGAATAAAGGTCATCGAAACGGGCATAAATTTCGGTGCTCTTGGATAGCTTGACCGAGGCAAACACTGAATAACCATTTTGGTCGGCACCATCTTTGTACGAAGCGTTCCACATTTGGTTATATTCTGCACCGATAGTGAACCTCTCGTGCTTGTAGCCCACAAATGCTGCAATATTCGCAATATCTTTTTTATCCTCTTCGCCACTCTCGTTCACTCCTCCATAGAGGCGAATTTGAAAGCCTTTAACGGGAGTGAGTGTTACGCCTAATCCATAATTAAGTCCATCGTTATTTTGTATTTTCTTGTAACCCTCTCCGTTTACAATGATAGCATCGGCCGAAATCCACTCGCAGATTTTGTAGCTTGCCGACAATCCTAAATCGGCACTGCTACCGAATTTGTATTCATCCTGAAAAGACTTCATTATGTATCGGTAGCCCCAGAATTTTTCTTGGAAATTGAATTGCGTAGTGGAGATAAGCCCGCCGTTAAGAGTGAGATTACCGCTCTTCCAACTAATCATTGCATTCTTGATGTAGGCTATGCGGTGATAGTCGTCAACCGATGACGATTTTCCAACATCCATTACTCCTTTTACAGTAATTCCCTTGCCAAGTTTATATTCGTATCCCAGATAACTGCGCTCCAATTCGAATCCTCGGTCGTCATTCTCCGCTCCGAATCCGGTGTGAAAGTTTCCGAATACTTGTACAATGGCTTTGCCTTTCGGCTCCTCAGATGTGGCATTCTGCGCTTGTGCGTTGATGCCGATGCAGGTTAAGATTCCTGCCAATAAGATTTTTGTTTTCATTGTCGTTTTTTGTTTAAATTTGACACTGCAAAAGTATTGAGGGTATATTTCAGGAGTGTTTCAAAATAATTAAAAACTTTTTTTGTTATTGTTACAATTTTATTAAATATTCCTTGTTGTGATGTTTCATTCGGCAATTCTACTTACATTTGCGTGAACCTATATAAATAAAGGTATGGCGGAACGAATATTGATTGTTGACGACGAAGAAACATTGTGCGAGGTCCTTAAACTCAATCTTGAAAATGAGGGATACGATGTTGATGTGGCTTTCAGCGCCGAACAGGCTCTGACCTATAATCTGCAAGCCTATTCTCTCATATTGCTCGACATTATGATGGGCGAGATTAGCGGCATTAAGATGGCTAAAATGTTGAAGGCCGATGTAAAGACGGCTGCCATTCCCATTATATTCTGCACGGCACGCGACAGTGAGGATGATATGGTTATGGGGCTCAATATTGGTGCCGACGATTATATTATGAAGCCTTATACTGTGCGTAATGTTATTGCCCGCATAAAGAGTGTGTTGCGTCGGGTGTCGGGGTATAAAGGCGTTTCGAATGTAGAGAAAGAGAATGTGCTGAGAGTCGATGGCTTGCAGTTGAACCTTGAATTCAAACGTTGTTCGGTCGATGGCGTGGAGGTGAAGCTCACCCGAAAGGAATTTGAGCTGTTGGCCTATCTTGTTTCGCATCGTGGCAAGATATGTTCGCGTGAGCAGATTTTAAGCAGGGTGTGGAGCGATGAGGTGGTGGTGCTCGACCGTACCATAGATGTGAATATCACTCGTCTGCGTTCCAAGATAGGTGTTTATGGTTCTTATATAGTTACCCGCTCGGGCTTTGGTTATGGCTTTCGTGATTAAAATGTCCTATCACAGGCGTTTGTTCCTGTTGCTTCTCCTTTTTTCGTGGAGTATTGTGGCTTGCTTTATGGGTTACCAATATATGCGTGAGAAGCAGTATAAATCCGATTTTCTTGCTGCACAGTTGCAGTTGTATAACCATTGTCTGCTCGAAATGGTGGAGGAGGGTGTGCCGTTCCGCGATTATATAACCTCGCACAAGCAGCCTTTCGAGGATTTGCGAATATCAGTCCTCACACATTCGGGGAATGTCATATATGACAATATGCTCTCTCTCGATCTACTCGACAATCATAGTAACCGTCCTGAGATTGCCGATGCGTTGAAGAAAGGGTCCGGTTCGGTGTTGAAACGGCGTTCGGCAAGTGACGGGCGTTTGTATTTCTACTCTGCGACAAAGGGTGAACGTGCGATTGTGCGCTGTGCAATACCCTATTCGGCGTCGTTGAACGAGATGCTCGAAGTTGATTGGAACAGCTTGTGGGTAATGATAGGAGTGAGCTTTGTGATGAGTGTGCTGGCCTATCTTGCCACACGAAGATTGGGTGAAACAATCGACCGCCTTAATCTTTTTGCCGCAAAGGCCGAGAAGGGCGATTCCTTCGATGGAGAAAAGCCTTTCCCAAACGATGAGCTTGGTTCTATTTCCAATCATATTGTGCAGATTTATTCTCAATGGCAACAAACAATTAAGGATAGGGATAGGGCTCACGAGGCTGCAATGCGCGAGGAACAAGAAAAAATACGCATAAAGCGGCAACTGACAAACAATATAAATCACGAATTGAAAACTCCTGTATCTTCAATACAGGTGTGCCTCGAAACGTTGCTCTCGGGCATTGCTTTGAGCGAGGAGAAGCGTCAGGAACTGATAGAGAGGTGCTACACGAATAATGAGCGTCTGCGCCGTCTGCTTGTCGATGTTTCGCTCATTACCCGTATGGAGGATGGTGGGCAACAGATTAGTCGTGAGTGTGTCACCGTCAATAATATAATAAATGAGATAGCCGACGAACTTGCTATTATGCCCGAGGATGAACGCCTCATCTTGCACACTTCGTTCGAGGAGATTGTGGTGGTGGATGGTAATCTCTCGCTGATAGGTTCGATATTCCGTAACCTCACAGAAAATGCAATAGCCTATTCGGGTGGCAGGAATATATACATTTCGTTGCTCGAAAATAGTGACGAAATGTGCAGCATCCGTTTCGAGGATGATGGCTGTGGCGTAGAGGAGGAACAATTGTCGAGGCTGTTCGAGAGGTTCTATCGTGTGGATAAAGGGCGTTCCCGCAGGAAGGGCGGCACGGGGCTCGGTCTTGCCATAGTAAAGCACGCCGTTCAGTTTCACGGCGGTGTAATCACTGCATCCAATCGTCCCGGCGGCGGGCTTCGATTCGATTTTTCTTTAAGGAAAAATGTGGTGGCTGCGCTTGGCGTGTAGCTGTTATCTTTATTTAACTCCATCATTTTGTCATTTTCGCTCTAATGCCCTATCTTGTTGCGGAAATGTAATCTGATGATGAATCGCAAAAGAGTAACCATTCTGCTCCTTGCAGCTTTGTTTTTGCAAATAGTGCGGGCTGCTGCTCCACAGTTGGTAATTGCGCACAGAGGCGGTGCTGCGCTGGGTGCCGAAAATACTTTGTCGTGCATAGAAGCAGGCATTGCAGCAGGTGCCGATGCTATTGAGGTTGATGTGCGTCTGACAAAGGACGGGAAATTGGTCGTGTGTCACGATGCTTCTGTCGATGCAACTACCAACGGCAGTGGTAGGGTAGCAGAAATGACATTGCGTCAGGTGCAGTCCCTGAGGGCTTTGGGACACGATGGCACAATCACTGCCGATTCTGTTCCCACGCTCGCGCAGGTACTCTCTCTTGTACACGGCCGGTGCGGCCTGCTTGTGGAGGTGAAAAGTAACTCCGGCAAGGGTGTCGAGGAGAAGCTCATAGAGGAAATCTTGGCTGCCGATGCTGCGCAGTGGGTAGCAGTGCAGTCGTTCAGCGATGCGGTGCTTATGCGCCTGAATGAGCTTAACGCTCCCTTTCCGCTCGAAAAACTGATAGTGTTCAAGCTGCCGTTATTGCCTTTAATCTTCGATGGCTCGTTGCGCTTCTTCTCCCTCGATAAATATAATTTTATTTCCTCTTTTAATTTCAAATGCAGCTTTTTCCCCTCGCGCCTTGCCCGCCGACTGCGAAATTGCGGCAAGAAGGTGAAGGTGTGGACTTTGTGTGCTCCGTCCGACAATTTTGTTGCCGATGTTGATGCGGTTATAACCGATTGCCCGCATTTGTGGAAGAGATAATTTTCGCCCTGCTGCAAATATCTTTTTGTTAAAAAATAGAGTCGTAATTATCGTTTTTACTCTTTTGTTCCCTTTTTGTATTTTCCTTTTGCAATTATTCTTCCGCAAAGAATGGTAAAATGTGTATGTTTTTAAATTGTTGCAAAATTGTAATCATTGTAAAATAGGGGTTAATAGTATCAAAAAAATAGTGTTTAAGTAATATTATTTTCTTATCTTTGTAGAAAATATGCTGCGTCTGTTGCAATTCGCCATAAATGGATGCAGTGCCGTAAAAGAGAAAATAATTAACTTAAATCATAAGGTATTATGGAATTGAATAAAATGTTTAAGGATGGGTTGTGGAGCAAGGAAATTAACGTATCCGACTTTGTACACGAGAATATCACTCCTTACGAAGGTGATGCATCGTTCCTTGTAGGCCCCACAGAGAGAACCAAGAAAATTTGGGACAAGTGCTTGGAGGCTCTTGCCGAGGAGCGTGCCAACAATGGCGTTCGTTCGCTCGATTGCACAACAGTATCGACCATAACATCGCACAAGGCAGGTTACATCGACCGCGAAAATGAACTTATCGTTGGCTTGCAGACCGATGAACTGCTGAAACGTGCCATCAAGCCTTTTGGTGGAATTAAAGTTGTAGAGAAGGCCTGCCGTGAGAATGGTGCCGAGGTTGACGACCGCGTAAAGGAGATTTTTACCCATTATCGCAAGACACACAACGATGGTGTGTTCGATGCATATACCGAGGAAATACGCACCTATCGTTCATTGGGCTTCCTCACCGGTCTGCCCGATAACTATGCCCGTGGCCGTATAATCGGTGACTACCGTCGTTTGGCCCTCTATGGTCTTGACCGTTTGATTGAGGCCAAGAAGAACGACCTCAAAGGCCTGTTAAGTCCTATGACCGATGCAACAATCCGTTTGCGCGAGGAGGTTTCGGAACAGATAAAGGCTCTTAACGAAATGAAGGTGATGGGCGAGTACTACGGCCTCGACCTCAGCCGTCCCGCAACAACCGCACAAGAGGCCGTGCAGTGGGTTTATATGGCCTACCTCGCATCGGTTAAGGAACTCGACGGTGCCGCAATGTCGCTTGGTAACGTTTCTACCTTCCTCGACATATATATACAGTACGACCTCGACCACGGTAACATCGACGAAACATTCGCACAGGAACTCATCGACCAGTTTGTTATTAAATTGCGTATGGTACGCCACCTGCGTATGCAGTCCTATAATGACATCTTTGCCGGCGACCCCACTTGGATTACCGAGGCTATCGGCGGTCGTTTCAACGATGGACGCACAAAGGTAACAAAGACCTCGTTCCGCTTCTTGCAGACACTCTACAACCTCGGTCCCTCGCCCGAGCCCAATATGACCGTGCTGTGGAGCCCCGAACTTCCCGAGGGCTTCAAGGAGTTCTGTGCAAAGGTCTCTATCGACACATCTTCAATCCAATATGAGAACGATACTTTGATGCGTGAGGTTCGCAACTGCGACGACTACGGAATTGCTTGCTGCGTTTCCTACCAAGCTATCGGCAAGCAGATTCAGTTCTTCGGCGCACGCTGTAACTTCGCAAAAGCCCTGTTGCTTGCGATAAACGGCGGTCGTTGCGAGAATACAGGAACACTCATTGTTAAGGATATTCCCGTTCTTTCGGGCGAGTTGCTCAACTACGAAGAGGTACTCTCGAACTACAAGAAGGTGCTTATGGAAATTGCGCGTGTTTACAACGATGCAATGAACATAATCCACTATATGCACGACAAATACTACTACGAGAAGTCACAGATGGCCTTCATCGACACCAATCCCGCGATTAACCTCGCCTATGGTGTTGCCGGCCTCTCTATTGTGCTCGACTCATTGTCGGCAATCAAATATGGCAAGGTTACCGTGAAACGTAACGAGCTTGGCCTCACCGAGGGCTTTGAGATTGAAAAGGACTTCCCCTGCTTTGGTAACGACGACGACCGTGTGGACCACCTTGGTGTCGACCTCGTTTACTTCTTCAGCGAGGAGCTTAAAAAACGCCCCATCTACAAGAATGCACAGGCAACCTTGTCGCTGCTCACAATTACATCGAACGTAATGTATGGTCGCAAGACCGGTGCAACTCCCGACGGTCGTGCCAAGGGCGTTGCTTTTGCTCCCGGTGCCAATCCTATGCACGGTCGCGACAAGAAGGGTGCCGTTGCATCGTTGAGCTCGGTTGCAAAATTGCGTTACCGCGACTCGCAGGACGGTATCAGCAACACCTTCTCCATTATTCCAAAATCGTTGGGTGTAGATACAGAAACACGCATAGAGAATCTTGTGACAATGATGGACGGTTACTTCACCAAAGGTGCTCACCACCTGAACGTGAACGTGCTCAACCGCGAAATGTTGATGGATGCAATGGAACACCCCGAGAAATATCCGCAGCTGACAATCCGTGTATCGGGTTATGCCGTGAACTTCATTAAATTGAGCCGCGAGCATCAGTTGGAGGTAATCTCACGTTCTTTCCACGAGCGTATGTAATCCCCGAATTATGAATAAGAGAGGCAGAGGCCGGCTGTAAAGGTCGGCCTCTGTTGACTTTAAAAGAATAAAGAACAAAAGATGATTAAAGTACATTCCTATGAGTCGATGGGCACATTCGACGGTCCGGGGCTTCGTCTGGTAATCTTTCTGCAAGGCTGCAATTTCCGTTGTAAATATTGCGCCAATCCCGATACGATAGATGCCACAGGCGAGAGCACCGAAACTTCTATCGAAGAGATTATGCGATTGGCTATGAACGAGAAACCTTTTTTCGGTAAGAAGGGTGGTGTTACGTTCAGCGGTGGTGAGCCCACGGTGCAGGCCGTCGCGCTCATTCCCCTTGTGAAACGACTGAGAGAGCAAGGTATAAGCGTGTGCATCGACACAAACGGCAGCATCTGGAACAAGGATGTTGAGGAGTTGTTCTCTCTTGTGGATATTGTGCTGCTCGATGTAAAGCAGTTCAACCCCGAAAGGCATCGCACGCTCACGGGGCGTGGCAACGAACAGACATTGCGCACCGCACGTTGGCTCGAAGAGCACAACAAACGCTTCTGGCTGCGCTATGTGCTTGTGCAGGGGCACAGTGCCTTTGAGGAGGATATCCGTGCGCTTGGCGAGGAACTCGGTAAGTATAAAATGATTGAGCGTGTGGAGATTCTTCCTTATCACACTCTCGGCGTGCATAAATATGAGTCTATGGGCTGGAAATATGAACTCGAAGGGGTAAAGGAAAATACTCCCGAACAGCTGAATGCTGCACAGGCTCTTTTCGAGGAGTACTTCCCCTGTGTATATGTAAACTGATTATAGAATGTCTGACGAGAAAGAAAAAATGTTGCGTGGCGAGTTGTATGATGCCAATTACAATCCGCAACTTATCGAGGAACGCAACGCTTGCAAGGTGCTGTGCGCAAGGTATAACAACTCCCCCTACGAGGATGTTGAAGGACGTCGTTCATTGCTGTGCAAAATAATAGGTTCGCACAAAGGGAGTTTCACCATTGAGCCCTCCTTCTGGTGCGATTATGGCTATAATATATCGCTGGGCGAGAATTTCTATGCCAATCACAATCTTGTAATTCTCGATGCAGCCCCCGTTACATTCGGCGATAATGTCTTTATCGGCCCGGGGTGCGGCTTTCACACGGCAGGGCACCCTTTGAACGTGGAATTGCGCAATAAGGGGCTCGAATATGCACGGCCCATAAAGGTGGGTAATAATGTGTGGATAGGTGCCGGGGTACAGGTGTTGCCGGGTGTAACCATCGGCGATAATGTCACGGTGGGGGCGGGCAGTGTGGTAACCCGCGATATTCCGTCCGATTGTGTTGCGGTGGGCGTTCCCTGCAAGCCTGTTAAAAATATTGCTGAATAGCAATGTACAAAAAAAAGAGTGTGTCGGGTTCTACCCGACACACTCCACAATACTAAAATCAAAACTTAAAATCTTTTTAAGATTTATTTCAGTTTGGTCCAATAGATAGTGGTACCTATGCCCCAAATGTTGCCGAACAATTTAAGTTTCTTTGCATTGACAAACTCGGCCTCTACGTTTACTCGTATACCTTTTGAGGGGTCATAAATCTTTGCACCGTTCCATTCGCCATCCTCCTTGTCAAATTTAAGGCCTTTGACGATAACCACCTTGTCAATATCTACATTGCGCAGGCTCTTGTCGGGGTTGTTTACATCTTTACGTTTCTTTCCGTTCTTGTCGAGGGGATTCTCCACCCAGAACAGTTGCGCTGTGTATGTGCCATCGGCAGCCTTGGTTACGCGCACCTTGCTCTTGCTGCCACCGCGGTCGGTGAGGTATTCGCCAATAATTTCATCGCCGTTCTTGTTGATGTTCTGTGCAAACGAAGGTATTGTAAAGCATACTGCACAGATAAGTGTAAAGATTACTTTTTTCATTTTGTACACATTTTTAAATTAAATATGTACAAAAGTAGTGTAAATTTTGCACAAATACCAAATGAATGTGCAGGAAATTGCAAAAAGCTGCACAAATTTAAGTATTTTGTGCAGCTTTTGTACAAAGCGTGGTAAAAAGAAACATCGTTTACTCGGTGCCGTTTCTCAAAATCATAAGATTGAGTGCAGCCTGTTCGTCGCCCATAGTAGCCGCTCTTTCAAATGCCTTTTCGGCAGCATACAGATGGTGCAGACGGTAGTCGATGACTCCCTTTAAATTTATGGCTCGTGCATCGTCCTTGTATTGTTCAAGTTCGTGCAACATTTCTGTATAATCGGGTGAGGGATTGTCAATCAATTCGTTCACAATGTTGTTTATGGCAATAGCTGCGCTGTCGGGCTTGTTCTCATAATATATGGCATTGATTGTTGCTCCACGATGCTTGGCAAACGAAGCTCTTGCAAGTTCGTTGTACACTGCACCGTTATCATAGGTGCGCAACATAATCTCGCGTTTGGTGGCCGAAGGTTCGTTTTTCAGACTTGTTATCAGTTCGTTGCCACCGGGGAGGTCGAGTGCTTCAATGTCGCTGTATATAAGTGCCCAATTTTTGCCGCCATCGGCCACCTCAAATATTGAATCGGGCAGATTGTGATGCTTGCGTATGTGGTTGCGCAGTGCCAATGCCCGCTGATAGCCCAGTTGCGTGCTATTCTGCTCGGCACTCTCGGGCGAGGTAAATCCCACAATCTGCACCGACTCCACGGTGGTGCTGCTATCGGCGATTATTCTGTTTATAATATCCATAAAGTCGTTCACCGATTGGGCATTCTGCATATAGCCAACATCAAGCAGAGGGCTGTTGGTGCGGTAGCGCACAATTCTTTTATTGTCGGGTGCTATGCTCTCCTCCTTTTGCAGCGGGGTGTAATGTCTTATGCTTTTTACATTGGGGTGTTCCCGCGCAATGTGGTCGGCGATGCTGCGCGTAGCCTCTACTTTGTGGCAACTGAGCGAAGGACAATCGGGGAGTATGATTTCTGTCGTATCGAGCGAATATGTGGTGCCGTTCTTGTTGCTGTATTCGCTGTATGTCACTCCCCAAAGGGTGTCACAAGCGTGTCTTTCGTGCATCGCTATGGTGCACCGGTTGTTGCCGTGGCTGTGCAGCTGCGGTTGATAGCCGTGTCTTTTTACATATCTTTTGGCATACTTCTTGCCCTGAAAGTGTCGTGCCGCCGAGCTTATGCAAGTATCGGGGTTGCAAACGTGTGTTATAAGCAACATTCCGTCGTTCGATGGCATTTTCTCTACGTCGTAGTCGAAGGTAACATACCAGCAGCTGTCCTTATGCTCCACCGAGCAATCTTCGGGGCCGATTTGTGCCATTGTCGCAATGCCCGTGCATAGCGTGGCAAAAAAGAATAGGGATATTCGTTTCATAGGTCTATGGTTTAAATTACCAATATAAAACGAAGAGAAGGGTTTTTAGGTTCGCTGCTATGGGATTATTAGTGCTTCTAATTCCTCGATGGAGCCTATTATGGCCGTAGGCTCGGCCCCTACAATCACAGGTTCCTCCTCCCAACATATTTTTTTCAGCCACACGGCCTTGCAGCCGAGCGTGCGTGCGGGGTATATATCCTTGCGGTAAGAGTCGCCAATTACCACAACCTCGCAGGGGTGCAGTCCGAGTGCTTCCACCCCTTTTGCAAAGAGGGCAGGGTCGGGCTTCCGCAATCCCACCACTGCCGACTCTATTATGTGTCCGAAGCAGTGGTCGAGCGAGAACTCTTTTAACACCACAGGCATATTGCCATAGAAATTGGTTACAAGCACGGTGGGGAACTTCTGTGACAGCCTCTCGACAATGCTGCGCGAAATTTTCAGCGTGTCGAGAATCCTGTCGTAACATCTTTCGGCAATCTCATTTGCCTTTGCAGGGGCGATGGGGCTACCCGCCTCTTCAAGATACTGCGCTTGCAATGCTGTTTTCTTGTGAAGCAGAGTGTTGAATGTGTCGTCGGGGGCTATTATTGGTGCTTTTGCCAATGCACGCTCACCATAAACGTATGCTTCGCGGAAGAGCTCCCTGCCTATATTTACTCCGGCGTTGATATACTCCTCGCCGATGAGCTCCCCCCAATGAATACCATTGGTGTCGATGGTGCCACCATAGTCGAATATTATTCCTTTTATATTCATCATTATCCCTGTCGTTCAATCTTTTTTGTCAACCGTTGGCACAGCTTTTCGTGCTTGTGCAGCATATAGAGGAAGAGTGCCATTAAAATAACAAGCTCAAAGAACAGGTAGAGCCACAATTTCCCAATGAGCATTGCGAAGCAGAGCATTATAGCCCGTGAATTAAAGGTCAGAATATTGGTGTACTTCATCAGCGGGAGGCTCCCTTTGCGGAACTCCTCGCGCAGCCACGCAGGAATGTTTGTGCCATAGTGGTTGCGCACGGCGGCAATGAACTTCTGGAAACGAGGGGTCATTCTCTCTTGGTTGTCCACATACGCAACGTATGCGTTGAGAAATATTTTCCAGAAGAAGTTTCCTCTCCATGGTGTTGCGGCATATTCCTTGCGCTGTGCTTGCGAGTCGTGAAACTCGTTGCCGTTCTCCTCTTTAATGAAATACAGATGTATGTTGCGGTAGTAATCGGCAAGCTGGCATTGCGAGCCGTGTACCCAAAAACCGCAGAAGCCGCAAAGTATCCATATCCACACTCCCCATTCGTGCCCGGGAAGGAGAGGTACGGGGTTGAATGTTTCTCGTGCGGCTATGGCGAAATATATGCAGAAGAACCAACAGTCGCCGGCAAAGCCATCGAGAATGCGCCCCCAGCGGGTCTTTTGCCCGGTGATGCGTGCCAACTGCCCGTCGGTGCTGTCGTACAGGTTGGCCCACATAAGCAGTAGGGAGCCCAAAATATTCCATCTGAGGCACGGCTGATAGAAACAGACTCCGGCAGCAATGCCCAAGAAAATGGATATTATGGTTACGGTATTGGGGTGAATTCCACGGTTGCGGAAAAAGAGTGCGCAACGGAAGCCCAATGGGCGATAGAACCATAGATCGAGAAACTCCTCGGTGTCTTGTGATTTTATCGATGCGTTGTATATTTTCCTATCCTCTTCGTTCATATTGTGTTTTTTGTAATAATCAACTGTGCTATTGCCTTTGCCGCTTCGTCGCGCACTGCCGAGAAGCTGGGAAAGTCGTTAAGGTCTATGATGAAAATCTCGCCGGAGTGGGTAATTATTGCATCGCCCCCGAAAATGGATAATCCCACAGCCTCGGCAGCAGCAAATGCCGTCTTTTGCAATAACGCCGCATCGAATGCGTGCTTCCGGGGGGTGCCGTTTATCTTTTCGAGCCCGAATTTCGTATTTTCGCAATCGGGATAGTGGTAGCGGAAAAATCCACCCTCCACTCCATAGAATTTTACAATGTCGCCCGGAACGTGATTGCACAAAATGGCAGTGGGGCAACCGTTGGCAGTAATTGCATCGAACGCAGCCTCGGCTTCTTGCCTGTTGGTCACATAGGCAACATCCTCTTTGCGGGAGGTCCACCCCTCGGCACGTTTCAGCCACGCAGGGTAGCCGGCATTTTCTAATTGTGCAATGCTCTCAATCACGCTATACTGTGGTTGCTTGATGCCTTTCTGCTGCAACAGGCTCATAAATCTTATGCGTGAGCAATTCTCCACGGCTCTCGGGCTGTTAATCACCAATCGCCCCAGCCTCTCGTAGCTGCGCAGGCGTTTCAGTGTGGCGGCTGTGCGCGACATTTGCAATATGGCACAGTATTGCCCGTCTATTTCATCCTTTTCATCGAACTTCTTTACGTTTGCACCCATAACAGACAGCTCTTTCTCGATGGCGGCGAGAATGGCAGCATCGTTTCCCTCCATTTGCGGGGAGTTGAGCGGGTTGCGGGCTATGGTTGCAATATTCATTCTTGTGAAAGGAACTTTTCGGCTTTTGCAATGTCGCAAGCGTGGTCAATATCTATGATTTTCCCGAAGGGGAAGGCTTTTAGTTGCAGCCCGTCGGCAATGAGTGAGCGCTGGAAGTTACGCATACGCGCCACTCCCTGTTCCATACAAAGTTGCAGCGTGAGAAGGGACTTTGGCGTTAGCCCGTATATTCCGCCCGAAATGTAGCGGCTCTGCTTGCCGGCAGTGTCGTTGAATGCGGTAATATTTCCCTCATTGTCGGTTTCTACATAAAGCGGCTTTTCGTCGTCGATAAAATCGGTAACAGCCATCAGCCCGTCGAGTTTGCTCTCTTCGAATGCTTTAATGTAGTGCGTGAACTCCTCTTCGTGAAAGAGTGTGTCCACGGTGGTGAGGCAGAATTTCTCATTGCCTTGCAGGTGGGGTATCAGCGCGTGCATACTGTGCATTGAGCTTGGTGTGTCTTTTACCACAATATTCAGCGGCAGATGCTCTTGCAACCCTCTCAGCAAGGCGAGCGTTTGTGGCTGTTGTTCGTTTATTATTATGCTTATGGAGCTTGCATTATTGCGCAAGAATATGTTTACAAGGCGTTCTATAATGGGAACACCTTGTAATTCGATAAGCGGTTTTGGGCTTTTCACTCCCTCTTGTGCAAGGCGGGAGCCTTCGCCGGCTGCAATTATTGCGAATTTCATTATCCTCTTATAAACTGTCGCCCTGTTGCAGGTTCAGTCGGTTACTGTCGTCGCGCTTCTCGTGATATAGTTTGCGCAAGGGGTTGCGGCGAGCCTCGTTGTACATAGTGCGGTTGCGGAATATGTCTATCGCTGCGTATATTGCCTGACGGAAGGAATTTTCATCGGCAACGCCTTTCCCGGCAATGTCGTATGCAACACCGTGAGCGGGAGAGGTGCGTATTATGGATAGCCCGGCTGTGAAGTTTATGCCGTCGCTCATTCCCAATGCTTTTAGCGGAGCAAGTCCTTGGTCGTGGTACATTGCAAGTATTGCATCGAAACAGTTGTATTTTCCGCTTCCCATAAAACCATCGACGGCAAAGGGACCGTAGCAGAATATGCCATTGTCGTTCATTTTTCTCACAGTGGGCGATATAATTTCGCTCTCCTCACTACCCAGCAATCCATTGTCGCCGGCGTGCGGGTTTAGCGAGAGAACTGCTATTTTGGGAGCATCTATGTTAAAATCCTCTACAAGAGCCTTGTTCAGGATGGTGAGTTTCTCTTCCAACAACTCCGAGGTAATTGCCGCCGGAACATCGCGCAGTGGAAGGTGCGATGTTGCGACAGCCACCCTTAAATCTCCGTTGCATAGCAGCATCAGCGACTTTTCCTCGCCTCCGCAACGCTCTTGCAGATACTCTGTGTGTCCGGGAAAGTTAAATGCCTCGTTCTGTATCGTGCTCTTGTTTATGGGAGCCGTTACAAGAACATCTATTTTCCCATCCTTGTAATCCTGTACAGCCTTTTCGAGAGCTTCAAAAGCAGCCTGTCCGGCCTCTTGGGTGTTGTTCCCAAGCTCTATTCGCACCTCGTCGCTGTTGCAGTTTACAATATTCAGCTTGTTCTCCTGTATCTCGTCGAATTTCTCTATTGCGTTGTAGGGCACTTCTAATTCGAGGGCTTTGCGGTGATAGGCAGCCGACTTTGGAGAGCCATACACCACGGGAGTGCAGATGTCGAACATTTCGGCTGTGGCAAATGTCTTGAAGATAACCTCGTATCCTATTCCGTTTATATCACCCTGTGTGATACCTACTCTTATCTTTTGTTTTTCGCTCATTTGTATGTTGTTTGGTATTTAATTAAAATAATTGTGTGAAGTTAAGAACAGGGAGGCTATTCGGCAACAGCTTCCTGTTCGTTATCCTCTATTATCACTTCGGGAATTATAGTGCTGTTCTCAATATCCTTGTCGGCAGGCAGCTTAATCGAGAAGAGAGCCGCTTCGAGCTTGCGTATGAGGTCGCCTTTCTTCTTGTTGGGAGCGTATAGGAATGTTTCAACCACAATCACACGGCCGTTCTTTTCATCGACCATCTGGTGCGACACAAACGGGCCTCCCATCATATCATTCTCCATTTGCCACAAGCCCTTTGCCACCTGCATATAACGTTGGCGGAACTCCGTGTCGTAAACATCCACAAACATAGTGTCGGTTGCCATATAGCGGTCGGGGCGGTTGCCGGGGATATTTATTTTCATAACCGAGTCGCGCTTTTGCAGGAAATTCTCGCGCGAGAAATTATCGGTACTTGTATAGGGATAGCTGTAAACAACATAGTTCTGTATGCTGCTGTTGTTGTTCGAAATATCCGATGCCCACAAGAAATCCTTTCCGCTCTTTATGCTGCGTATGTTTTTTGTGATAAACATTTCGCAACCGAATTTTTGCTTTACGGAGTCGAGGAAACTTTTATTGTGATTTTTCTCCTCTTTCAGGTCCTGCAATTCGCGGTTCATTTCGGTCGAAGTGAAGAAGTCGATTATTACCTGCGAGTTCTTTGTTACATAGTCGAGGAACTCCTCTTTCGATGGCGACTGTATGGTCAAAATCATCTGCGGAGCAGCATATTTATCCTTGGTGTATTTGAATTTCGTCTGTGTGAATTGCGATTTATCTATTTTAACCTCTATGATGTTGCGGAACGATTTTAACAGACGGGTGAAGCCTGCGGGCTCGGTGAACGAAACACGGAAGGAACGCTCCGATTGGGGAATTGCGGGTACATCGCTGTCGAGTACACCGAAGAGCGCACGTCCGGCAGGGGCCTCCCAAGTGTTCTTGTCACACACTACCAGCACTTCGTAGGGCAGTCCGCTCGATGGCGGGGTGAGTAACGAATTGCCGCCTCCTTCGCCACAAGCAGCCAAAAGTATTGTGGCAAGCAGTAGAATAAATGATTTTCTCATAATTATCAATTTTTGAATTTATTTGTTTTTTTCGTTTTTTAGTGTCGATAGCATTCCGCAAGCGGCAAAAATATCCTCGCCCCGTGAGGCTCTTATGGTGGTGAAAAGCCCGTTCTTGGTGAGGTAGTCGCGCAACTGCAACATTCCATCCTCGTTAACCCCTTCGAGCTCTATGCCGGGGATTGCGTGGTAGCGTATGAGGTTGATGCGACAGTCGAGCCCGTCGAGCAGTTGCAACAGCTTGCGTGCGTGGAAAAGACTGTCGTTAATCCCTTTGAATACAATATATTCGAATGTGAGCCTGCGTTGGTGGCTGAAATCATATTGCTTCAATAACTCCACAATCTCGGTTATCGAATAACCCCGTTCGGCGGGCATAATTTCGCTGCGTTTCTCGGGAATAGGGTGGTGCAGGCTGATGGCAATGTGGTAATCGCCGGCGTCGAGCAACTGTTTAAGCCCCTTGCGTATGCCGGCCGATGAAACGGTGAGGCGGTGGGGGCTCCATCCGAGAGCATAATCGGCTGTGAGAATTTCTATGGTCTTTAAAATGTTGTCGAGATTGTCGCAGGGCTCGCCCATTCCCATAAAAACAATGTTCGTGAGCCTGTCGTGCTCGGGCAGGGCAAATATCTGGTTCAGAATTTCGTTGGCAGTGAGGTTGGCCGTGTATTTCTGCTTGCCTGTCATACAAAAGAGGCAATTCATCTTGCAACCTACCTGACACGACACGCACAGGGTGGCTCGCTCGCCGTCGGGGATATATACAGCCTCCACAAAATGCCCGTTGTCCACGGCATAAAGGTATTTTACGGTGCCGTCGCAGGAGCGTGCAGCATCGGCCGGTGCGGAATACCCGACCTCGAACAGTTGTGACAGCCTTTCGCGGTTCTTCAATGATATATTCGACATATCCTCGATGCTGCGCACACGCTTCCTGTACACCCAGTCGGCAATCTGCTTGGCTGTGAATGTGGGCATTCCGGCCTCTTGCACGGCAGTTTTAAGCTCGGCAAGTGTCATTCCCAATAGATATCTTTTTTCGCTCATTTATCTCTCTTTGGTTAATTGTCGATTCCTATAACCGTTTGTTGCGGCAAAGGTCGTCTTTTAGTCACAATAATGCAAAATTAAGTATTATTTTTCAATTAAATTAATATTTATATTATTATTTGCGGCCGAATGTAATTTGTTCCCATCTGCTTGTGTGTTATTGCCTCTTTTTTATTATATTCGCAAAAGTAATAATATAAATGTTGACCCGCGACAACTTTTCTTTGCGAAAATGTCATCCCGACAGAGCGGAGCGACGAGGGATCTCAAAAAACATTGTTGAGATATCTCAGTCGCTATGCTTCTTCGATATGACATCAACCAAATAACTTTTGGGACAACGATTGTATTATTGCCTTCGCAAATGTGTTTTCAAAATTAGAAATGTACTATGAAAGGTAGCAGTATAGAGCTGTTTATTCCCCAATTGACCGAGGATTTTCCCGTGGAGGGCCTGCATAAGTTCGCCGAGTGCGAGAGTATTAAAAGCATATGTCTGATGTGTAACGCCACGCCCCCGTCGGGTCTTCCCTCCAAGGTGAATGTCCTGCGTGTGGAAACGTTCCTTTCCACCGCGGTTTTTAAGCAGATGGCTGCAACAGCCTCGGCCGAATATGTTGTTTACTTCTCCAAAGGCTTGCCGCTTGTGGAGGTTGCCGATATTGAAAAATTCTGCGAAACGTTGCCATCCACGGCCTCTATGGGTTATGCCGATTATCATAAGATTGTCGACGGTGAGAAATTCGAGGCTCCTGCCATTGATTATCAGCAGGGTAGCTTGCGCAACGATTTTGATTTTGGCTCGGTGTTGCTTTTCCGCACTGCGGCGTTAAAGAGCTATCTGGCCGGGCAACCCGAGGAATATGTATATGCCGGGCTCTATCAGTTACGCCTTGCGTTGAGCCGTGCGGGTGAGCTTTATCATTATAAGGAAATCCTTTATGCCGAGCCCGAGGAGGACAGACGCAAGAGCGGTGAGAAACAGTTCGATTATGTGAATCCCGCGCAGCGCGATGTTCAGGTGGAGATGGAGTGCGTTTGCACGCATCATCTTAAAGCAATAGGTGCTTTCCTGCCTGCTTGCAAATATGATGGCATAGACCTTTCGCAGGGCACTTTCCCGGTGGAGGCCTCTGTTATAATCCCTGTCCTGAACCGTGCTTCCACCATTGCCGATGCAATAGCCTCGGTGCTCGAACAGCAAACTTCCTTCCCGTTCAATGTAATTGTGGTGGACAACCATTCGACCGATGGAACATCCGGAATTATTGATAAATTTGGCGATGGCAGGGTGGTGCATCTGGTTCCCGAACGTTGCGACCTTGGCATTGGCGGCTGTTGGAACGAAGCGGTTAACAATCCTCTTTGCGGACGCTTCGCCGTGCAGCTTGACAGTGACGACCTTTACAGTTCTCCCGATACTCTGCAACATATTGTCGATGAATTCTATAATCAGCAGTGCGCGATGCTTGTGGGCACCTATCGCATTTGCGATTTTGAACTCAACACCTTGCCGCCGGGTATTATCGACCACCGGGAGTGGACCGAGGAGAATGGCCGCAACAATGCCCTGCGCATAAACGGGCTTGGTGCTCCGCGTGCTTTTTACACCCCTGTGATAAGGGAGGTAGGCTTCCCCAATGTGAGCTATGGCGAGGATTATGCCGTGGGCCTGCAAATTTCGCGCCGTTACCGCATAGGGCGCATATATGATGTGCTCTATCTGTGCCGTCGTTGGGGCGGGAATTCCGATGCTGCACTTTCGCACGCAAAGGTTAATGCGCACAATGCCTATAAGGATAGCTTGCGCACGGCCGAGGTTATTGCACGCAAACAACTTGTCGAACATATGGAAACTCCGTCGAAAAGGAGTATCGATATATTTTTCGAGCAACAACTTGCCGCTTGGAGCGAGGCTCGCGACCGTTACAGAGCGTTGAACGGCGTTGAGGTTCGTAATCTCGAAAATGGAATAACATTGCAATATAATCCGGCCCGTGCAGTGTCGACCGGTGCAAAGGTGGATGCTGTGACCGTTGCATCGCGCCCCTGTTTTCTGTGCGCAGCCAATCGTCCCGTCGAGCAATGTTCGCTCCCGGCTATGGGCACGCTCGAAGTGCTTGTAAATCCCTTCCCCATTTTGCCCTTCCATCTGACAATCCCGTCCGAGGCGCATAAACCGCAACTTATAAAGAACCTGCTTGCCGATATGTTGCATCTTGCAAAGATTTGGCCGGATGTCGCTCTTTTTTATAATGGAGCAAAATGCGGAGCTTCGGCCCCCGACCACGCTCATTTGCAAGCGGTTCGCGTGGGCGATATTCCTCTCCTTGGCGAGCCGTGGAGCGAGGCTGTGGAGAATTGCTTGCAGCCGCTCTATGTGCAGCCCGAGGGTGCTATCTATAAGGCCGATGAGTATATTGTGCCGCTGTTTAAAGTGGTCGCCGGCAGTGTGAGTGTTGCTGTGGGGTTGCTGAAAAGGCTTTTCGAGGCTCTTCCGCTTGTCGATGGGGAGGGTGAACCGCGTATGAATGTCGTGTCGCACTATTTGCAGGGTGAGGGCTTTGTTACATACGTTATTCCGCGTGGGGAGCATAGGCCGTCATCCTACGGCAGCGGTGAGGGGGAACGCCTTGTGAGCCCGGGCACACTCGATATGTGTGCTCTTGTGATAACTCCCCGTGAATGTGATTTCAGGGAGATTACTGCCGAGGAGGCTCTTGCAATTCTCAAAGAGGTGGGGCTGGATGGCTCTGCTTTTGATGCAGTGTGTGAAAAAATCGCCCTCGGCCTATGAGAACGGTCGATATTGGAATACTGCTTGCTCCCTGCATAAGGTTCGATTTAATGGGGGATTTTTGCTGTAACGGCTCGCTTGTGACGGGCCCGCAAAGTGTGTCGTTCGTTGGGGGTGAGCTCTCTTTCTGCGGCCTCTCTTGCGAGCGTCTGTCCTTTGTGCCCGTGAACGACGATTGCCGTTTCCTCCTGCACGATGTTGTGATTGGGGTTGGCTTTCATTGGCAACGTGCCGAGAATCAGATGTTTAAAGGTGAACTTCTTTTCCTTGTCGAGGATGGCAGGGTGCGTGCCGTGAACCGTCTTTCCGTGGAGGATTATTTGCAGAGTGTAATATCGTCGGAAATGTCGGCGACAAGTTCACTCGAACTATTAAAGGCGCACGCTGTAATCTCGCGTAGTTGGCTCTATGCGCAGTTGCTGCGCAGGGAGAAGGTGCAGAATGGCACGATGGGGTGGGAAACCCCCGATGAAACGGTGCGTTGGTACGCTCGCGAAGACCACACGCTTTTCGACCTTTGCGCCGATGACCACTGTCAACGCTACCAAGGGCTCACCCGCGCCTTGAATCCTAATGTTAAAATTGCGGTAGATGCTACAAGAAATCTTGTGCTCAAATATGGTGGCGAGGTGTGCGATGCACGGTTCAGCAAATGCTGCGGCGGTGCCACCGAACATTTTTCGGCTTGCTGGGAGAATGAGGATTATCCCTATCTTGCTGCTTTTCGCGATAGTGCCGGCAAGCCCTCCCTGCCTCCTCTCACCACCGAGGAGGGTGCACGCGCTTGGATAGAGTCGGTCCCCGAGGCTTTCTGCTCCTCACCCTCGGCCGAGGTTCTCTCGCAGGTGCTTAATAATTACGACCGCGAAACGGCCGATTTTTATCGTTGGCAGGTGCGTTACACGCAGGCCGAACTATCGTCGTTGGTGAAAGAACGTTCAGGTATTGACTTTGGAGTGGTGCAGGAACTGCAACCGGTGGAGCGTGGAGCGTCGGGGCGCATTGTGAGGTTGCGCATTGTGGGCAGCAAGGCTGTAAAAATCGTAGGCAAGGAGTTGGAGATACGCCGTTGGCTCTCCTCCTCGCACCTTTACAGTTCGGCATTTGTGGTCGATAAAATGCCCGATGCGGCAACAGGGAGCTTCCTGTTTGTGTTGAAAGGTGCCGGCTGGGGCCACGGCGTAGGGCTTTGCCAGATTGGTGCGGCGGTTATGGGCGCAAAGGGCTATTGCTACAAGGATATACTTTCTCACTATTACCCCGATGCGGTTTTAGAGGAAATATAGGGGTTGTCTTAAATCTTCGGGATAATGCAAATTGGTTCATCACTGCGTTTTTAATGATATTCGTGAAGATGTACTCAATAATGGTTGTAGTAGAGAATTAATTTGTTATCTTTGCACGTTTTTTGTAGCGTTAAGAAAATTTTAAATAAAAAAACCATTTTATACAATAAAATCGCCTTTATTGAGTTATTATTTAAAAATGGACAAAACAACAGATACTATGACTATTTGTGACGGAATGAATGCTTTTGAACGCTTTATAAAAAGGCTGTTCGACATTGTATGTTCTTTTCTCGGAATCTTGTTTCTATCTCCGGTGTACATAATCGTTTATGTAGTTATGAGTTGCAAGGAACGCGGCCCTGTTATCTTCAAGCAGGAGAGAATCGGTTACAAGGGAAAACCATTCAAAATCTATAAGTACCGCACAATGTGTTTGGAGTCGGAAGAGGATGGTGAACCGAAACTTGCCCAGAAGGGCGACGAACGCCTTACTCCGGTAGGAAAATTCTTGCGTGAACATCACCTCGACGAACTGCCGCAGTTGTGGAATGTGCTCAAAGGAGATATGTCTTTCGTGGGCCCCCGTCCCGAGCGTAAATATTTCATAGACAAGATTATGGAACATAATCCCAATTATAAATATCTCTATCTTGTCCGTCCCGGAATAACATCCTATGCAACAGTGTATAACGGTTACACCGATACATTCGAGAAAATGCTCAAACGCTTGGAAATGGACTTGGAATATTTGCAGAAGCGTTCTTTGCTTCTTGATATAAAAATAATAGTTACAACTGTGTTGTGTATAATAAAAGGTGAAAAAATATAATTATATGCTGAAAAAAATAGTAATCCCTGCTTTGCTCTTGTTTGCGTCGCAATTCGTTGTTGCACAAACTAATATGAGTGAGGATGATGTCGTGAAATACATACTCGTGGAGCGTGCCAATGGAACTCCCGACAATACAATTTCATCGAGTCTGTTAAGAAAAGGTGTGTCGCCCAGCCGCATAAAGAATGCGGTAAAAGAGGTTGAGGAATTGAATAGCAACTATGCCTCTTCGCAAATATCCGAAGATGACGAAATGGTAACCTCTCGTCTGCGCGAATCGGCTTCGTCTGTTACAAACGATGATGAAACAGCACCGATCGTTGCTGCTGACGAACCCGTTGTTTTTGGTCGCAATATATTCAATAACAAGATGTTGACATTTGCTCCGGCAACCAATGTGCCTACACCCGGCAGTTACATTCTTGGAGCCGGCGACCAAGTGATTATAGATGTTTGGGGAGCTTCGCAGGAGGTTATTGACGATTATATCTCTCCCGATGGCTTTTTGGTCGTAGAGGGAGTGGGCCCTTTGAAACTTGCCGGCAAGAGCGTGGACGAGGCCAATGAATTTGTAAAGAGCCGCCTCGGCGATGTTTACAATAACTCCGAAATTGCTCTCACCGTGGGAACTATGCGCTCGATAAACATTCAGGTGGTGGGCGATGTTGTTACTCCCGGAACCTATACTGTCAGTGCGCTATCCACGGCGTTCAATGCCCTGTATGCCGCGGGAGGAATAAATAACATAGGTACATTGCGTTCGATAAATGTTTATCGCAACAGCAAACTCATTGCCAATATAGATGTTTACGACTATCTCTTCTCGGGCAACAACAAGGGAAATATTCTTTTGCAGGATAACGATGTGATAAGCGTGGGCTCCTATAAATCCATTGTAAATATACAGGGCAGAGTGAAACGCCCTATGATGTACGAAATGAGCGATGGCGAAACATTTGCAACGCTTCTCGACTTTGCCGGCGGCTTTGCCAACGATGCATATACCCAAAATATCCGCCTTGTGCGCAAGAATGGAAAAGAGTACTCTGTACACACTCTGTCGAAAAAGGATTTTTCATCCTTTGTGCTGAATGACGGCGACTCGGTGTATGTGGCTCCCATATTATCGCGCTACTCCAATATGGTTGAGATAGAAGGAGCTGTATTCTACCCCGGTTATTATGAACTTGGAAAAGATGTTAAAACCTTTAAACAACTTGTGGAAATGGCCGGTGGCTTGCTCGAAGAGGCATTCTTGGAGCGTGCAGTGTTGCAACATCGCTATTACGACGGCACAAGGGACGCGCGCTCGATAGATGTAAAAGGCATTATGGCCGGCACAGCTCCCGATTTTGAATTGCAGAATAACGATTTAGTGTTTATTCCCAGTATGGCTCAAATGCGCGGTGAGCAGACTATAACCGTTAACGGTGAGGTGCGCATCCCCGGTAAATATGCCTATGCCGAAAATCTCTCAATCGAAGATGCTATTTTGCAGGCAGGCGGCTTCACATTGTCGGCCTCAATATCCAATATAGTTGTTTATCGTCGCTTGTATAATCCTTCGGCACTCGAAGCTGTCGATGATATAACAGAGGTTTACTCGCTCTCTGTAAAGGACGGCTTTATAATAGAGGAAGAAACTGCTTTTAAGTTACAGCCCTACGATGAGATTGTTGTCAGAAGAAGTCCTGTATACAATAATAAAGAAACAGTGCAAATTAAGGGTTGTGTGAATTTCGAAGGACACTATGCCATAAAAAACAACAACTATCGTTTGAGCGACCTTGTGAAGGAGGCCAAGGGCTTTACCGCCGCCGCATATCCCGCAGGAACCCGCCTGTATCGCAAAATGACATCGGCAGAGTTGCAGAACTTGCAGACTGTTCTCGAACGTGAGCGGGTGCGCATAATGGAAGAAAATCTCAATAGCGAAAAAGATAACAAGGCTACAATGGCTTTGCTCGACTCTATTTTAAATATGAAACTCGGTGCGCAAAGCCAGTATCTTGTGGCTGTCGATGTTGAGGAGGCCATCGAAAATCCCGGCAGTGAGGCCGACATCCTGCTTAAAGAGGGCGACCAACTTGTTGTTCCCGAATATACAGGTACGGTAAAAGTATCGGGCGAGGTGTTCCACCCTGTTACAATGAGCTACAATAAAGGCGAGAATAAAAAATACTACATAAAGCGTGCCGGCGGATATGCCAACAATGCCAAAAAACGCGGAGCATACGTTGTGTATATGAATGGTGCTGTGAAGAAACTATCGAGAAGAAGCAAGGATATTCAGCCCGGTTGCGAGATTATTGTTCCTTCGAGAGGTGCAAACAGGTTTACTTGGAGCGATTTCTCAAATGTGGCAACAACCGCTCTCTCCTCGGCTGCGCTGGTTACATCTATTGTTAATAATCTCAAATAAACAGTACCATAGAATATAGTCCAATTTTTTTAGAAATTTAATAGGCTTCTTAAACTATATGAGAGGTAAAAATATATTGTTAATGATGTTGCTCCTGTTGACTGCAGGGGGATATTCTCAAAATAAATGCTCGGTAAATTATTTTACCGAGCTTAATACCATAATATCAAAAGGTGATTACGCCCCCTTCTGGCTCACTGCCAATCGTCAAGGTCTTTCATCGGTGGAGAACTCCAACGGCTATGCGCGTGCAGGTATCTCGCTGTCGGGTAACTTCAAGAATAAGAACTATTCCTACAAAGCCGTGGCCGATATTGTGGGCGGTTACCACCAAACATCCAATTTTGCGGTGCATCAGCTCTATGGCGAACTGTCGTGGAAATGGTTGAATATCTCTTTGGGAATGAAGGAGCAGTTTGGCGAAATGTCGGGGTTAAGCAGCATTCATAACACCACTGCTTTTGCCGACAACAGGGCTGCTGCAATATTCCCCGGCCTCTATAATAATCGCTTCACCACACTCGGGAGCGGTGCGCAGGGGTATAGCGGAAACTCCCGTCCCATCCCTCAGTTTCGCATAGAAATTCCCGAATATGTGAACTTCCCTTGGACAAAGGGGTGGTTGAAGGTGCGTGCGCACATTGCATACGGAATGTTCCTCGATGGCAGTTTCCAAGAGGATTTCTCTGTCGGCAATCAAAATACACACTATGCCAAGAATGTGCTCTACCATAGTAAATCATTGTTCATAAAGTTAGGCAAGCCCGAGAAATTCCCCGTGACATTTGAAGGCGGGCTCGAAATGTACTCACAGTTTGGTGGCGATATTTATAAGCACGGCGAGGGAAAAACAATCTCAATGCCCAATGGCGTAGAGGACTATTTCAAGGCATTTGTCCCTATGAGCGGCAGCGATGAAACACCCACAGGAGAACAGAACAATATCTCGGGTAACCAATTGGGCAATTGGCACTTTGCACTTACATTGCACACCAAGCCTGTCGATGTCAGGCTCTACGGGCAGCATATGTTCGAGGATTTTTCACAGCTTTTCTTCGTGGAATACCAGTCCGACATAAATGGCGACAAGAATATCATATATTATCCTTGGAAGGATATAGTGCTTGGTGTGAATATCACAAATAAAACCTCGTTCCTGCCGTTTATTTCGAACATAAGTTACGAATATATGTCCACATACAACCAGAGTGGTGCGGGTTACAACGACCCGGGGCCACACTTCACCGAGCAGATGGATGGCGTGGACGATTATTATAACCACAGTATATATTCCGGTTGGCACAACTATGGAATGGGCATAGGCAATCCGTTGGTGTTTTCTCCGTTGTATAACAAGAACGGCAGTCTGCGCTTTGCCGGCAACCGCTTGAAGGCGCACCACATTGGAGTAAACGGTGCCTTTGGTGAGAAACTCCCTTTGATTTACAGATTGATGTACACTTACAGCGAGAACTGGGGAACCTACTATAATCCCTTCTCCGAGAAGAAATATACAACCTCGGTGGTTGCCGATATTGGTTTTGCTCCCAAAAAATCGAAGTGGATGGCAACCCTCTCATTGGCATACGACAAGAGCAACCTGATTGGCGAAAATTTGGGATTTATGGTATCTGTTACCCGTGTAGGAATATTTAAATAGGAGTGGAAATGAAAAAAATAACATACATATTTATCTTCTTTACTATGCTTTTCGCCGCATCGTGCGACAAGGCATTTGTGAATGGTGACCTCGATGGAATGTGGCGATTGGTGAAGGTTGAAAAGGATGGTGGTGAAATATACCCCGAGAATATATATTATTCTTTTCAACGCCACCTTGTGATGATGGGCATTTATGCCGAGGAGGGTACCCCATCTAATTACTATATGGGTGTTTTTGCACGCAACGGCAACAGTATGCTGATGAATAATTTTTACCGTTACCCGGGTGTGGATGACAAGTGTGACCCGGCAGAGCTTGCAGCATTGTATATTTTCGATGAGGAGGTGCATTTTATTATAGAAAACCTTGGCAGCGAACTTCTTGTGATGTCGACGGACAGTGGTAATATAAGATACTATTTCCGCAAGTGGTAGGATTATTAAGGTGTATAATTGATATAGATTAAATAATAGCGATAATGGGTAATAATAGTGTAAAGCAGATAGAAATAGATATTGTAGAATTGTTGCGACTTCTATGGAATAAACGCAAACTTATTATAAGGAACTGTGTTATTGGTGGAGTACTTGCCATAATTATTGCATTCAGTATTCCCAAAAAATACACTTCCACAGTGGTGCTTGCGCCTGAATTTACTTCGAGCACAAAGGTATCCGACGGCTTTAATACTTTGGCTTCGATGGCAGGTGTTGATCTTGCGACAATTTCAAAGGGACAAGATGCCTTGTATCCTGAATTATATCCCCAAATAGTTTCTTCTACCTCTTTCTTGTGCGATTTAATGCCTCTCGAATTAGAATCCAAGGATGGAGAACTGCGAACAAATATGTATAAATATTTGAATAAACATCAAAAAATGCCTTGGTGGAATTATATTGTTGCAGTTCCAATCGGTATTATCCGTCGATTGACATCCTCGAATCAGGTTGATACTGTGATGCCGGTGAGTGGGACAGAAATGAATTTTACTCGTCGCCAATTTTTAACATTGGAATCCTTGAAGAAGAAGATTGTAGTAGATGTGGACCCCGGAAATTATGTTGTAACGATTAATGTAACAATGCAAGACCCGAAAATCTCGGCTTATGTTGCCAATGTGGTTGCAGAAAATCTTAAAGAAAAAATTGTTGAATATCGTTTGGCCAAAGCAAGATATGATTTGCAGTATGTTGAACAGATATACAAAGATGCCGAGGGTAAATACAAACAGGCGCAGAATATTTATGCCGATTACACTAATCAACATCAAAGAATAATAAATGTCAAATATCAGGTGGAGCAAGAACGCTTGAAAAATGAAATGGAGTTAGCTTTCAGTCTATATATGCAAATGGCGCAACAGCGAGAGATGGCATATGCCAAAATACAAGAAGAAACTCCCGTATGCGTAATTCTGCAATCGGCAGTAACTCCAATACAAGCCTCCTCCCCTAAAAAGATGATGATGGGTTTGCTGTTTGTCTTTCTTGCATTCTTTGGAACCTGCGGTTGGATAATTTTGAAAAATCGAATATTGGATAAGGTAAAGATTTTTTAAAGTATAATTTGTCTGAATTATCTGTGATATAGTTTTATGGGTGGGTTACAAGATTTTTTAATACTTGTTACTTTTTTATTGGAAGCTGCTGTGCTTTTTTACATTGAGAAAAAGGCATGGCACACCTATTATACCCCTTTGAATTTTTTATTGATTCCATATACCATAGTGCTCATTATAACAATTGTTGTTACTAATTGCAATTATGGTTTTGTTGAATTTTACTATCCAAGTATAATTATATGGAATATAGGTTTGCTCTTATTTGCAATACCGAGCATTGTATTAAGTTACTTTTTTAGCAAGAATAACATAAACCTGAATGTTGAACATAAATCGTGTTCAATACAAAAAATGTTAATAATAGCCTCTTTTATATTGGGATTATTATTTTTGGTTCATTTTATATCATTTAGAGGCTCTTCGGTATTAGGTTCAAGTGAATTCAGTCAAGGATTTAGTGGTGGCGGTCTTTGGGGGCATCTTCGCATCTTCACCATAGCTCTGTTGATAATGCTTATATATTTTGTAGAGCGCAAATATTGGTGGATGTCCATAATGATATTAGTATTCCTGCTTGTTGGTTTGGCTAATAATGTAAAAGGTTGGATAATAATACCTGTATTATCGGGCGTTTTTTTACGGTTGTATACGGGGAAGATGAAATTATCCATTCGATTGTTCCTTATAGTCTTTTTGGGTGGAATCTTATTGTTTTTTGTCTCCTATGGCTTGGCTATTATAATTGCATTCGGGAGAGAGTTTGATATGAACTTCTTTGATTTTATAATTGGTCACTTCTTTCACTATTTAACAAGTGGGGTGTTGGGGCTGAGTATGGATGCATATTATAATTTCCCGGATATGGGTAATTTTGAAACGCTTTGGTCACCGGTAATAAATGTCATATATGTGATAATTGGGGAGGATAATTTTGTAAATCAGGTAAACCCCTTGTATTTTAATTCCGGTTTAAATGTTACCAATGTGAGAACATTCTTTGGAACGATATATATATATACAGATACGATAGAGTTTGTGTTCTATATATTGTTGTCAAGTACGTTGATGTATTGTTTGAAATTGGCGATAGTGAAGTGGAATAATATATATATGTATACAATATACTTCTTTGAGTGTGGTTTATTGGCTATGGGGTGGTTTGAATTTTATTATTTTCATTTGATAGTTTTTGAGTTGCCTGTTCTTGTTCTGCTTCTGTGGTTTACCGATTGGTTGATATTTTCAAAAGAACGTAGCCCCAATGAGATATGCTGTGAAAAAGAGGCCTCTTGAATACTTGTATTATAGTGAAATTTTATTATTGATGTTAAATAAGTCTTGATTGCTTGTCAACTACACACTAATCTTATAAAGTAAACGAAAAATAATAAAAAAGTACGGTGTTGACACTGCTATTGCTGTAAATTATCCGATTTTAAATATGACTGCAACTTCTCAACCCACAAAACGAATAGAATATATTGATGCCCTGCGAGGCTTTACTATGATACTGGTGGTTTTTTCCCACGTGGAAATGACTTCATTGGGATTTACCCCTCCAACATTTCTTAATAGCTTGTTTATGTCGTTCCGTATGCCGCTCTTCTTCTTTATAAGCGGTTTTATCGCCTATAAGGCGGGTGTCGAGTGGAACCGGGATAAATGGTGCAGTATGAGCAAGAAAAAAATATTGGTGCAATTGGTACCTACCTTTATTTTCGGCTTAATTTACACTTATGCTTACTTTGGCGTCGATTTTCAGAGTTTTATCACTCATAATGGCAAATTGGGCTATTGGTTCACCATTGCGTTGCTCGAAATTTTCCTTATTGTATACACTGCAAATACTTTGTTGTATACCCCAAACGAGAAAACTTTCCGCAAACGTATGGTTGTCGCTCTCATCCTGTTATCGGGCGGGTTGTTTATTGCAAAATTTGCTATTAAAATGCTTCCGGCACTTAATGAAATTGGCAATATCTTTACATTGCATCATACATTCAACTATTTCCAATATTTTGCATTCGGATATATTTGTTCGATGTATAAAGAGGCTTTTAATAAGAGCCTCGATAATAAGTTTGTCGTAACAGGCGTATTGCTTTTGTTTGCTGTGGGATTCTATGTGAAGCAGTGTTACATCGGTAATTTCGTGGGCAATGGTCTTGATGTATGGAAACTGCTCGATACTTTTGCCGAGCTCATTCTTGGGTATTTGGGATTGCTTATTGTATATAACACAATAAGAAAATATCAGAATTCCTTTACTGCGAATACAAAAATAGGTGCTTCGTTACAGTATATAGGAAAAAGAACCTTGGATATATATTTGTTGCATTATTTCCTGTTGCCTAATTTGTTGCTCGTAAGCGGTTTCCTGCAAACTTGGAATAATGTGGTTCTTGAACTGTTTGTCGGGGTTGCAGTGTCGTTGTTGGTTATATGCATTTGTCTGCTTATAAGTAACATTCTGCGTACAAGTCCTATTCTGGCAGAATATCTATTCGGCGTAAAGGCAAAAAATAAACGCGTTAATTGAAAATAAGCATGAGAAAAGGCTTGTGATGAAATAATGAAACATAATTTACATAAAAACCGTCAACTGATAGAGAACTTCTTTTCGCTTTCGGTACTGAATGCATTGAATGTTCTTCTCCCATTGATTACTTTGCCCTATATACTGTATGTTATAGGTAAGGGTAATTATGGCGCATACTCATATATATATACGATAATACAATATGTGATTTTGTTCAGCACATACGGTTTTAACTTCTCGGCCACAAAGCAGATTTCACAATGCCGAGACGATGCGGATGCTGTTTCCCGAATTTATAGTGCTGTTACGGCAAGCAAGGCTGTGATTGCAGTGGCGGTAATCGCAATATTGTTGCTGTTCTCTAAATTTGTGTTGAAAGACAGTGTTGGCGTTTTAATGTTTCTTTATGGCTTGGGGATGGTAGTGGGCGATGTGTTTACTCCTGTGTGGCTCTTTCAAGGGATGGAGCGTATGAAGTATATGACAATAGTGAATGCCTCCTCAAAAGTTCTGTTTACTATTCTTATATTTATTGTAATACGTTCGGCCGATGATGCAAATTTGCTCATTCTGCTTAATTCTTGTGGCTACATTCTTGCCGGTGTGCTGAGCCTGTTTCTTGTGTATAAGCAATTTAACCTTCGCCTGCAATGGGTCAGATGGCGCGACATTGTATTACAGCTCAAAGATGGAAGCGCAGTCTTTGGCTCCACTTTCGGAATGAACCTTTACAGGAACGCAAATGTAATTATACTGAAACAATTTGTGGGCGATGATATTGTCGGCATCTATTCGGCAGCCGAAAAGGTTATTAAAGGTTTCCAGTCTATAATATCTCCTGCGGCACAGGCTCTTTTCCCGCATTTAAGCCTACGTTTCAAGGGGCAGAGCTACAAGAGCAATATTGTGCTGTTGCGAAAAATATCAATACCATTTACAGCTGTGGTGCTTGTGGTTACTTTGCTTGTATATATTTTTGCACCATTGATTTCTGATATTCTTTGTGGCAAGGAGTTTGTTGCTGCTGTGCCACTAATCCGCATAATGACTTTGGTGATATTTTTTGGCGAAATAAATTATCTTGTGGGAATTGTGGGGCTCATAAATATGAACGGGCAAAACTATTTTTTTCGTTCGGTAATAATGACCGGCCTGTTCAGCGTGGCTTTTATGCTGTTGCTGGCTCCCTATTATGGTGCAACGGCTGCTGCTTGGGCAATGTCTTTGTCCGAGATATTGCTGTTTGTGCTATGTTTGTTTAGTTTGAATAGTGTAAGAAAAAAAGTATGACTGCGATTATTATATTGAACTGGCACGGTGCCGATGATACTATTGCCTGTTTGGAGTCTTTAAGAAAGGCCGAAGGTGACTTCCGTGTGTACGTAGTGGATAATGGCTCTACCGACGACTCGGTGAACCGCATATCTGCGTGGATAGATGCAAACACCGGGCTTGAGGTGGAACTTTGTCCTTTGGACAAGAATTATGGCTTTGCCAAAGGAAATAATAAAGGAATTGCGCGTGCAAGAACTTTGAACCCCGATAGCTATTTGTTGTTGAATAACGATACGGAGGTTGAACCCGATTTTCTTATACGTTTGCAAGACTTTTCGAAACGTAACCCTCAATACAGAGTTCTCACTCCCCGGATAAATTATTATTACGATAAAAATAAAGTTTGGAATTGTGGCGGTCACCTTTTCTTTGGTTTCCGTAAATATTATTATGCCGGTTCCCCGGCCTCGACTATAAAAGAGAAAGGTTATATTCCTGTATCATTTGTGACGGGCTGTGCCCTTTATTTCTATCCGGAAGTGTTGAATGAGGAAGGTGCATTGTTTACCGAACGCTTTTTCTTCGGTGAAGAGGACTTTGAACTGTCTATGCGCTTGCATAAAGAGAACAAATACATAGCCTGCGTGCTCGATTCGTTGATATACCATAAGGTTGGCGCGTCGATAGGCCGGTCGCCATCCGTTTCGAAGGTGTATTTGCATAATCTTAATCGTTTTATAAACGTGCGTTTGCATTTTGGAGTGTTTAAATATGTATTGTGGCTGTTGTTGAGTGTTCCAATATTGTTTAAGCATCTGTATGGAGCTACAAACAATCTGGCTTTATCTTTCAAATTGGCAAGGTCGCTTGTGTGTGATGCCTGCAAAAAGGATGGCGTTACACAAACAGATTTTAAAAAGATATTAAATGGTGAATATTTTACTTATAAAGTATGAAATATGTTAGAATTCTGTGGTCATATATATGTGGCCTTTGCTATATTGCGTTATTGAAACTTCTGCCTAAGAAACCATTGAAGAAAGAGGCGGGCAAGGAGCATCCGCACATGGTTGTTACGTTGACAAGCTATGGAAGGCGTGTAGGTACGACGGTTATCAATGTGCTCGCGTCGTTGTTGGTGCAGACTCGCCGTCCCGATAGAATAATACTTTGGTTGGATGATGTCAATTTTAATTCGAACAATGTACCTGAAAGACTTGCAACATTCTGTAAGAAATATGGAGTGGAAATACGTTTTTGCGAAGATGTACGTTCCTATAAGAAACTTATCCCTACATTGCAGTTGTGCCCCGATGATATATTGGTAACAGTAGATGATGACCTTGTCTACAAAAGGGGATTGTTGAAGAAATTGTATGAGGCTCATCTGGAAACGCCTACACAAATACTATGTACATTGGCCCACGCTCCACGTTATTGTAATAAAAAATTCTTGCCTTATCGTGAGTGGAAGCAGAATGTAACATCGATGCAGGGTGGTGGAATATTCCCCTTGGGCGGTGCCGGAACTCTTTATCCTCCTCATTCATTGCATAGCGATGTTACTAAAAAGGAGTTGTATATGCAGTTGACACCACAGGCCGATGATATATGGTTCTGGGCAATGGCTGTTATGGCAGGAACAAAGCACCGTTTAATAGATTTTGGATATTCATTCTATCAAATAGATTTGTTGTATCAGAAACTGCACCGTAATGCTTCTCTAATGTCCTCAAACTTGCACAAGGATTGCAATGATATGCAGATTAAAAATATATCGGAATATTATGAGGGACTGTTTGATAAGTGGATGAGTCTTTCTTGACTATATTGTATTAAAAGGGAGTGAGTCACAAAGACTCACTCCCTGCTTTTTATTAGCTTTGACGGATTGCCGCCTACAATTGAATATTCAGGGAAATCTTTACATAAAACACAACCACCTGCAATGATACTGCCTTTTCTTATGGTTCGCCCCGGCATTATGAGTACTTGACAACCAACCCAAACATCATCCTCTATTATGACAGGTTTACGTTCTGTGTCACCTTGTTGTATAATGGGAATGTCAATGCGGTCGAATTTGTGGTTCCTGTCGAGTATTGTTACATCGGGCCCCATCATAACATCGTTGCCGATTGTTATGTTGTTGGGAACCCGACAATTTTTGCCAAGCCCGGAATTGTTGCCGATAACAATCTCAACTCCGGTATTAAAATATGCACCACGTTCAATGTTGACATTCTTCCCACAAGACTTGAATATGTGCTTGCAACACCAATATCGCATCTTACGGCCTACCGAAGGGCGTGAGGGTAAATGCCTTGCAAAGCCATAATAAAGAGAAAGAAAAAAAATCTGTTTGAATGATATCTGGCTGCCGTTGATTATCATACTGTATTCTTTTTTTTTGTAAATTCTTATCTACAAAAGTAAATGATTTTTGCAATATAGACAAGGGGTGGGGCTTTTTATAACTTCATTTTGGTTCATCCTTGTTGTGCTGCTGTTTTTTTTCTTATCTGTATGTTGTGTTAAAGAATTATTATTTATATTTGCGGTAAACCACGAATATAGACTGCACTCGCTGAAAAATGCTCCAAAGTAAACTTCGTGCATCTTGCTCGTTTGTATGTACATTTGTGGTAATGGGCAGGCGTGTGGTGAAACCTGTGTCCGGTATCGAAAATATTGCTTGTCTTTTTTTGATATAATAAAATAGTATCGATGAAAGTACTTATAGTGTCGTTTTATTACGAGCCCGAGCTTGGGGCAGCCCCCAGCCGCATAACAAACCTTGCCAAGGGATTGAAGGCTATTGGCGTGGATGTAGATGTCCTCACCTGTATGCCCAATTATCCCAAGGGTAAGATATTCAAGGGGTATAAAGGCCGTTTTTCAAAGAAAGAGGTTATCGACGGGATAAATATCTATCGCTATTGGACATACGCCACTGTGTCGAAGAACCCCTTTAAGCGTGTGCTGGCGATGACCTCGTATGCTGCCACAATGTGGACCTTTGCCTTTAAGCGCAAGCTCATAAAGAGTTACGACCGTGTTATAATACAGTCGCCTCCCATTCTTGTGGCAGCGTCGGCGATAAGGCTTTTTGGAAAATGCTTCGGCAAACAGACTGTTCTGAATGTCTCCGACCTGTGGCCAATGTCGGCCGTGGAGCTTGGGTTTGTGCGCGAGGGCAGTCGTTCCTATAAGGTGTTGTCGCGCCTCGAACGTTACATATACGGGAATGCTTCGGCGGTGATGGGGCAGTCGCAGGAGATTGTTGACCACGTGCTTGCAATGTTCCCCGGCAAGAGAACTTTCCTGTATCGCAATCTGCAACCCGAACATAATGGCGAGGTGGTTGCCAAGAAACGCAACACTCCGCTTAAAATAGTGTATGCCGGTCTTTTTGGTGTGGCGCAGGATATATATGCGTTGTTGCGCTCTGTCGATTTTAAGGCGCTGGGAGTCGAAATGCACCTTTATGGCGGTGGTAATCAGGCGAAAGATATTCAAGAGTATATAAAGAATGGCGACAAGAATATATGGTACCACGGCTATCTCTCGAAGGTGGAAATGAGCCGTGAGTTAAGGAGATATGACCTCTCGATAATTCCTCTTGCCGCTCACATCTATGGTGCGGTGCCTTCAAAGATATTCGACCTCTTGCCCGAGGGTATTCCCATTTTGTTTAGCGGTGAGGGCGAGGGTGCACGCCTTGTCGAGGAGTGTGGCTTTGGGCTTGTTTCCAAACACGGCGATTATGCTGCCTTGGCACGCAATATTGAAACCTTCGCAGGGATGAGCGAGGAGGACTATTTGAAGTATGTCGATAATTGCTTGGCCGAATCGCGCACAACGTTCTCCTTCTCGAACCAGATGGAGCGTTTCTGTAAATTCTTGAATGAATGATTTTTCCTCTTTTATAAACCATTCCACAACCCTTCAAAGAGTTGTGGGATGGTTTTTTTGTGATGGACCGGCATTTACGGATAGATGTCCCGAAGATTTATCTCTTTTGAATAAAATCCTTTACTTTTTTTAATTCATTCCACTCGGCCAATTTATAACACCCATTCTTGTCGTACCATTCCTCAATGTCACATATTTCGGATATTATAGATTCGATATTGTCGGTTGAACCTTCTGATAGTGATGCGTTAATCTCTCGCAGACGAGCCAATTTGGCCTCACGTGAAGATGTCCCGGTCCCAGTGTCGGCTGATGCAGTAACATCGTGGTTGAAAAATTCGACAATGGTTGCCGAGGCGGTCAATGTCTTTTTTATAATAATTCCTAAAAAGAATTTATAAGTTGTTTTGATGCGAATGTCTGCCAAAGCCTGATAGGGTTGCAATTGTGCTTCTGTTATCAATATTTCTACAACATCGGCATTCTCTTTCTGTGACAGGCCGCCAACTATTCCCAAGAAATAAAAAGCCGAAGTGCTTGCGCTGACCTGTCTGATGAATTTAAAATTACCTTGGTTTATTGCAACCGTTTGCGGTGTTGAAATAGAGGTTGAGCCTATGCAAGAAGATAGTAATATCGCTGAAATTACGATTAGAAGATGTTTTTTCATTGTATTTCCTCAAAATTTTACGTTGAGCCCTTTTTACGTTGAGCTCAACTGTGCTGTTCTTGTAAAAATAAAACGGAGAGAATTTTTCAACTCTCTCCGATTCTGTACCCCAGACAAAAGTTTTCTCGAAAGAATTTTTAGAGGATTTGGAAAAGATTTGGGAGTTACGCCACTTTATTCCTGACCCTACAAAACTTGAATATGCCAACTGTGATTGCGCTCCTTGTTCACGCTACAAGGGAGAAATCTTACAAGGTTGGTAATGGTATCAAATAGCAAAATTGCACTTACACCCCCTCGTGGGGTGTTTTTATCTATGTAACCCCTATCGCTTATTACAAAACCATTTATAGTAGTATAGGTAAAACAGTTTTTCGTTTTTTGTACAAAAAATATTTTTCAAAAAAGTTACTTACTATTTACTCTTTTTCTACTTATGCTACTATTTATATATAAATAACAATATAAAATTTAATAATCATGCGTAAATATCGTGAATTAAAAGATGATACCAAACAGCGTATCAGTCAATCCCTAAAAGGGCGTGGTTTAACAGACAGCCACAAACAAGCCATCAGCGATGGCATCAGGGCATATTGGAGTACAATCCCCAATAAGCCCAACAATGAAAATAACGAGAGTAAAAACCTTTTTAATGATGAAAAGAGTATGTAAAAGACCTGTAATAATTGACGCTTTTACTGTTTGCTGTGAAGTGGGAAACAGTGTTTTATTCAACAAGATTGCTTCACTCGAATTTGGCGAGAGCATAGAATTTGAAGATTTTACCTTAACCCGTATAGATGGGCGTTACTACAATTATGTAAACACTATTACCTACAACGACTGTGGAGAAATCAAAACCTTTGGACAGTTGAAATTTGGTCTTAATAATGGTAATGGTGAGGCCCACGACAATGGAAAACCAAAGGCATGGATAACGGTTGATAACACCGCTCTCTATTCACAAGCAATATGCTATTTAGGTTATATCTGCGAGATACTTCATTTGAATGTGCATAACTTTACAAGCATAGACCTTTGCAAAGACACACCTTTTGATGTCAGTCGTGCTTTGCATAGGTTGTATAGAAATAAGAGCATAACAACCATTCTTAATGGCAAGCGCATCATACATCGTGATGAGGATAGACCCGAAATTTCAAGGACTTTAAGCGGAAGCCTCAACAAAGACAAATACCAAACCATCTATGTAAAACAGCGTAACGCCATTAGGGATAAGTCTGCTGGAGTTACCCTTAAAACATACGATAAACTTGCAGAGATTCGGAACGCCTCTGAAAAGGAGTATATCCTCGACTATTACAATAACCCTACAAAACTCTATCGTACAGAGGTGCATTTAAACAACGCTGAAATAAAAGAGTATCTACAATCCCATAATATCGACCTCAACCCATATATGATGGACAACAGTGTTCTTGAAGCAATGTTTTTCGACTATCTTAATCGTGTTATACGCTTTCAAGATGGCAAGGAGCAAATAACTTGGGAGCAACTGTTGGGTGGCAGAACTACCGCTTGATAGGTGTATAACAACCCCCTCTGTCAATATCTATATATTTGATGTAACATGTTATAAACTAACATATCTGTATCAAATTAAAAATGTATCAAAGTAATCTTATAAATGACTACCTTGATACATTCTTTTTGTATTATTCTAATCTAAAAGATTTGATTGATATATAGATAAGAGATTTTACTTTCCTCATAAATATATGATAGGTTATTACTCTTGTTTTGTTTTTTGTATAAAATATGTGGTAATGTCTATATCGTTTATATTTGAGTTATATAGATAATATCTATTTTCTAAACATTTAATTCTTATATAATGGTAGCTTTGTTTCTCATTATAATCAGTATGTGGTGCATATTCTAATAATAACAATATGGGTAATATTATGATACCATTATGTGCAACTGTAAATGACACCTTATTTACTCCACGATTATACATATCTATTATATGAAACGAGTACCAATAAATACCGCTACCATCAAAATCCTTTGAATTCTTAAAATATACTATTTCGCCATTTTCCGTTTTATATATATTTCTTCTGTCTATTTTGTTTATGGGTTTTTCCCCATCTGGAAATAGTGTGCATATTTGAGCAAAATTTAGATATTCGTTCTTTGCCATTTTGATATGTATTATATTACATTATTAACTCCAATAATATTTATCGCTTGCAATTTAGCAAATTTTCCAATTCACTCCTACTATTGAATTGATATATCTTTCCTCTAATCTTAATAAACCCCTCTACAGCCTCATCGCCCATAGGTTCAAAAAGGGATTTTACACTAACACCCAAAGCAACTGCCATTTTCTCGATGGTATCTAACCTTGCATTGCCATACATCGCTCTCGTTAGACTTGAAGCGTCAATATCCATGTCGCTTGCAAGGTCTTTAAGTTGCTTGCCTTGTTGCTTGCAAAGGCGTTTTACATTTTCTGCCAATATCTTTTCCATATCTATCCTATTTTGGGTGCTAATATACTAAAATTATCATAAATAACAATATATTTCAAAATATTTGCGATTTTCGCTAATTAAAATTTGTTTCTTAATTTTCTTAAATGTATATTTGCATTGTAATAATTGATTTATAAAACAAATCTATAATAAGAATATGAAAACAATAATTTTTGCAAGAGTTTCGACAAACATACAAGAGTACGACAGACAAGTAAACGAATTGACAACACTTGCCAATAGTAAGGGTTGGAGCGTTGAGGCTGTGTTTGCAGAGAAAATTTCGGGTGCAAAGGCAAACGCAGAGCGTAGCGAGTTGCTTAATATGGTCGCTTATGTAGAGGCAAATGCCATTGATAAGGTGCTTGTTACTGAACTCTCTCGCTTGGGGCGTGATACCTTGCAAGTGCTTGAGGTTATAGAAATGCTGAACAGCAAGGGTATTTCGCTGTATATACAGAACTATAACATCGAAACACTGACAGCAGAGGGCAAGGTAAACCCAATGAGCCAATTCCTTATTACAATACTAGCGGAGGTGGCAAGAATGGAGCGCAAGACCATTCGTGAGCGTGTAGCGAGTGGTTATGCCAACTATCGTAATAATGGTGGCAAGGTGGGTAGAAAGCAAGGGTATCGCAAGAGCGAAGAGACAATGCGTGAGGAGTACAGCGAAGTTTTTAAGTTGCTGAAAAAGGGCATTAGCCTCCGTAACATCAGCAAGATAACTAATGTGAGTGTAAATACTATAAGAAAATGTAAGGAGAGTGTAAGCGTATGAGGTAGAATGTAAGCAAGCCCACTGTATAAGGCAAGTAGGTAAATGGCATACCGAAAGGTTGTAATTAGGTTTTTAATCTTCCTTGTTGTAAGATTTTTTATTACAGTTCAGTGGGTAAAAACCAAAAAATAAGCCACAGAGTGCTGTGGCAAGGAAAATTTTGAATTTTAATGATAAGTTTAGATGTATGTAAACGAATTTTAGGAAACAACGACAATGAAGAAGTTAAGATGATTAGAGAGTACCTTTATCTGTTGGCAACTCTCCAAATCGAATGTGAAAATAATGTTGAAAATCAAATTTTAGATTAGTTATGAGAGTGATATTGTATTGTAGAGTAAGTAGTGATGAGCAAGCAGATGGTACAAGTCTTGATTTTCAAGAAAAGACTTTGCGCTCATATTGTGAGCGTATGAATTATGAGGTTATACATTGCTGTAGAGAGGACTTTTCAGCGAAACACCACGATTTTCACCGTCCACAAATGCAGTGGTTGAGAGATTACTGCCGTAAGCATAAGCGTGAGGTGGATATGATACTGTTCTTGCGTTGGGATAGGTTCAGTCGTAACACAGAGTTCGCTCATGTTTTCAAGCGTGTGTTTATGGATGAAATGGGGATAAAGTTCAATGCTGTTGAAAATCCCATTGACTTTGAAGCAACAGAGTGGAGTACTCTTTTCAACCTATATGCAGGTATAGCGCAGACAGAGAACAACAAGATTTCTCGTAGAACTCGTGATGGTATAAGGGAAACGCTTCTCAAAGGCAAGTGTGCAAACAAAGCCCCAAGAGGTTATAAGAATGTCCGTTCAAGCAAGCACGATACCCATATTGAGATTGATGAAACAGTTGCTCCGCTCATAAGGAAACTGTTTACAGAGGTTGCAAAAGGTATTGAAACGCCTAACTACATCCGTAGGAAATATGCGAAAAAGTTTTCCGAAAGTTCGTATTTTGCGATGTTGAGAAATCCTTTCTACATAGGTAAGATAAGAGTTCCAGCATATAAAGATGAACCCGAGAGGTTGGTTGATGGCGTACACGAACCTCTAATTGATGAAACTATATATAATAAGGTACAAGATGTTCTTGATGGTAAGAGGCGTAAAGCGCCTAAATTATCCAAACCTCAAGACCCTATGCTGTTCTTGCGTAAGTTCCTCATTTGCCCCATCTGTGGGCATTGCCTCACGGGTGCTACAAGCAAGGGGAATGGTGGTAAGTACACCTATTATTTTTGCTGTAATGACAGTAAACATATAAGGGTAAGGGCAGAAAGAGTAAACGACACTTTTGTTCATTACTTGTCTGTTTTGAAACCCTATGACACTGTTCTTGACCTCTATAAGGAGATTTTGAACGATATAAGGAAAGAGGATAGAGTGGAGCAGACAAGGCGTACAGAACGCCTTAAAAGCGAATTGAACACTGTTATCAAGCGTATGGATAGTGTTCAAGACAAATATATTGATGGAGAACTCGACAAGGTGTCTTATAATAGACTGATGGAGAGGTATTCCAATGAGGCAGAAAGTCTAAAAGAGCGTATCGCTCTTGTGGAAACCCCTAACAATGTCAAGGTCGAACCAAAGTTGGGGTATGCTATCTCCTTGATAAGTAATATAGATAGGTTTATTCTAGATGCTCCCGTTTCGCTTAAAATAAAGTTGCTTGGTTCGATGTTTCCTCAAAAAATAGAGTTTGACGGAAATAAATATCGAACCAATGAATATAACAAGGTGCTTGATTTAATATATCAGCAAACCAATGAGTTACGGGTGGGTAAAAAAGAAAACGGAGAGAGTTTTTCAACTTTCTCCGTTTCAGTACCCAGACCCGGGATCGAACCGGGATGGGTTGCCCCACTGGTGTTTGAGACCAGCGCGTCTACCGATTCCGCCATCTGGGCAATTGTCTTTCTCAATTGCGATGCAAAGGTAATGCTTTTTGTTTACTGCGCAAAGAAAAATGTACTTTTTTTGAAAAAAAGTTTCAATTGCTTGCCTATCTCGTTGAAAAAAAGTAATTTTGCAGGCCGATTATTATCAGCCCGTGAATCGGGCAGTCGATACTTCCGGTCTCTGAGTTTGTTCGAAGGCTCGGTCCAGCCAACCGGGGGAGCAAGCGCGAAGAGGGTTTCTGCAAGGCCTAATTCCGTGAGGTTCAAGCAGAGAGGTGTCGAGGAAATGGAATTATTAACTATTTTAAAAGGAATTAAAGTGGATACTTTAAGCTACAAAACAATTTCAGTTAACAAGGCAACCGCTCAGAAAGAGTGGGTTGTTGTAGATGCAACAGACCAAGTAATTGGTCGTCTTGGCACAAAGGTTGCCAAACTTTTGAGAGGTAAGTACAAACCCAGTTTCACTCCTAACACAGACTGTGGCGATAACGTAATCATCATCAACGCAAGCAAGGTGAAGATGACCGGTAACAAGTGGACCGATCGCATTTATCTTCGTTTCTCGGGCTACCCCGGTGGTCAGAAACAGTTTAGCCCTGCCGATGTTGCCAAAGGTTACAAAGGTTATGAGCGCTTGGTAAAGCACGTTGTAAGAGGTATGCTTCCCAAGAATCGTCTTGGCGAGCACTTGCTTAACAACCTTTATATTTATGATGGCCCCGAGCACAACCACGCAGCTCAGCAGCCTAAAACAATCGATATTAACTCTTATAAATAATAACAGCAGATGGAAATGGTAAATGCATTAGGCAGACGTAAAAGCGCAGTTGCCCGTATTTTCGTTACTGAAGGTACCGGAAAAATTACTATCAACAAAAAGGATCTGCAGGATTATTTCCCCTCGAGCATTCTTCAGTACGTTGTTAAACAACCTCTGATGGCTGTTGATGCAGTGGAGAAATACGACATCAAAGTGAACCTTGACGGTGGCGGTTTCACAGGTCAGTCACAGGCATTGCGTCTTGCAATCGCTCGTGCTCTTGTGAAGATTAACGCCGACGACAAGAAAGCTTTGCGTTCCGAAGGATTCCTCACTCGCGATGCTCGTGAGGTTGAGCGTAAGAAACCCGGTCAGCCCAAGGCTCGTCGTAGATTCCAGTTCAGTAAACGTTAATATTCGGTCTCGAAATATACGTTTAGTATCTAAACCACTCGGGACTTCACCTTATATAATATATAATTGGTGGGCTACCCGGGAGGTTGGTTAAAATTTAACTAAAAAGAAGGTAAACAATTTTAAAATTAAAACAAAATGTCTAGAATTACATTTGACACACTTTTGGAGGCCGGTGCACACTTCGGTCACTTGAAACGTAAATGGAATCCCGCAATGGCTCCCTACATCTTTATGGAGCGCAATGGTATCCACATTATAGATTTGCACAAGACAGCAGCTATGACTGAGACTGCTGCCGAGGCTTTGAAGCAAATTGCAAAGAGCGGTAAGAAAATTCTTTTCGTTTCTACTAAAAAGCAGCTTAAAGAAATCGTAGCCGAGAAGGCTCAGTCGGTAGCTATGCCCTACGTTATAGAGCGTTGGCCCGGTGGTATGCTCACAAACTTCCCCACAATCCGCAAGGCTGTGAAGAAGATGGCTACAATCGACAAACTCACACAGGACGGTACATACTCGAACTTGTCGAAGCGTGAGGTTCTCCAAATTTCTCGTCAGCGTGCAAAACTCGACAAGAACCTTGGTTCAATTGCCGACCTGACACGTCTTCCCTCGGCTATTTTCGTGGTTGACGTTCTCAAAGAGAATATCGCAGTTCACGAGGCTAACCGCTTGGGTATTCCCGTGTTTGCTATCGTTGATACAAACTCTAACCCCAACAATATTGATTTCGTAATTCCGGCAAACGACGATGCTACAAAGTCGGTAGAGGTAATCCTCGATGCTTGCTGCGCTGCTATCGCCGAGGGCTTGGAAGAGCGCAAGGTAGAGAAAGTTGATGCTGCCGAGGCAACAGAGGGTGCAGAGGAGAATGCAGAGAAGAAACCTGCTCGTCGTCGCACAACACGTGCTCGCGCTGCAAAAGCAGAGGAGACAACAGAGGCTGCAGAATAATCTTATTAACTATTAAAATAATATTACTACTATGGCTGTAACAATGGCTGATATTTCCAAGCTCCGTACAATGACCGGAGCCGGTATGATGGATTGTAAAAATGCTTTGACCGAGGCCGAAGGCGATTTCGACAAGGCTGTTGAGATAATCCGCAAGAAGGGACAGTTGGTAGCTGCTAAACGTAGCGACCGCGAGGCTTCCGAGGGTTGCGTGCTTGTAAAGGCAGAGAATGGCTTTGCTGCTATGATTGCTTTGAAGTGCGAGACAGACTTCGTTGCTACAAACGCCGACTTTGTGAAGCTCACACAGGATATTCTTGACGCTGCAGTTGCTGCAAAGTGCAAGACTATCGAGGAGGTTCAGGCACTTCCCCTTGGTGAGGGTACCGTGCAGGATGCTATCGTAGCTCGTACAGGTATCACCGGTGAAAAGATGGAGCTCGATGGTTACAAGACTCTCGAAGGCGACAATATCTACACCTACAACCACCAGAAGAAGAATATGCTTTGTACAATGGTCGCTCTTACACAGGCTAACGAGGAAGCTGGTCACGAGATTGCTATGCAGATTGCTGCATCGGCTCCCCTTGCGCTCACAAGCGAGGACCTCGACCCAACAGTTGTTGCCAAAGAGCGTGCTGTTGCCGAGGATAAGGCTCGTGAAGAGGGCAAGCCCGAGAATATGATTGCTCGCATTGCCGACGGTCGTATTCAGAAGTTCTACAAGGAGGTTTGCCTCTTGCAGCAGGGCTACTGCCAGAATGAGAAGATTTCTGTTGCCGACTTCTTGAAGGGCTTTGATAAGGAGCTCACAGCAACAGGCTTCCAGCGTTTCACATTGCGTGCCGAGTAATACAGGTTACAAAAGTATATACGCAGACAGAGCAACCTTAAATGGTTGCTCTGTTTTTTTTGAACGATATTTTTCTTGTGTGGATTGTGTAGAAAATCGGCCGGGAAAGTATCGGCAGTTTCTATTGCAATGATAGGAATTGTTAAAGGTAATAACGCATAAAACAACCCGATATTGTTAAAATGAACAATTTTATTTGGAATTAACATATTTATTTTATTACTTTGCAGCGTTAAATCATTATAAACAACCTAAAAACACTATTGCCTATAAAACACCTCTACTCCGAAACAATTAATAAACAGAATGGAGAATTTGAAACAGATGACCGACGATATGTTGGTGTCGCTGTATATGGGGGGCAATAATTCGGCTTTTGATATTTTGCTGAATCGTCACAAGGATAGGTTGTACTATTACATATATTTTATTGTACGCTCACGCGAGGTTGCCGAGGATATATTTCAGGAAACCTTTGTGAAGGCTATTGTCAAGATGCAGGAGGGAAAATATCAGCCCGATGGCAAATTTGGTGCGTGGATAACCCGTATAGCTCATAATTTGGTGATAGACCAGTTCCGTCAGGAACGTAACGAAAATCTTGTATCGAGCGACGAAGAGGAAATGGACATTCTTAACGATGCTTCACTTTCCGAAGGTACAATTGAGAACCAGATGGTGAATGAGCAGGTGTTGCGCGATGTACGTGCCCTTGTGAACGAGTTGCCCGATTGCCAGCGTGAGGTGGTTTATATGCGCTTTTATCAACAAATGTCGTTCAAGGATATTGCCGATATTACGGGTGTAAGCATTAACACCGCGCTCGGTCGTATGCGTTACGCAATACTCAATATGCGTCGTATGGCTGCCGAAAAGGAGATAAGCCTCACTCTTGAATAATACTCCAAAGGAGGATGATTTTATACCCCGATGCAAAAATTTTTTTGCATCGGGGTATACTTTTTTTGTGATTTTGCCGTTCTATATATAGAACATCAAATATTGCCTATGGATAAAAAATCTACACTTAACTTTAAATTACAGAACTCTATCATTGCACAGGCACTGCGTAGCGAGAAAATGCCTACTCCTTGCGAAGCATCCTTGGCTTTCATAAGGAATTTTGCTCACAATTTCAGAGTGCAGGAATGTGGCAATGGTATTGTTCGTGAATATGTTTTAAACTAAGAAGCTGTTTAAATTTTAAACAGTCCTAACTGATTACTTAAACTAACCCGGGCCGCTCCTCGAAAGGGGAGTGGTTTTTTTTTAGGCAATAATATAGCAGTTGACCCAAAAATTGTTTGGTTGATGTCATATCGAAGAAGCATAGCGACTGAGATATCTCAGCGATGTTTTTTTTTGAGATCCCTCGTCGCTCGGCTCTGTCGGGATGACATTTTCGCGAAGAAATGTTGTCGCGGGTCAACATCTATATTCTTCCTTTTTTATGGGGGAGCGAGCCGGAAATAAACAATCGGCCTTCACAAAACTTGCAGTGAAGGCCGATTATGATAAGATATCTGTTGGGGAATTTACTCCATATTTTTCTTTTCGAGCCCATAGCCATACTTCGCATCCGCCTTCTTCAAAAGCAAGGCAATTGTAATGGCTACAAAACCGAACAGAGTGAAAATACACATAGGAATAGTGTAGTCGTATGTTACGGTGCCATCGGCAGCAGTTATTGTCGAATAGTCCTGAATAACGTTACCGATGAAAATGGGTACCATCGACAGACCGATATTCTGAATGTAGAAAATTATCGCGTAGGCAGAACCAAGCTGTTTCATAGGGATGATTTTAGGCACCGAAGGCCACATTGCCGACGGAACAAGCGAGAATGCCACGCCCAGAATAATCATAATTATAATAGCGAACCACCATACGTTGAGCAGGGGAAGAGCGAAGAGAATGTGTACGATGGTGAGCATAGCCGAACCTATAATCATAAGTGTGGCACCTTTTCCCACGCGGTCGTAGAGGCGGCCGAAGATAGGAGTGAGCAGAATGGTGCCGAACGGGAGCATTGCCGGAATGAGGCCTGCAAGCTCCGGGTCAACCTCATACTTGTGTATCATAAGTTTTGTGGCGAATTTCAAGAACGGGAACACGCCCGAGTAGAAGAGCACGCACAGAATGGCAATGAGCCAAAAACCGGTGTTGTTGAATATCACTTTGAGGTCGGCAAAGTGGAAACCCTCTTCGGGCTCACTGTCGGCATTAGAGGCAAGCGAGGTGTCGAGTTTGCGGTCCATCACACAATAGACAAGGTACGATACAAAGCCCACGCACAAGAGAGCGGCACCAAGCAGAATGGGTGCCGAGGGTCTGCCCACGGCGTTGGCGATGGGGAGGCTGCACGCAAGCGCCGCCGCTGTTCCTATACGCGCCATTGCAACCTGCAAGCCCATTGCAAGGGCAAGTTCGTGCCCGGTGAACCATTTGGCAATGACTTTGGTGACGGTAATACCCGTAATCTCGGCACCAAGGCCGAAAATGGCAAAGCCCAACGCTGCCACTGCTACCTGCATAGGATAGCCAAATGTTTCAGCGTCGCCAAAATTGTTGTCTATGGCATACCACTTGATGATTGTTCCAATGAGCATAAGTGCGCAGCTCACCGTTCCCGTAAAGCGTATGCCGCATTTGTCGAGGATAATTCCGCCAAAGAAAAGCATCAGCAGAAATACGTTTATAAAGCCGTAGGCACCCGAGAAGAATCCATATTGGTCGCTTGTCCAGCCGAGGCCTCCCTCGGCAGTTGTTTGGGTGAGTATCTCTTCGAGAGGTGCCATTACATCGGTTATAAAATAACCGCACATCATTGTGAACGAAACTATGAGCATAGCACCCCAGCGTGCTACGGGAGAGTCGTTCAGTTTTGTCTGGATTTTTTGTGTTACTGTCATTTTTTTTATGTTTAGTGTTATCTTTTATTTTTTTAGCCAACGGTCGAGCCAAGCGAAGAAGGTGCGTTGCCACAGAATGCCATTCTGGGGTTTAAGCACCCAGTGGTTCTCGTCGGGGAAGAGCAGCAGTTGTGCAGGAATACCTTTCAGCTTGGCAGCGTTGAATGCAGCCATTGATTGTGACGAAAGTATGCGGTAGTCGCGGTCGCCGTGTATGAGCAGAATGGGGGTGTCCCATTTGTCTACAAATTTATGGGGCGAGTTTGAGAATGAATTTTGCACCTTTGCGCTCTTTTCATAGGGCGCGCCGCCAAGGTCCCAGTTGGTGAACCAGCTCTCCTCTGTCTCGAAGTATTGCTGCTCCATATTGAAGAATCCGTCGTGTGCGATGAACGCCTTGAAGCGTTTGTTGTGGTGCCCCATCATCCACATAGCAGTGTAGCCGCCAAAGCTCGCACCAATGCAGCCGAGACGTTCCTCGTCGACATACGGTTCTTTGGCAATATCGTCGATGGCTGCAAAGAGGTCTTTCATACAAGCACCTCCGTAGTCGCCGCTAATCTGTTCATTCCACTCGGAACCAAAGCCCGGGAGGCCGCGTCGGTTGGTTGCTATCACAATGTAACCTTGTGCCGCCATTATGCGGAAGTTCCAACGATAGCTCCAAAATTGGCTCACAGGCGATTGGGGACCACCGTTGCAGAAGAGCAGGGTGGGGTATTTCTTGTTCTTGTCGAAGTTGGGCGGGAAAATAACCCACGAGTGCAAAGGCTTGCCGTCGAATGTGGTGCACCAGCGTGCCTCCACCTTTATGTCGGCAAGTTGTGAGAGTATGTGCTCGTTCTCGGTTGTCAGCTGTGCAATTCTACCGTCGGGAGCAATGGAATAGATGTCGGTGGGCACGCTTGTCGATTGGCGTGTGGCGATGAGGTTGCCGTTTCCGTCGGGAGCCACCGATGTATAGTCGTAGTCGCCGGTGGTTATCTGCTGCATTGCGCAGTCGAGTGTGATATTGTAAATGTGTGTGGTTCCGTGCCAAGTGCCTATGAAATAGAGGCTCTTGCTGTCGGGTGCCCAACTGTAACTGTCGACGTTGCTGTCGAAGAGGGGGGCTTTCTCGCCGTTGTTACCGTCGGTGAGGTACTTTTGCTCTCCTGTGGTGAGGTTCATTACACACAAACGGTTGCGGTCGCTCTCGTAGCCGTCGCGTTTCATACTCAACCAAGCAAGGTGTGTGCCGTCGGGCGAGAATGTGGGGGTGGTGTCGTAACCATAATTGGCGCAGCTCTCGTTCATCTTGCACAGATTTTCCGTGGTGCCGCTCTCTGTGTCGTAGAGATAAATATCGGTGTCGGTACTCAATGTGTATTCAACGCCTGTCTTTTTAATGCAGCTATATGCAATTTTCTTCGAGTCGTTGCTCCACGCGAGCTGTTCCGTGCCGCTGAACGGGCGGTTGGGACAGTCGTATCTGGTACCTTCGAGCAGGTCTTTGCCTTCGTCTATGCTGTTGCCGTCGAATGTGGCCACAAAGGGGTGTGGGGCATCGGTGAGCCACTCGTCCCAGTGCTTGTACATAAGGTCATCGACAATGAAGCCTTTTGCCTTGGGAAGGTCGGGGTGGGTGTCGGCTGTTGTATCCTTTATTTTTATGCGCTTTATAAGTATTGCTTTTGTTTCGCAGGGCGAGAAGAGGAAACCCTCAATGTCGCTCTTGTCGTTGGTCAATTGTCGGCGTTCGCTACCGTCGGGGTTCATTTCCCACACTTGGCTGCTGCCACCCTCGCTCGACAGGAAGGCAATCTTGCTGCCTCCTTTTATCCACACTGCGCCTGTTTCGTTGGCCGGGGTGCGGGTGAGGCACTCTTTGTTGTTGCCATCGATGTCCATAATGTTTATTGTGTGATGGCTTTTGTTGTGCTCCACGCTGTAATAACTTACTCCGTAGATAATGCGTTTGCCGTCGGGCGATACTGCGGGTGTGCCCACTCGTCCCATTGCCCACAAAGCCTCGGGTGTCATAACTCCGTCGTCTATCTTTATATCCGACTTTTCAATCATTGCCGAGGGCTCCTCTTTGGTGCTCTCGCAGCAACCGTTCAGCATTACGCCTGTTATTGCCATTGTTGCCATAATGAATGTTCCTTTGTTCATTTTATATATATTTTTGTTTGTGCTATATTCTTGCAAATATAGGTACAAATGAGCGAGAAATATTAAGTTTGTTTGAATATTTTTTACCGCGAGTGCAGAAATATTCGAGGTTTACCTCAAACTTACATAAAAAATCGGTTTATCGTGCCTGTTTGCATAAAAAACAGGTTCTTTGCCGATTATATATTATAAATTCAAGATTCGTTGCGAGTAAATGAATAAATATTCATCTGTCGCGGTGCATTGTTTGTCCGACGAGGGTCAATTTGTTACATTTTCTAAAAAACAGCTTCATTTGGCTCCTGTTATTGATATTTATAATATTTTTAATTAGTTTTGCAAAATATGGTAAAATGTGTAAACAATAATTATCTATCTAATATGAAACGAACCAACTTTTTTGCAAAGTTCTTTATGCTTGTTGCTTGTTTGTTGTTGCCTTTTGTGGCGACGGCACTTCCGGTTGGCGGCAATGTCTATCGTATTGTGAATGTGTATTATGATAAGGCGATGACCAACGGCGATGTTGGTGCACATAATACTTACCTTACTCTTGGTGATATAGATGAAACATCGGCAGGGCAGGAGTGGGCTTTTATCTCTATGAGTTCCGATGAACCTGTGTATCTTATCTATAATGCCACATATGCACAGGCTGCCGATATGGCACTTACTTCGTCCAATCCCGGCGTGTTGCTTCAATGGGAGGCCACGACGTCGAGCAATCAAGCATTTTATGTGAAGGTGGTCGATGAGGAGCAGGATATTGTTCAGTTGCTGAACAATGGCGACCGCGACCACTCTGTGACAGCCTCGTATGATGGTTCTTTGTGGCTCGCAAAGGAGTATACGGGAGTTGAGAACCAATTTCGTCTTGTAGATTTGGGCAAGACCGTGGAAATGGCATTGCCCATTGCGGGTGAGCACTATACTATAACCCACGCGGCAAGCGGCCTCTCCATAAACAGCCGTGGTAATGGCAATAACGATGCCGTGATGTATATCGACGAGTATTCCGATGATAATAGCGACTATTTTATATGGGAATTGCGCAAGAGCAGCAGTGTGTCGGGCGATTTCTTTCAAATATATTCGCCTGTTCACGGCAAGGCACTCGACCTTGCATTGGGTGGCTCCCGAATACCGCTTTTCTGGGACTCCAACTTTACAAATACCAACCAACAAGTGTATATAACAGCTGCCGGAACAGAACCCGGAATCTATCAGCTGTCGGCTGTGAGCAAAAATGTACGCTATTATCTCGAAGCATCGGGCAATTCTCTCTATATGACCACCGAACCCACCGAGGAGGGCTCCTATTTCCGTTTGAGCTATGTCGCCGACGATAAGGTGCCTATGGGCAATGTGTGGGAGGATGAAACTTTCTTCGAGGATAACAAGGAACCGGGTCACGCTACATATATGCCTTATTCCTCGGTTGCAAGAATGAAAGCCGATGATAAATATAAATTCCCTTGGCTCGAACCGCAAAATGCCGAGTATCTCTCGCTGAATGGAACGTGGAAACTCAATTGGGTAACATCGCCCGCCCAGCGTCCGGGTAAAGAAACCTTCTGGGGCGACAGTGTCGATGTATCGGGCTGGGACGATATTGAGGTTCCCTCGTGCCTCGAAATGAAAGGCTACGGCCAGCCCTATTATATAAATGTGAACTATCCGTTCCAGAACAATCCTCCCTATATATCAATGAAGGATGGATTGCTTAACTCTGTGGCATCGTACCGTCGCAATTTCACTCTTCCCTCAACTTGGGACGAGAAGCGTGTATATCTTCATTTCGACGGTATTTACAGCGCAGCCTTCATTTGGATGAATGGCGAATATGTGGGTTATACGCAGGGTGCCAACAATGATGCAGAATTTGATGTGACACCTTTTATGCGTGAAGGCGACAATAATGTGTCGGTGCAGGTATTCCGTTGGTGCGACGGCTCTTATCTCGAAGGGCAGGATATGTGGCATATGAGCGGAATACACCGCGATGTTTATCTCTATGCGGCTCCCCACACTCACGTCCGCGACCACTATATAACAAGCAATCTGTCGGCTGCCGACAACTACACTGCGGGCGAAATGAATGTAGAACTGTGGATGAACAACGGCAAGAAAGAGGAGGGAGAGAAGAGTGTAGATGTAACGCTTGTTGCTCCCGACGGAACCGAGATTGCCACCCGCACTGCAAGTTTTACATTTGCGGCAGGGGAGAGCGAGAAAAGTGTAACAGTGAATTTCCCCTCACTCTCGGGCCTGTTGCCTTGGACGGCCGAAACACCCAACCTCTACACCGTGATTGTTAAGCAGAAGGATGTTCAAGGCAACGAAGAATTTGTCTTCTCTACAAAATATGGCTTCCGCCACATAGAGATAAATAACGGCCTTGTGTATATCAACGGCGAACGCATCCTCTTCAAGGGTGCCAACCTGCAAGATACCCATCCGCTCACAGGTCGCACGGTAGATGTTGCCACAATGCTTGCCGATGTCAAGATGATGAAACAGTCCAATATGAACACCATCCGCAACAGCCACTATCCCCGTCAGGCTAAAATGTATTCGATGTTCGATTATTACGGCCTCTACTGTATGGATGAAGCCGATGTTGAGTGTCACTATAACTGGGAGAACAGCGGCCGTGGCGGTATAACCTTCCAAGAGAGCTGGCGAGAGCAGTATATCGACCGCACCGTGCGTATGGTGTATCGCGACCGCAATTTCCCCTCGATATTCTCTTGGTCGCTTGGAAACGAGAGCAACGGCGACGGACATTTCACTTATACCTATAATGCGGTGCGTGAGCTCGACTCTCGTATGATTCACTACGAGGGCTCTACCCGTGCCTATGGAACAGCCACCGACCTCTACTCGGTGATGTATCCCAGTGTAGATGACGCCCGTGCCGATGCTAATGGCAACTATATGGGCCAGCCCTATTTTATGTGCGAATATGCCCACGCAATGGGTAACGCAGTGGGTAACCTCAAAGAATATTGGGACATTATAGAGAGTAGCAAATATGGAATAGGAGGCTGCATCTGGGATATGGTCGACCAATCGATATACGATGCAGCCGATATTGCAAACGGCACTCTCACCGTTAACGGCCGTAACAAATACCGCACCGGCTACGACTACCCGGGCCCTCATCAGGGTAATTTCGTAAACAACGGTCTTGTAACTGCCGACCGCAAATGGAGCCCCGAACTTACCGAGGTTAAGAAGGTGTACCAATATATAAAAATCCTCTCGTATGACACAGCCACAAATAATCTGCAAATAAAGAACGATTACGATTTTCTTAACATCAACGCCTTTGTGTTGCGTTATACGGTTCTTTCCAACGGTAACAAGGTGAAGAATGGCGAGGTTGAATTGCCATCGGCATTGCCCGGAGAAACAATAACCGTAAATATTCCCTGCGATTATTCGAATGTAGAGGGCGAGGTAATGCTCAATGTTGAAGTATGCCTGAAAAACGCTTGCAGCTGGGCCGAGAGCGGTTATCCCATTGCAACCGAACAGTTTACCCTTGTGGAGCGTGCAGCAGCATTGCCCGCAATGGAAGCAACCGATAAGGAACTCGCGGTAGAAAATGTATCGGGGCAGTGGCACATAAGCAACGGCGACTTTAAAGTGGTATTCGGCAACACCGGAAACTTCTATTCTTGGAAAGTGGGCGACAACTCTTTCATCGCCGAAGGCCCCGAATACTCAAACTACCGATGGGTGGAGAATGATGGTCCCACCGAAACATATTACAACTACGATTCGGCCAACGGCGTGAGCAACAAGAGCGTCTCGGCCGAAAAGGATGCCGCAACCGGCAATGCCATAGTGACCGTTACAGCCGGTGGCAAGAACTGTTCCTATGAATTTGTATATACGATATATCCGTCGGGAATCATAGACCTCTATGCCGAATATACCTCCGTTATTACCAATCTGCGCCGTTTAGGTTTAAGTATGGCCTTCCCCGCAACATTTGAACAGGTTGAGTATTATGCACGCGGTCCTTGGGAGAATTACACCGACCGAAAGACAGGTTCCTATCTTGGCCGTTACACAACAACGGTGAGTGAAATGTTCGAGCACTATCCCAAACCCCAATCAATGGGTAACCGTGAGAATTTGCGCGACCTCCTGCTCACCGATGTTGATGCCGGGCTGGGTATTAAGATTGAAACAGAGGGCGATGTTGCTTTCTCGCTTCTTCACTACACTGATGTGGAGTTGAAGAATGCGGCGCACACTTGGGAACTCTCCGAGGGCGGTAACGTGTATGCACACTTCGATGCTCTTCAACGTGGTATAGGCAATGGAAGTTGCGGCACAGGAACGGGCACGCTGAGCAAGTATCAGATACCTTCGAGTGGAACATACAGCTATAAGTTGCGATTTACTCCGCTTACCGATATAAAGACGGCTGTTCCCGGTGATGTGAACGGCGACGGGACGGTCGATGTTAGCGATGTAACCTCTCTGGTTGCAATGATACTCGATAGTACCAAAGAGACATCGGCTGGCGATGTGAATGGCGACGGCTCGATTGATGTTGCCGATATAACAAGACTCGTTGCCATTATCCTTAATGTAGAATAGTGCTTCCCCAACAGACAGGCCGACAAAATTGTCGGCCTGTCTGTTTATACTATCTACTTATTTTCGTATCTTCGCACCGATATTTTGTAGAAATGATAGACGAAACAATCTTCAAAGACAAGAAGGCGGTTTATTATACGCTTGGTTGCAAACTGAACTTCTCGGAAACGGCAACCATAGAACGCACATTGCAAGCAGCCGGAATACGCACCGCACGCAGGGGCGAAAAGGCCGATATTTGCATTGTGAACAGTTGTGCCGTTACACAGGAGGCCGAAAAGAAATGCCGTCAGGCAATTCACAAGCTGGTACGTCAGCATCCGGGAGCTTTTGTGGTGATAACAGGCTGTTACGCACAGTTGTCGCCCGAGAAACTCTCAAAGGAACTTGGAGTGGATGTGGTGCTGGGCATCGACCGCAAGGGTAACATTCTGGAACATCTTGGCACCCTCGAAAAACGCACCGAGGGTGGTGAGTGGTTCGCACAGCCATCGAAGGATGTGCGCAATTTTGTTCACTCCTGTTCGCGTGGCGACCGCACAAGGTATTTCCTGAAAGTGCAGGATGGTTGCGACTACTTCTGCACCTATTGCACCATTCCTTTTGCCCGCGGCCGCAGCCGTAACCCCAAGGTCGAGGAACTTGTGGCACAGGCGCAGATGGCAGCATCCGAAGGTGGCAAGGAGATTGTGATTACGGGCGTTAATATTGGCGATTTTGGCAAGTCCACAGGCGAGAGTTTTCTTTCACTTGTTGAGGCACTCGATGGCGTGGAGGGAATTTCGCGTTACAGAATATCGTCGATAGAACCGAACCTTATCACCGATGAAATTATAGATTATATAGCGCGGTCGCGCAGTTTTATGCCTCACCTGCACATTCCTTTGCAAGCGGGTAGTGACGAGGTGCTGAAACTTATGCACCGCAGATACGACACGGCCTTTTTTGCCGAGAAAATAGCCAAGGTGCGCAGAACCTTGCCCGATGCTTTTATAGGAGTGGATGTAATTGTGGGAACACGCGGCGAGAGTGAGGAACTCTTCGAGAAGGCATACGAATTTATCAAAGGTCTTGATATTTCGCAACTTCACGTATTCAGCTACTCGGAGCGTCCGGGTACGCAGGCATTGAAAATTGAAGGAGCAGTGTCGCCGGCCGAGAAACATTGCCGCAGCCGCCGGCTCATTGAACTTTCCGAGGAGAAACGAATAGCCTTCTATGCCCGCTACATAGGGCGCGAGGCTGTGGTGCTCTTTGAAAAACCCAAGGCCGGAATGCCGATAGGTGGGTTCACAAGCAATTATCTGCGTGTGGAGTGCGATAATAACCCCTCGTTCGTTAATCGCCTTGTGCGCGTGCGCCTTGGGGATTTTACTGCCGATAAGCAGGCACTCACCGTGGACGAGGTGATTGAAATACTGTAAATTCTTCACGATGAAAAGCGATACGGCAGTTGTTATATTGAATTACAATGGTGCAGAGATGCTCTTGCGCTTTCTTTCCTCGGTGGTGGAACACACCCCCGATGCTCGCATCGTGGTTGCCGACAATGGCTCTACCGATAACTCTCTCAATGTGTTGCGTGACAACTTCCCGATAGTCGGGGTTATAGAACTTGGTGCCAATTATGGCTTTGCCGAGGGGTATAATCGCGCACTCTCGCAGGTAGAAGCAACCTATTATGTGCTGCTTAACAGCGATGTTGAGGTTACGCACGGATGGCTCACTCCCATTATTGATATTATGGAGGCCGATAAATCGATAGCAGCCTGTCAGCCGAAGGTGCTTGCCTATGATAAAAAAACGCATTTTGAGTATGCCGGTGCCTCGGGTGGCTTTATCGATGCCTACGGCTATCCATTCTGTCGCGGGCGCATACTCGACAATGTGGAAGAGGATAAAGGGCAGTACGATGCTCCCTGTCGCATATTTTGGGCAACCGGTGCTGCCCTTGTCGTGCGTAGCGAGGTATTCAAGAGGGTCGGCGGCTTTGACGGCCGTTTCTTTGCCCATATGGAGGAGATTGACCTATGCTGGCGCATTCTTGCGCGGGGTGGGGTGATAATGGCTCTTCCTGTGAGCGTTGTCTATCACATAGGCGGTGCGACATTGCATAAGAGTAATCCCCGCAAGACCTATCTTAATTTCCGCAACAACCTTCTTATGCTCTACAAAAATATGCCGGACGAACGATTGCGCCGTGCTATGCGTGTGCGTTGTCTGCTCGATGCGGTTGCCGCCATAAAGTTCCTTTTAACCGGCGAGTGGGGTAATTTTAAGGCGGTGTTAATGGCACGCAGGGATTTCAAGCGCGTGAAAAAGGATTTTGCAGCCTCGCGTGCCGAAAATCTGTCAGAAACAAAAACAGATACTCTTGCGAGAATGTGTAATTTCTCAATCCTTTGGAGATATTATGCAAAAGGCATACGGAGTTTCTCGCAATTATTTATTAATCAATAAGTGAAAATCAAACAGTTCCTACAAATGGACACAGCACTCTATTTGTTGCCCGTGACACTGGGCGACACCCCGATAAATAAGGTCCTGCCACAATACAATGCCGAAATTATTTCGGGCATACGCCACTTCATAGTAGAGGATGTACGTTCGGCACGCCGTTTCTTGCGTGCGGTTGATGCACACTTCGACATAGACGGTTCGCAATTTTTTGAACTTAACAAACACACCTCTCCCGCCGATATTTCCGGTTTTCTGAAACCTTTGCAAGAGGGAAAGCCTATGGGAGTAATCTCCGAGGCCGGTTGTCCGGCTGTCGCCGACCCCGGTGCCGATGTAGTGGCCATTGCGCAACGTAAAGGGCTGAAAGTGGTGCCGCTTGTGGGCCCTTCGAGCATAATTCTTTCGGTGATGGCATCGGGCTTTAATGGTCAAAGTTTCGCTTTTCACGGCTATCTGCCCATAAAACCCGATGAGCGGGCGAGAAAATTGCGCAAACTCGAACAGTGTGTGTATGGTGAAAATCAGACACAGTTGTTTATTGAAACACCTTACCGCAACAATAAAATGTTGGAGGATATATTGAATAATTGTCGTCCGCAGACGAAACTTTGTGTCGCGGCCAATCTCACCTGCTCCGACGAATATGTGCGCACATTCACAGTGAAGGAGTGGAGGAGCCGTGTCCCGGACCTGACAAAAATTCCCTGTATATTCCTATTATATAAGTAGGCGCAGGGCTACACGCACTCTCCTTGCCGTTTTTCCTCTTTTTCCCCATTTTATATACTGTATGGTCAAAACAAGAGTGTAAAATGAACAAAAGCGAGATAAATTCAACATTTTTTACGTTAAAAGGGCCTGTTCTTATTATAGTTTCTGCACAAAAGCTCTATCTTTGTGCAACGAAAAATGAGAACAGAGAATTTAAAAATCGATTAGTAACTTTTTAAATTTTATATTTATGATGAAAAGAGTTTTTTCTACTATTGCAGTAGCTTCATTTGCAATCGCATCGTTTGCAGGTGGTCTTTTGACAAACACAAACCAGAGTGCAGCTTTTGTTCGTAACCCTGCCCGTTACGCTACACTCGAAGCTGACGCTGTTTATTTCAACCCCGCAGGTACAGCACTTTTCAACGAGGGCTGGACAGTATCGGCCAACTGGCAGATGATTCGTCAGGACAGAGATGTTTATAACAGAAAGCCTGCCACAGCACACAAGGGCTCGGTATTTGTACCCATTATGCCTACATTCTTCGCATCCTATAAGACCGGCGACTGGACATTCAGCGGTTTCTTCGGAATGCCCGGCGGTGGCGGTAACGCTAAATTCGACAACGGTCTTCCTATGTTCGACCAGATGGGCGATGCTCTCTTGGCAGGTACTCCCCTCAAAGCAAATTCAGTATTTGAGTCGACACAGTATCTCTTCGCTCTTCAACTTGGTGCTGCTTATCAGATTAACGAGTATTTCTCGGTTTATGGAGGTATCCGTGCCAACTACACAAGTCTGAGCTACGAGGGTGCTATCGACGCTATACATCCTGTCACCGGTTCAACAATGACCAACCTTCTTTCACTCGAACTCAAACAGACCGGTCTTGCTTTTGCTCCCATCCTCGGCGTAAATGCAAAATTGGACAGATTGAACATCGGTGTAAAGTATGAGTTCCGTGCAGTTAACACAATAAAGAACGATACAAAGACTTTGTCGAGCCAAGGCAAGAGCCTCATCGGTCTTGTAGGTCTTGCAATGCCTTCTTTGGCTTCTTTGGACGACAATCAGGAGTTCCGTAACGATGCTCCCGCAAAACTTTCGGTAGGTGCTTCTTACGATGTAACCGATCGTCTTAAACTTATGGCCGCAACAACATACTACTTTGACAAGGAGGCTAAAATAGAGTCTTTGCTCGGCAAGGAGAATGCTATGGAGAAATTGGGCAAGAATACTTGCGAGTTCCTTGGTGGTGTTGAATATAAGCTGACAAAGAAATGGTTGATTTCTGCCGGTTGCCAATATAGCGATTATGGTGTTAACGACGATTATCTCTCACAGATGTCGTTCATCAACGATGCGTTTATGGTTGGTGGCGGTACAAAGTACAGCCTCAGCGAGAAGTGTGACATCAACTTCGGTGTTTGCTATGCTAACTATGCTCACTACTCCGACCATTCAGAGAATGTATGCTTCCGTCGTACAAGCTTTGATGTTGCCCTTGGTGTTGATTTCCGTTTCTAATAACAGAATTATCTCATAACGTTAAAGGCATCGCTCTTTGGAGCGATGCCTTTAATCTTTTAATGATAAACAATGCTATTTCTTCTTTTTCAGAATTTCTTGTAACTTGAACATTTCGTCGCGATATTGTGCAGCCTCTATGAACTCCATTTTTGCCGCAGCTTCGTTCATCAGGCGACGGGTGCGCTCTATGCTCTTTTCCAGCTGCTCCTTGCTCATATATTCCACGATGGGGTCGCAGGCAACGGCAGTTGTCAACACCTCTTCGGAATACATTTGAGGGAGCTTTCCTTTCTCCTTTTCCTTCTTCTCCGATACAAGGGCGTTGCTTATCTCTTTCTTTATGGGCGTGGGGGTAATGCCATATTTCTTGTTGAAGGCCATCTGTTTTTCGCGTCTGCGATTAGTTTCGTCGATGGTCTTTTGCATACTCGCAGTAATCTTGTCGGCATAAAAGATTACAAGGCCGTTTACGTTTCGGGCCGCGCGTCCGGCCGTCTGGGTTAGAGAGCGGTGGTCGCGCAGGAATCCCTCCTTGTCGGCGTCGAGCACGGCAACAAGGGAAACTTCGGGCAGGTCGAGTCCCTCGCGTAACAGGTTCACGCCGATGAGTACATCGTAAAGCCCTTCGCGCAGGTCGGTCATTATCTGTATGCGGTCGAGGGTGTCAACATCGCTGTGTATATAGTTGCAGCGCACTCCGTTTCTGAGAAGGTAGTCGGTTAGCTCCTCGGCCATACGTTTGGTGAGAGTGGTGACGAGAACTCTCTCGTCGCGCTCTACACGCAACTGTATCTCCTCCATAAGGTCATCTACTTGATTGGCGAGCGGGCGCACCTCAATCAGTGGGTCGAGCAACCCTGTGGGGCGTATCACTTGGTCGACGACAATTCCTTCACTCTGTTGCAGCTCATAGTCGGCAGGGGTGGCACTCACATATATCACTTGGTGGGTGAGCTTGGTGAATTCCTCGAATTTAAGGGGACGGTTGTCGAAGGCTGCCGGCAAACGGAAGCCATATTCCACAAGATTGGTCTTGCGGGCGCGGTCGCCACCATACATTGCGTGTATTTGTGGAACGCTGACGTGGCTTTCGTCGATGATGAGCAGAAAATCGTCGGGAAAAAAGTCGAGCAGGCAATAGGGGCGTGTGCCGGGTTCGCGTCCGTCGAAGTAGCGGGAGTAATTCTCTATTCCCGAGCAATGCCCAAGCTCACGCAACATCTCCGTGTCGTATGTTACACGCTCGTGCAAACGCTTGGCCTCTAACGGCTTGCCAATCTCTTTGAAGTACTCTTCACGTTCTATAAGGTCTTTCTCAATCTCCTTGATGGCCCGCTCGGTACTCTCCTTTGTGGTCATAAACAGGTTGGCAGGGTATATTTTGTAATCGTCGAAGGTGGCAATGCGTGTGCCTGTGCCGCCATCAATCTCCTCGATACTGTCAATGTCGTCGTCCCAGAAGGCTATACGCAGAATGTGGTCGCTGTAAGCAAGGCTCACTTCCACCGTGTCGCCCTTCACGCGGAAATTTCCGCGGTTCAGGTCAATGTCGTTGCGAGTGTAGAGGCTGCCCACAAGGCGACGCAGGAATACGTTGCGGTCGAGTTTGTCGCCCACTTTCACCTCAATTACATTGTTGTAGAAGTCGGCGGGGTTGCCCATTCCGTATATGCAGGAAACAGAGGAGATTACCACTACATCCTTCCTGCCCGATAGCAGTGCCGATGTTGCCGAAAGGCGCAACTTGTCAATTTCGTCGTTTATGGCAAGGTCCTTTTCGATGTATGTGTCGCTCGATGGAATATAGGCCTCGGGCTGGTAGTAGTCGTAGTATGAAACATAGTACTCGACGGCATTCTCGGGGAAGAAACCCTTAAACTCGTTGTATAGTTGGGCGGCAAGAGTCTTGTTGTGACTCAAAATGAGAGTGGGGCGGTTAATCTCCTTGATGACATTGGCTATGGTGAAGGTCTTTCCGGAGCCGGTCACTCCCAGAAGCGTTTGTGCCGGCACTCCTGTCTTAACTCCGTTCACAAGCTGTGCTATTGCCTCGGGCTGGTCGCCCATCGGCGTGTATGTCGATTGTAGTTTGAATTTCATCGTTTCTTCTCTTTTCCGGTGCTAATATACACACAAACGAGCAAGATTGCAAAGCTCGCTTTGGCATTTTACAGCGAGTGCAGTTTGTATATCGACTTTTTTGGAGAATATACACACAAACGAGCAAGATTGCAAAGCTCGCTTTGGCATTTTACAGCGAGTGCAGTTTGTATATCGACTTTTTCTTGATAAAAGAATGTTTACCGGCAAATATTCTTTCTATCTGCTTTTTTCGATTTTTTAGTTTTATTTACCCTTTTATGCCAAATTATAACTGTTTTTAGGTTGTGATTTTCTGTAAAATATGCTATCTTTGCAGGCAATTTGTTTTTTATTGCGACAAAAGGGCTTTGTTATAGCAAAATGGTCGCGTAATAAGAAGATGATGAATAGGTATTTTCACATATTTATATTGTTTGTCCTTGTGACTCTTGCATCGTGCTCTTCATATAACACTGTATTGAAGTCGCCCGACCTTGAATATAAGTACGAGGAGGCAAAGGCTCTCTATATGATGGGTGAATATAGAAAGGCATCCACACTTATAGAGAATATTGTGATAATGTTCAAGGGTAGTGACAAGGCCGATGAGTCGATGTTCCTGTTGGCTATGTGCTATTACCAATCGGGTGATTATGAAACAGCCGCTCAATATTTCAAGGCTTGTTATAGTAATTATCCCCGTGGCCGCTATTCCGAATTGGCACGTTACTATTCGGGAAAATCGCTCTATAAGAATATCTTGGAGCCGGCTCTCGATCAGACGGATACGTACACGGCCATAGAGGAACTGCAATTATTTATGGAGTATTATCCCACCAGCGAATATAGAGAGGATGCGCAGAAAATGCTTTTTGAAATGCACGACGTGCTGGTGATGAAAGATTATTTGTCGGCAAAATTGTATTACGATTTAGGCGATTATATGGCATATATGGGTAACAGCTATCAGGCCTGTATAATAACAGCGCAGAATGCCTTGAAGGATTATCCTTATACCAAACTGCGCGAGGACTTGCAGATGCTGGTGCTTCGTGCCCGCTATATGATGGCACGCAAGAGTGTTTATGAGAAACAACCGGAACGCTACCGTGAGGCCATCGACGAGTTTTATGCCTTTAAAAACGAATTTCCCACGAGTAAATATATGGACGAGGCCGAAGGCTACTTCAAAAAGTCGCTCGAAGAGATTGGTGAATAGATTTTATTTTGAAATAATTTAAATAACATAAAAGAAATGGATTACAAGAAAAGCAATGCTCCCACAAACACTGTAACACGTAATATGGCAGATTTTGTGACAGAGACAGGTAATGTTTATGAATCGGTGGCAATTATAGGCAAGCGTTCGAACCAGATTGCTGCGGAAATGAAAGAGGAGTTGTTGAAAAAACTGAATGAATTTTCTTCATCGACCGACAACCTCGAAGAGCAGTTTGAGAACCACGAGCAGATAGAAATTTCGCGTTTCTATGAGCGTCTGCCCAAGCCCACACTCATCGCTGCACAGGAGTTTATCGAGGGTAAGGTATATTTCCGCGACCCTTCAAAAGAGGCTGCCGAAGAATAATTGCATTATGAAATTCCGTTTTTATCAATTGTACTATGTGCTGGCGGCGGTGCTGCTGATTGTGGCAATGTGCAGCAACCTGTTGTATATATTGGCACCCGACGGCGCGACATATACACTGGGTAATTTCTCGCTGATTAAGCCCGACGGCTCGGCATCCTATTCGGTTGTAGCATTGGGCGTGGTGCTCATTGTGGCTGTTGCAGTCAATCTGTTCGGTCTTTTTGTGTCACTGTTCAACAATTTTGAATTACAAAAGAGAAGCTCGATACTCTCGGTTCTTTTGTTGACCGGTTATCACATACTGCTTCTGCTTTATGTGTTGCTTGTAATAAACAGTGATGACAATCTTGCGACAATCAATTTTGCAGAGGCTGCGGTGATGTTTCCCTTTACGGCAATAGTGCTTAATGTCCTCTCTTTCCTTTCGGCTCGTCGTGCCGAGGCGAAGATTATAGCAAAGGCTTCGGGCTTCCGCTTGCGAGATTGATAAGATAGAAAATAAATAACGAATAGGATGCACTTTTGTAGTGCATCCTATTCGTTATTTATATAGCCTCTTCAACCAATCGGGCTTCTTGTTTGTTCTCATTGAAAAATATTGTGAACAATGGGAAAAATGAAAATTACTGTATTTGCCGACCCTGTGTGTACTTGGTGTTGGGGTAGTGTGCCTGTGTTGCGTGCTTTGGAGTATCGCTTGGGCGAAAGTGTGGAGGTCGATTATGTGATGGGTGGTATGATTGAGGATATTACCAAATTCAGTAATCGCCGACTGGGAATAGGAGGAGATATAGCCTTGTCAAACAGGAATATGCATAAGGCTTGGGTGGATGCTTCGGCTGTACACGGAATGCCTGTGTGTGAACACGGCTTTCGTCTTTTCAGTGAAGAGCATCGCTCGACCGTGCCTCAAAATATGGCCTATATTGCTGCAAAGATATATGTAGCCAAGGCTGCGAATAAAGAGCTGTCGCCCGGGAGGTTTCTGCGACGCTTGCAGGAGGCGACGGCAGTAGATGCGGCCCTCACCTGCGACCCCAATGTCATAGCCGACCTTGCTGCGGTAGAGGGCTTTGAGCCAGCTCGTTTAGCCGAAATAATGAGAAGCCGCGAGGCGCAACGCCTCTATGAGGAGGATAAGGAAAAATGCCGCCACTATGAGGTGCAGACATTTCCCACCTATCTGCTTGTGTATAAGGGTGTAGAGCTTATGTTGCGTGGCTTTACCTCCTATGATACGATAGTGCAGAATATCAAACAATTGAGTTACGGGAAAATAGTTCCTTGCGATGAAGCGCACTTGAAGCCTATGCCTGAAAATGTGGAACGTTTCATAGAAAAATATGGTAGCGTTTATCCGGTGGAGATTGCCACAGCTTTTGCCTTGCAACGCATAAGCGGAAAGTCGGCTATAAATGTTGAATCCTATGTGGGATTGCCCGATATTATTGACGAGCTTGTCAGGGCCGGTAAAATTATTATTCGTCCGCGAGGCAACGGCTTTGTGCTCTATGCAGAAAAACATTTTGAAGGTAGGCCGGCAGAAGTTGATGAGGTCCCGGCCGAAACAGGCTTTTGAATAGCTGAGAGTAAAACTATTTTAACACTCCAAAATGTGAAAATTCCTGTAAAAATTGCTAAATTTGCAGCCGTTTTGTGAAGCGGCTGCAAATTTGCTGCTCCCGCTTCTTTGTTATGTATTATAAACCAGATTTTTATGTTGCAGGCCGGTGATTTTGCTCCCGATTTTTTAGGAACCGATGAGCAGGGCAATGAGATTAGAGTGAGCGACTATAAAGGCAAGCGTCTTGTTGTATATTTTTACCCTAAGGACAATACGCCCGGTTGCACAGCCGAGGCCTGCTCCTTGCGCGACGGGTTAGGCGACCTTCTTACTGCCGGTTATGCTGTGGTGGGTGTCAGTGCCGACCCGGCAGCATCGCACCAACGTTTTAAAGAGAAGCAACAGCTTAATTTCCCGTTGATTGCCGATGTTGAGAAGCGCACCATAGAGGCATTCGGAGCTTGGGGACCGAAGAAAATGGCCGGGCGCGAATATATGGGCATATTGAGAACAACTTTTGTAATTGATGCCACAGGCCGCATTGAGCGTGTGATTAAAAAAGTTGACACAAAAAATGCTGCGACACAGATATTGGAATGTTAATTTAAAAATATATTACTATGATTTTGGATTTTATTATGGCAACAGCAACTGTCGCAAACGATTCGATAGATGCTATTGCAAAGTTGGATGAGGCTATCGCCACAGTGTCGGGCCTCACAATCAAAGAGGCTACCCAGATTGTTGTAACCTTTGCACTCACGCTTGGTTGGAAACTCCTTAAAGTAGCTTTTATATGGATGATAGGTCGTTGGCTCACACGCCGTCTTATCACTGTCGTGAAACTGCTTATGGAGAAACGCAACAGTAATCCTACCGTAAAAACCTTTCTTGTGAGCTTTATTGATGTAGTGTCGCTCATAATCCTTCTCATTATACTCATAAGCGTTCTTGGCATCGACACATCATCGTTCATTGCACTCTTTGCATCGGCCGGTGTTGCCATAGGTATGGCGTTGAGCGGCACTTTGCAGAACTTTGCGGGTGGTGTTATAATCCTGTTGTTCCGTCCCTTCAAAGTGGGCGATTTTATTGAGGCGCAAGGACAGTCGGGTACCGTAAAAGAGATTCAAATATTCAATACTTTAATTCAAACAGGTGATAATAAGACTATTCTTATTCCCAATGGTCCGCTCTCGACAGGTATAATCAACAACTCTTCGAGCGAGGCCTTGCGTCGTGTCGATTTTACATTCTCAATATCATACGGCGATGATTATGAGAAGGCAAAAGAGGTGCTCTTGGAGCTTATTGCTGCCGACAAACGTATTCTCAATGCCCCTGCCGAGCCTTTTATCGCTTTGAAAGAATTGGGTGCAAGCTCCATAAACATTGTGGTTCGCGTGTGGGCGGCACAGGAGGACTATTGGGGTGTATGCTTCGACCTTAACAAGGCTGTTTACGAAACATTCCCCAAGCGTGGATTGAATTTCCCCTATCAGACATTTACCGTAAATGTAAACAAGTAAAAAGTGACTTTAAAAGAATTCATAGAAGGAGATAACTTTGCACGCCGTTCAGGAGTGCGTTTGTTGAGCGTTGCCAAGAATTCCGGCAAGGCCGAGCTTGTTGTAACAGCCGAGCACCTGAATGCCGGTGGGTTGTGTCAGGGTGGAGCGATATTCACCCTTGCCGACACAGCCCTTGCACTTGCTGCCAACAGCGGGCTTATGCTCACCCTTTCGGTGGATGCGGCCATCTACTATCACAGGGCTGCGATGCCCGGCGATGTGCTCACAGCCGAGGCTGTTGCTTTGTGTGCTCACCCTAAACTCCCTTCGTTCGAAGTTAAAGTTACCAACCAACGTGGCGAGCTTGTAGCGTCGTTCAAAAGCACCTGCTATACAAAAAAGGCTGCATTGAACGGGGTTACAGAACTTGAATGATATTGAAACGGAGGAGGCTGCTGATTTTTTTTGCAGCCTCCTTTGCTGTTTGCAATAATAATCTGTCTGATTTTCTAAATTTTGGATAACACCTTAAAAGGTGTTAATTATTTTTAGTACCTTTGCGCCGGTTTTTTCGGAGCCGGGCATTTTCGGGCTTCTGTGAGGGCTTTTTCGATTTTAAAAAATACTATAAACAAAGATGAACGCAAAGAAGATTATTGATTTTCATCCGAAATTTTTTGAGGCGATGAAAAACTATTCGCGTGAAAAATTCAATGCCGATGTAATGGCCGGTATTATTGTGGGTATTGTTGCAATTCCTTTGGCCATTGCTTTTGGTATTGCCAGCGGCGTGGGCCCCACCGAAGGGTTGGTTACTGCTATTATTGCAGGTGCGCTTATTTCGGTGTTCGGCGGCTCTAAGGTGCAGATTGGCGGTCCCACCGGTGCATTTATCGTTATTGTCTATGGAGTGGTGCAGCAGTTTGGTCTTGGCGGCCTTGCCATCGCCACGATTATGGCAGGTATTATACTTGTAATTATGGGATTGTGCCGCTTGGGAGGAATAATAAAGTTTATGCCCTATCCCATTATCATAGGCTTTACCGGCGGTATTGCAATTACAATCTTTTCTACTCAAATAAACGACCTGTTGGGATTGGGAATAGAGGATGTTCCGGCTAACTTTGTTGATAAATGGGTGTGCTATTATAGAAATATCGGCAACATAGATTGGTGGAGCGCAGCTATGGGTGTATTGAGCGTGGCTCTCATTGCCGTAACACCCAAATTCTCGCGCAAAATGCCCGGTTCGCTTCTGGCGATTGTGGTTATGACCATTGCGGCGTGGCTGTTGAAGGAGTTTGCCGGTGTAACATCTATAAAGACCATCGGCGACCTTTACGAACTGCCTTCGGGGCTTCCTTCTCTCACTCTTCCGTCGCTTGATTTTGATGATGGCTCTTTCTTTGCAACCATTCAGGCTCTTGCTCCTGTCGCGTTTACAATAGCTATGCTGGGAGCCATTGAGTCGCTACTGTCGGCAATGGTTGCCGATGGTGTTATTGGCGACCGTCACAATTCAAATACCGAGCTTGTAGGTCAGGGAATAGCCAACATTGTGGTGCCTTTCTTTGGCGGTATTCCTGCGACAGGTGCCATTGCCCGCACTATGGCCAATATAAATAACGGTGGAAGAACTCCTGTTGCCGGTGTTGTTCATACATTAGTGCTTCTCTTGGTTCTTATGTTCCTTGGTGGAGTAGTGGGCAAAATTCCTATGCCTTGCTTGGCCGGAGTGCTTGTGATGGTGTCCTATAATATGAGTGGTTGGCGCACTATACGTTCGATGTGCAAGGCTACAATGTCGGGTACCAGTGTGTTGTTCGTAACTTTGTTGCTTACGGTATTTTTCGACCTCACGTTTGCAATTGAGGTTGGTATTGTAATGGCTGTGGTGATATTTATGAAGCGTGTGATGGACAGCACCACAGTGTCGGTGGTTACCGATGAATTGGAGGTGCATCACGATGGAGAGCACGATGAAGTGCTTGCAATTCCCGCCGGAGTGGATGTCTTTGAGATTGAGGGCCCCTTCTTCTTCGGAATTGCAACAAAGTTCGATGAACTCACTCGTGAGATTGATGCTTCTCCCATCCGTATAATACGTATGAGAAAGGTTACCTTTATCGACTCCACCGGATTGCATAATCTGGAAATCTTTGTACAGTCGTCGCTCAATGAGAAACGTGTTGTAATACTGTCGGGTGTGCACGACAATGTAGCCGAGAAACTGCGAAAATCGGGTATTGCAGCTATGGTTGGTGACGAGAATGTCTGTGCAGATATTTATATGGCTCTCGACCGTGCAAAGGAACTCTCCGAAACTATGGGACTGAACAAGTAAATAACCATCTTATCCATATAAAAAAACGAGCCCACAGGCTCGTTTTTTTATATGGAGAGAATCTTATCGGTCGGCGGCAAGCGCTTCGCTGAGTGCGTCGCGCCAATCTTCTCCGTTTTTCACCCGCAGGACATTTATGCCTAATTCCCGCGCTGTGGCAATGTTCTTTTCGCTGTCGTCGAGGAAAAGTGTCTCTTCGGCCTTCATATTGCCTTCGAGCAACATCTTGCGATATATCTCCTCGCCGGGCTTGGAACAGTTCATCTTGTAGCTGAGGAAGAGCCGGTCGAAATAATCGTCGAGCGATTTTCCCTCTGCTGTAAACTCGCTGCTGCGTGCCCACCCTTGCAGGAAGGGATTGGTGTTGCTCAATACCGATAGACGGTAACGTGGACGCAACTGTTGCAGTGACTCCATAAACTCACTTTGTACCTTCACGATGAACCCCATCCAACCATATCTTGCCTCCTCGTAACTTATTGTGCGGTTGCATATTCTTGTAAGTTCGTTGCAGAATTCCTCGGCGGTAATGTCGCCATTCTCCAAAGAAAAGAACGGCCCGTTCTGCCGATAGGAATTGATATATTCCTCGGGGTGGGGCACTCCAATCTCGCGGAAATGTTGCAAGGCTTTCTCGGTGTCTATCCGGGTGAGCACTCCTCCAAAATCAAATACAATATCTCTAATCATAGAATTATTCTTTTATTTGCTGCCGCGAAGATAGTGCTTTTTATGGGAATTGTCCGATAAATTCCTTTGTGAAGGAATTATTTTTGGGTTTCTTTTGATTTGTGAGCGTAAATGAGTTAATTTTGAACCCTTGAATTGATTTTTTTGGAAATAGTATAGAAGATAAATGGAGAATTTAGACGGACGTTTGGTTGTGGGTGTGTCGTCGCGCGCACTTTTCGACCTTGAAAAGGAGAATGAGATATTTGAACGCCACGGTGTTGCAAAATATAGGAAATATCAGGAGGAGCACGAAGATGAACCGCTGGAAAAGGGAACGGCCTTTTATCTTGTTAAGAGCCTTTTGGAACTTAACAAACAGGCCAACCGCCCCATTGTGGAGGTTGTGGTTATGTCGCGCAACAGCCCCGAAACAGGAATGCGTATGCTAAAATCGCTCGATGTTTACGGCCTCGATATTACTCGCGTGGCATTGTCGGGCGGTGAGTCGCTCTCAAAGTATCTGAAAGCCTTTTCCATAGACCTCTTCCTCTCAAAGGACGAGGGTGATGTGCAGCGTGTGATAGATTCGGGAATATGTGCCGCCGCACTTATTTATGCTCCGCCCACCGATTTTAACCCCGAGGATAGCCGTGTGAAGATAGCCTTTGATGCCGATGCTGTAATATTCTCCGACGAGTCGGAGTGCCGTTTCAAAGAGGAGGGAATAGATGCTTTTTATAAGTATGAAAAGGAGAATGCCGACATTCCTTTGAAGGAAGGTCCTTTTGCCAATCTGCTCAAAAAACTCTCGGCCATACAGGAGTGTCTGCCCACTTCGATAGAACTCTCTCCCCTGCGTCTTGCCATTGTAACCTCACGCAGTCTGCCGTCGCACTTCCGCGTGATAAAAACGTTGCGCAAATGGGGCGTTTATGTGGATGAGGCCTATTTCCTTGGTGGCTTGCGCAAGGATGAACTGTTGAAAGCGTTTGGTGCGCACATCTTCTTTGACGACCAAGATACCCACCTATCAACATCGAGCAAATATGTACCTTCGGGCAAGGTTCCCTATCATTCGAGCTCTCAAATAAACGAGGTTATAAAAGCGAAGCAGGAACAGAATAATAACGGGTAACTCCCTTCTGCCCGTTTGTAGCAAGCAGCGCAATTGTGAGAACAATTGCGCTGCTTGTGTGTTTATCAATAAAAGTCAGAAGCAGTATGAAAAAAGTTGTTCCCGTAATTATGTTCGTGGCATTATGTCTGTTTGCCGGCTATGTGTCACGCGTTTTGCAAGCGTCCTCATTGGACTTGTGGTATCCGGCATTGTTAAAGTCGCCTCTCACTCCGCCCGATGCGGCATTTCCCATTGTGTGGTCGCTGCTCTATGTGCTTATGGGTGTGGCTGCCGGAATAATGTGGGGTGTACGCTCCATCTATTCGCGCCTGTTGTTCACACTCTTCTCCTTGCAGCTTGTGCTGAATGTGCTGTGGAGTTTTAGTTTCTTTTATATGATGTCACCTCTGATGGGGCTTGTAGTGATTTTGGTTATGGATATGCTTGCTCTCATCTATGTGGCGGGCTGCTTCGTGGTAAACAAGGTGGCCGGTTGGCTTATGGTTCCCTATATGCTGTGGCTCCTGTTTGCCACTTATCTCAACGGTTTTATCGCTGTATATAATTAAGAAACTGTTTGAATTTATATCGCCAATTTTTTATAAATTCAAAAAACTTCTAAATATAATTATAGCCTGTCTATTTTACCGACAGGCTTTTTGCTTTTTGCAGCAGTAGTTTCTGCTCTTCGCTCAATGGTGGTATAATTGTTTTTATTGTAACGATGAGGTCGCCAAATTCTCCCTCTCTCTTGTACACGGGAAAGCCTTTACCTCTTAGGCGTAGTTTGCTGTCGGGCAGGGTGCCGGCCTTTATGTTTATTCTTGCTTCGCCGGTGAGTGTGGGTAGCAGAATTTCGCCACCAAGAAGCAGAGTGAATATATCTACTGCTGTGGTGAGCCGAAGGTTGTTGCCGTCGCGGGTGAAAATGCTGTCGGGTGTTATGCTGATGGTGATATATAGGTCGCCGCGCCTTCCATTATTTGCCGGGGCTCCGTAGCCACGAAGGCGTATGCGCTGTCCGTCGGCAATGCCTGCCGGGATTGTAATTCTTATATTCTCGCCGTTTATGGTGAGTGTCTGTTTGTGGGTGGTGCTTGCTTCGCGCAGGCCGATGGTGAGTGTGGCTTGCAGGTCTTGTGCTCTCGCGCGGCGATTGTTGCCCATTGCACCGAATAGTTGCTCAAAAAAGTCGCTGAACCCGCTTGCATTCTCTTCGTTACCGCTAAAATCGCCCCATCCTCCGAAGTTATCATAATTGAATCCGCGGCTGTTGCGCATCCTTTCTCCGGCTTCAAATTCATCGGCGTGCTTCCAGTGTTCGCCATACTCGTCATACTTTTTGCGTTTTTCGGGGTTACCCAGCACTTCGTTGGCCTCGTTTATAGCTTGGAAACGCTCCTCGGCCTGTGGGTCGTCCTTGTTTATGTCAGGGTGATACTGTTTGGCCAGCCGTCGATAGGCTTTCTTGATGTCGGCCTCCGAGGCATCGCGCCCAACGCCTAATACTTTGTAATAATCTATATATGCCATATTCTTTAAACTTATCTTGTGGATATAACAATTGGCGCGGTTATAATATCGGTTAATTCGCTTAAAAAGGGTGAAAAGGCTTTAATCTGTCGCATCTGCGGCTCTGTGCTGCCGAGTGCTCTCTGTTTTATGAAAAATGTCATCTCGTTTAGAAACTGTTTAAATTTATATCGTTAAGTTTTTTTATAGAACAAACATTTTTGAATATTAAAAACAACGAAATTGCAGCTTCCAATATAAGAAGAAACGAGCGAGAAATATCAAGCTTGCTTGAATGTTTTTCACAGCGAGTGCTAAATTATATCTGCCGTAAGGCGAATATAAAAAACTTTTATTAGAAATTTAAACAGTTGCTTAGTTGTGTCTGTGCCTTTTTATTACTATTTTTGCACAACAAACTGCGGCTCTTTTTGCCGGCAGTATGAAATTTATGTCAAACTTATAAAATGTATAAAATGAAAAAACTATTTGTATTGGGTTTCGCATTGTGCTCTGTTTTTGCATTAACATCTTGTAAATCTTCAAAGTCGGAATATAAGAAAGCCTATGATCAGGCTCAGCAGTTGGAGCTTGCACAAGGTCAAGGACAGGCTAACGAGGCTATTGAGATTGCTCCCGTTACAACAACCACACAGAATTCGGCAGCGAATGTCGATACTTCGTTCCGCACCGAGAAAGTGGTGCTCGCTTCGGGTGCCGAAGGTTCGTTGAAGGATTTTAGCGTTGTTTGTGGCAGTTTCGGTCGCAAAGAGGGTGCCGAGTCGGTTAAGGCCGGTCTTATAGCACAGGGTTACAATGCTATCATTGTTCAGAATCCCGAAACAGGAATGTATCGTGTTGTTTGCGGTTCTTTCGACAACAAACAGCAGGCTGCCGAGTTTCGCGAGCAGTTCAAGGCCAACAACCCCGACAACGCCGATTTTCAGAAGGCTTGGTTGCTCTACAATAAGTAAGAATAATGGAAACTCCTTCTACCGGATATAAGGTGCGGGAATATGGCTGTGAGGTTAAGCGTTATTGTCAGACGCTCGACTTGAAGGATAATCCCGAGCTTATAGCCGAATATCGTCGCCGTCACAGCGAGGGCGAGGCTTGGCCGGAGATTATAGACGGAATACGCACGGTCGGTATTCTGGAAATGGAGATATACCTCGTAGGTACCCGTCTGTTTATGATAGTGGAGGCACCGGTCGATTTTGATTGGGACCAAGCTATGGCGCGTCTTGCCACACTTCCACGACAGCAGGAATGGGAAGATTATATGTCCATATTCCAAGAGGCCGAGAAGGGAAGTTCTTCCAACGATAAGTGGCAGGCGATGGAACGTATATTCCACCTTTATGAATGAAACAGAATTGCGGCTTTCGGGCCGCAATTCTGCTATAAAAATAAAATTTTACATTTATTGGCTGTTCCTTTTAGCCAAATTGGTTACCTTTGCAATGTTATTTACGCAGCAACAATGGCACGACTGTTAGCAATAGATTATGGCAAGAAGCGCACGGGCATTGCGGTGACCGACGAATTGCAGATAATAGCCAACGGGCTTGCAACCGTGGCTACGGTGGAGCTTGAGCGCTTTATCCTCTCCTATGTGGAACGCGAACCGGTAGAACGCATAATAGTGGGGCTGCCCAAGCAGATGAATAACCGCCCGTCGGAAAATATGGGGCGCATAGAACCTTTTGTGAACCGCTTGCGCAAGCTGTTGCCGGCAATCCCGGTTGAGTATTACGACGAACGTTTCACCTCGGTGCTGGCTCACAGGGCCATCCTCGAATCGGGGATAGGCAAGATGGCGCGTCGCGACAAAGCTCTTGTCGATGAAATAAGTGCCACCATAATACTGCAATCCTATATGGAGAGCCGACGAATGAGAATAAATTAACAAACAAAATAGAATATGATACTACCCATCTACCTTTACGGTCAGTCTGTTCTGCGCAAAGTCGCCGAGGAGATAACCCCCGATTATCCCGAGCTTGGCAAGCTCATAGAAGATATGTTCGAAACAATGCACGGAGCCGAGGGAATAGGCCTTGCTGCGCCTCAAATAGGCCTTGCCATTCGTTTGGTAGTGGTCGACCTTGATGTTCTTGCCGAGGATTTTCCCGAATTCAAGGATTTTCGTCGTGTTTACATCAATGCTCACATTCTCGAAACATCCGACGACACGGAGTCGATGGAGGAGGGCTGTTTGAGCCTCCCCGGCATACACGAAAAGGTTACCCGCCCCACACGCATCCGCGTAAAATATATGGACGAGAATTTTGTGGAGCACGATGAGTGGGTGGAGGGTTATCTTGCCCGTGTAATGCAGCACGAATTTGACCACCTCGAAGGAAAAGTGTTTGCCGACCGCCTTTCCCCTCTTCGTCGCCAGATGAACAAGAATCGTCTTATGAATCTCTTGAAAGGCAAGGCGCATTGTGCCTACAAGACCAAGCGTGTGCTTAAATAATATGCCACGTAGAGCACTGTTTCTTCTTCTTGCCTTCCTTGTGCTGCCCTCGTTAAAGGCGCAGCTCAATACCGACCGCATTATGCTCATAGGGCGCAATGCGCTCTATTTCGAGGATTATGTGCTCTCCATTCAATACTTTAACAAGGTAATAGAGTCGAAGCCCTTTCTTCACGAGCCCTATTTCTTTCGCGGGCTCGCGAAATATTATCTCGATGATTACAAAGGTGCCGAGGAAGACCTCGACAAGGCCATCGGCAAGAATCCCTACGTGTCGCGCAGCTATCAATTGCGCGGAATGTGCCGTGCCAAACGCGACAGCATCGGCGGTGCAATGTCCGATTTTCGTATGGCCATAAAGTACGACCCGCAGAACTATGTGTTGTGGCAGAATCTTGCCGCCACTGCCATTCAAGGCAAGGAGTGGAGCGTAGCCGCCACGGTTGTCGATTCGTTACTGCTCTTTGCACCACGCTACACGGTAGCCCATCTGATGCGTGTGCAGATTTCTATGGAGCTCGAAGATACTCTGCGAGCCATAAGTGCAGCCGATGAGGCTGTTGCCCTCGACCCCTATTCGTGCGATGTCTACGAAATGCGTGCTCTCTTGAAAGCCCAACTGGAACGCTACGATAGTGCCGAAGAGGATGTGACCCGTGCCATAGAGCTTATGCCGGGGCGCAGTGGCAGCTATCTTAATCGTGCCCTCATACGATACTATCGCAACAACCTCCGCGGAGCAATGGAAGACTACGATACGGCTCTCTATGTGGAGCCTGCAAATTTTGTGGGGCATTATAATCGCGGCCTTTTGCGTATGCAGGTGGGCGACGATAATCGTGCAATCGAGGATTTTGATTTTGTGCTCGACGTAGATGCCGACAATACTATGGCGCGATTTAATAGAGCCTTGTTGCGCGACCAGACAGGCGACCTTCGCGGCGCGATAGAGGATTACTCTCTTGTCCTCGAAGTTTATCCGCACTTTGAGTACGGCTACCGCTGTCGTGCAGCCGCCCGCCGCAAAGTGGGCGATGTAAAAGGAGCCGAAAAAGACGAAGCGTGGCTGCTGAACAATATGACCGATAAATATCTCGGACAGCAGGGTAGTGACAAGGCTGACGATAAAGGTGAAAAGACCCGCAAACGCTCCGACCGCAATGTGCGTAATTACAATAAGATGATTGCATCAGAAAATAGCTTCGATAAGGATTATGTAACCGAGTATCGGGGTAAGGTGCAGAACCGTAAGGCTCCCATTGAACTTGAATCGATGTTTGTCCTCACATATTACGAGAATGTACAGGAATTGCGCAACGAGGGTTATTATGCTCCTATTGAGGAGTTTAATAAAAACGGGCTGCTCCCCTATAAGGCAATACTCACAAACAATGAACGTGCCCTTGCCTCCAACGAGGTTGAACGTCACTTTGCAAGCATCGACCTTCTCTCGAAGAGCATCGACGAGAATCCCGATAATCTTTATTATCGCCTCGCCCGTGCCATTGATTATTATCTGGTGCAGGACTTTGTTTCGGCCATAAACGACCTCGATGCTGCCCTCACTCTCGACGGTGAGCTGTGGAGCGTCTATTTTGCACGAGCCTTTGTGCGTTATAAAAAACTCGAAGGTGAGCATCTTGCCGACATAAATACCAACGGGAACGCCGTGTCGGTGAAACGCGATGCGGGTCTGCCCAATATAGAGTATCGCATAATAAAGGGCGACCTTGACAAAGTGGCGGCACTTATGCCCGATTTACCACAGGCCTTCTTTAATCGCGGCAATGTGTGTGTGAAATTGAACGATTTTAAGTCGGCTGTCGTAGATTATGGCGAGGCAATAAAACTCGACGATAAATTTGCCGAAGCTTATTATAATCGCGGCTTGGCCCATTTGTATCTTGGAAATACCCGGCAGGCCGTTGCCGATCTTAGCCGTGCCGGCGAGCTTGGCATCTACTCGGCCTACAATGTGATAAAGCGTTACAAGGATGTTTCCGAACAATAATGCTGTGGCTTAGATGCTGTTTAAATTTATATCGTTAGGTTTTTTATAGAGCAAAAATAGGATGTTTGCTTCTTTTTTAATATCTTCGCGGTAGTTTTGCAATAAATGGCAAAGGCCGGTTGCAGTTGTTGCGAGCTTTGCAGCCGTGTCTGTTGTGTGAAGATTAAAAAAATAAAGATATACGCTATGATTAAAATTATTTTTCCCGATGGAGGGGCGCAGGAATTTGCCTTTGAAGGAAAATCCTTCATCGAAATTCTCTCTTCTGTCGATCCTAAAATCCTAAACAGTGTGGTTGCTGCAAAGCTCGGCGACAATGTTATAGACCTTCGCGATGTTCCCGCCGATGGTTGCGAGGCACAATTGGTGGGTATTGATAGCAAGGAGGCATTGCACGTGCTCCGTCACACAGCCACCCACATTATGGCCGAGGCGGTGAAACACCTCTTCCCCGAGGCTAAACTGACCATAGGCCCTGCTACCGAAAATGGCTTCTTCTACGACTTCGACTGTCCTCCTTTCACCAAGGAGAATCTTGCCGAAATTGAGAAGGAGATGAAGAAAATCATAAAATCGAACCCCCGCATTGAGCGCAAGAGTGTTACGCGTGCCGAGGCGGTTGAGATGATGAAGGCGATGAACGAACCCTATAAATTGGAACTTATCGACGCTATCCCCGAGGGCGAGAATATTACAATTTATTCACAGGACGATTTTGTCGACCTTTGTATGGGCCCCCATTTGCTTAATACAAGGCTCATTAAGGGCTTCAAGCTCTTGTCTACATCCACAGCCTATTGGCGTGCCGACAAGAACAATGCTGCGCTTGCCCGCATCTATGGAACGGCCTTCTTCTCGAAAGAGGAACTCGAAGCCTATCTTGCCCATTTGGAGCACATTAAGAATATCGACCACAATAAAATAGGTCGAGAAATGGAATTGTTTACCACGGTCGATGTGATAGGTCAGGGCTTGCCGCTTCTTATGCCCAAAGGAGCAAAAATCATACAGACTTTGCAACGCTGGATAGAGGATATTGAAGATAATGAGTGGGGCTATATACGTACAAAAACTCCCCTTATGGCCAAGAGCGACCTTTATAAAATCTCGGGCCATTGGGACCACTACAAGGATGGAATGTTCGTGCTTGGCAACGAAGAGACCGACAAAGAGGTGTTTGCCCTCCGTCCTATGACCTGTCCCTTCCAATACTATGTGTATAAGGCAACGCAACACTCCTACCGCGACCTTCCCCTGCGTTACAGCGAAACATCCACACTCTTCCGCAACGAAGATTCGGGCGAAATGCACGGCCTCACCCGTGTGCGCCAGTTCACAATCAGCGAGGGACACCTCATTGTGCGCCCCGACCAAATGGTTGAGGAGTTTAAGAAATGTCTTGCTCTTGCCAAGCACGTAATGGAAACTTTGGGCTTGCAGAATGATGTAACATACGTTCTTGCAAAATGGAACCCCGAAAATCGTGCGAAATACATTGGCGATGCAGAGGTGTGGGAGCAGACACAGCAGCACATTCGTGAAATGCTTATAGAGCTTGAAATTCCCTTTGTTGAGGAGACCGGCGGTGCAGCCTTCTATGGTCCCAAGGTGGATATCAATGCCAAGAATGTCTATGGCAAGGAAGATACAATGATTACCGTTCAGTGGGATGCCCTGCTTGCCGCACAATTCGATATGTTCTACATCGACCAGAATGGCGAGAAAGTGCGCCCCTACATCATTCACCGCACAAGTATGGGTTGTTACGAGCGTACCCTTGCTTGGCTGATAGAGAAGTATGAGGGCAAGTTCCCCACTTGGCTTTGCCCCGAACAGGTGCGTGTTCTTCCTATTTCCGAGAAATATGGCGATTATGCCGAAAAGGTGGCTGCCGAGCTTAAAAAGAACGGCATTCTCTGCTCGGTGGATAATCGTTCCGAGAAAATCGGTTACAAGATACGCGACGCGCGCAACAGCCGCATCCCCTATATGCTTGTGCTCGGCCAGCAGGAAGAGGAGAGCGCGACGGTGGCAGTGCGCAGCCGCTTCGCCGGCGACGAGGGTGTGAAACCCCTTGCCGAATTTATAGCAGCTATAAGCGAGGAGATACGCACCCGTGCGATACGCAAGGAGCAGGCTCCCGCGCAATAACCTCCTGCTTATGTACAATGGGGCTGACTAAAAGGCTCTTTTTATTCAACCTCCAAACAAAAGACGGTGACCAAAAAGCAAGATTGGTCACCGTTATTGCTATTTATATTCGGAATGTGGCTGAAATGTGCACAATTTTGAGAAAATATGAAAAAAAAGAGCGAAACCTCTTCGTTATGTGATAAATAAGTTGTAAATTTGCGACGATTTTTCAGCCACATAAAGAAAAACAATTAAATACTTTATCACTTAATTAATGAAGAACGACAATATTAAGAATCAATATCGTATAAACGAACAGATTCGTGCAAACGAAGTGCGCATAGTAGGCGATGATGTAGAATCGGTGGTACTTCCCTTGCATAAGGCGCTCGACCTTGCCGATGAAAAAGGTCTCGACCTTGTTGAAATATCACCCTCGGCCAATCCTCCCGTATGTCGTTTGATAGAGTATTCTAAATTCCTTTATCAGTTGAAAAAACGCCAGAAAGAACAGAAGGCGAAGCAGGTGAAGATTGATGTGAAGGAGATACGTTTCGGCCCGCAGACCGACGACCACGACTATAACTTCAAGTTGAAACACGCAATAAGTTTTCTGGGTGACGGCGATAAGGTGAAAGCCTATGTGTTCTTTAAGGGTCGTTCAATCCTCTTTAAAGAGCAAGGTGAAATTCTCCTGCTCCGTTTCGCGAAAGACCTCGAAGAATATGGCAAACTCGATATGATGCCTGTGCTCGAAGGTAAGCGTATGACAATTATGGTGTCGCCCAAAAAGGCCGCTCCTGCCAAAAAAGAGAAGCCCGCGAAGCTCGAGGCTCCCAAAAACGAAGAATAAAAGCGAGTAGTGTTGTATAGTACGCTACCGATAAATATTAACTAATAATTTTTTATAAAATGCCAAAAGTTAAAACTAACTCCGGTGCCAAAAAAAGATTCGCTCTTACCGGAACAGGTAAAATTAAAAGAAAACATGCTTATCACAGTCACATCCTGACTAAAAAGACAAAGAAGCAGAAGAGAAACCTTGTACACTTTACAACTCTCGATGCTGCTAACGTTAAAAGTGTTAAGGAATTGTTGTCATTGCGTTAAGTATTGTATTATTAACCGAATGTATTAGCAAGCAAGCCCGTTAAAATGGACGGCGCTAACATTCAAAAGATTTAAAACTATGCCAAGATCAGTAAATCACGTTGCTTCAAGAGCAAGAAGAAAGAAAATTTTAGGTTTGACCAGAGGTTACTTTGGTGCAAGAAAGAATGTATGGACAGTAGCCAAGAATACTTGGGAGAAAGGTCTTACTTATGCGTTCCGCGACCGTCGTAACAAGAAACGCGAGTTCCGCGCATTGTGGATACAGCGTATCAATGCAGCCGCTCGTCTCGAAGGCCTCTCTTATTCACAGTTGATGGGTGCTCTTCACAAGGCCGGTATTGAGATTAACCGCAAGGTTCTTGCCGACCTCGCTATGAACAATCCCGCAGCGTTCAAAGCTATTGTAGACAAGGTTAAGAAGTAATTTTAACCGTTGATACACACAAAAAACAACCGAGAAATTTCTCGGTTGTTTTTTGTGTGTATTTGGTTTATTTGTGAGAATAGATGTGATTTTAATTTAAAATTTCATCTTTTTCTTGCAAACTATTGTTTCTCTTTTACGAATACTTTATATTTGTAATAGGTTTTGCTGTACGAGCGACTGGGAAACTCATCAATCTTATATGAAAACCGAGACAGCTTCGGTATCCCAATGGCGGGCCACAACCTTCGGGTAGCTTTAGAGAGCCGGTGGATTACAAAGGGGTAGAGCTCTCAAATCATTTTTTCTCGGAGTTTCATCGTTCTCGTCGTGCAGCAAAACTTTTTTTGTTTTTAATATTCTCACCTCTTCACGAGGAGCCCTTCTTGTTTATAGGATGTGCAGTCTTTATGTTTTTATGGTACTCCCATAGAGCAGGTTCGGCGGAGCCGTCTGTTGTTTGCGACTGATTGGTATAAACAGAGTGGCAGTTGTTTTTGTCTTTTCTTGGGCATACACATAGGGGCTACCCCTGCGCTGGTGCGTGTTTTTTTTTTGAAGGGGCGCACCGGCGTATGCATCCGGCTGTGTTTACTTGCGATAAATCTCAAAGGGAACGCGCACGGAAACACCGCACTTCATAAGGTTGGAAATGTTGGGTAAAAGACGCTTCTTGAACCCCTCCCAACTGCGCTGCGACATTTCGCTCCATCCGGCCTCGGCAAGAGCAAGCGCACGGGGAAATGCCATATAATTCACACGGTTGATGTCGCGTATGGCCTCTCCCCACAAAGTACCCATTATGCCGGTAATGTGCGCGGCTTCTTCTTGTGCTTGCCCGTATGAGGGGTCGAGTGCGTATGTCTTTTCCAGAGTGGTTACCGGCATTCCCCAATTATTATGTTCGGGGAGGTCGCCGTGGAATTGAGGGTAGTCGAGGTAGGCGTGTTCACCCGGTGCCATAATTAATTTGTGCCCGTGCTTGCGTGTGAGCTCTATGCATTTGGGGGTGAGGGCGTTGCGCCAAGTTACAAGCGTTACATCGGCGGGGTAGGGGAATAGGTAGTCGTTGGCGGGTGGCCAGATGTTGTCGAGCTCGCACCACAGGATGGGCTGTTTGCCGTTCTTGCGTATGAGTTCAAGCATCTTGCCGAAAAATATATTCATCAGCTGTGCAGGGGAGGTGTAGTTGTTGGCTTTCATCAGGGCGAGGCAATCTTCGCATTTTGCCCAATTGTCTTTTATTGCGGCCTCGTCGCCACCCAAATGAATGTGTGGCGATGGGAAAATATCGGCAAGTTCGGCAAAAATATCGGCATAAATGCGATAGGCATCCTCGCTGCAAGCACACAGCATCATATTGGTGGTGCTGTTCAAATTTTTTGTTTCGTCGTGACGGAAGGCGCACCCTATATGTGGGTAGGCGGTCAATATGGCCACGCTGTGTCCCGGAATGTCAAGTTCGGGAATAACCTCGATGCCGCGCTCGGCTGCATAGTGCACAATCTCTCTTAACTGCTCCTGTGTGTAGTATCCATTGTCGGGGCCGTTGCTGCCGCCCTTGCTGTTGCGAAACGCACCCGTCCGGGTGAGTTCAGGATGGCTTTTTATCTCCACTCGCCACCCTTGGTCGTCGGTGAGGTGCAGTTGCAGAATGTTGTATTTGTATTTTGCAATCTGGTCGATGAAGAATTTAATGTCATTTACGGGCAGGAAATGACGCGCAGGGTCTATCATTATCGCGCGGTGAGGGTAACGTGGGCTGTCGTCGATGGTGAGGCAGGCGATGCGGCCCTCGCTGCTGTTTGTAAAGTCGCCTATCAGTATCTGGTCCAAGGTCCTTACAGCGTGGAGCAGTGCCTTTTCTGTTGCGCCGGTGATTTCTATTCTTTTGCTTGTGATGTCTATGGTGTAACGTTCGGAATTGCCCAAGGCTGTGTCTATACTCATATTTATACACCCATTCTCGCCAATGTGCAGTTTCTCTCCTGTGCGTTCTTCCACTATGCGTTGCAGTTCTTTTATAGAGAATGTTTCGGCGGGAAGGTTGCTCGACAGTTTGTTTCTCTTCTTTAAATTGAATGTGTTTCCATTGCTGTCGGTTACAATCTTGTTAGGCACGGGTATAAGCGCGGCTGTGGGGCTCTGTGCCATTGTTACGGCACAAAGCAACAGTGCTGTTGCAAGGGTGTGGAGTCGGTTCATTTTTTTATATTCAGTTTGTTGAGTGCTTGTTGGTAACGTTGGGCGTTTCTGTTGTGCTCGGCGAGGGTAGATGCGAAATTATGCGTTCCCGAAAGGTCCTCTTTTGCACACATATACAGATAGTTGTGCTTTTTGTAATTGAGCACGCTCTCGATAGCCTGTATAGTGGGTATGCGTATGGGGCCGGGAGGAAGCCCGGGGTGTTTGTAGGTGTTGTAGGGCGAGTCCGTTTCGAGGTCTTTTTTTAGAATACGCTTGCGTGCAAAGTCGCCAAGAGCATATTTCACCGTAGGGTCGGCCTGCAATAACATCCCGCGTTTCAAGCGGTTTATGTAAAGCCCTGCCACGATGGGTTTTTCGGCGTCGTTGTTGGTCTCTTCATCCACAATGGAGGCAAGTGTGGCAACCTCCTCGATGGTGAGCCCCAGCATTTTTGCCTTTTCGCGGCGTTTCTTGTTCCAGAATAGGTCGTGCTCACGCAACATTCTCATCATAAACTTCTGCGGAGTGATGTCCCAGTAAAGTTCGTAACTGTTGGGGATGAAGATGCAGGGAAGTGTCGCGCGGCTGTATCCCATATAACCATAATAGCGATGGTCGGTCGCCAGCTTGCACAGGCTTGCCGAGTCGAGCATCAGTTGTTTGCTTGCTGCTGAGAGCAACTGTTCCACGGTGCGTGTCGATGGAATAACCACCATCAGCGGTGTCTGTTGGTTGCTCACCAAGCGACGGTAGAGTGTGTGCATATTGTCGCCGTCGTAAATAGCGTATCGTCCGGTCTTTCTTTGTTTGGTAAGGTTATTGTGCTTCGCAAGCAGTTCGAATCCGAGCATCGTGGAGGGGTGGGCAGCCTCTTCAATCTTTTCAATTATGCTGCGAGCGTTGTCGTAGGGGTATATGTTTATGTACACCGTTTCTTTGAGGCTCACTTGCGGGTATTTCAGAATGTAGTAACCGAATAGTAGAGTGCCACACACTGCAATGGCGATAATGGCAATAATGGCAAACAGAATTTTAATCTTTTTCATAAATAGCATAATTTGCCACGAAGATAATACAATAAGACAATAGAAGCAAACGCTTGTGTCCGACGCTTTTGTTATTCGTTGTTTTTTGCTTAAAAACTTTACGACAATATTTATTTTTTATATATTTGCAAAATATTTGGGCATCTGTGTACGTTAAATACATAGTGCTGTTGATTGTGAAAATAAAAATAAAAATCTATATGAAACTTATTGGTTTAAAGAAATGGAGTTTGATGGCGTTGTTTGCCGTGCTGTTTACAACATCGTGTACATCTTACAAGCAAGTACCTTATTTGCAGAATAGTAACGAAATTCCCAATATGGTGCAGGCTGACACTGTGTATGAGAATAAAATTCAGCCTCGCGACCTGTTGAGCATCATTGTAACTTCGCCCAATGATATTACCGCTTCGGCCCCTTATAATCTACTCACTTCGCAGCCTTACGACCTGCGTCAGACAATCACTTCGCAGCCAACTTATCAGAATTATTTGGTTGACAAGAACGGAAATATCGAATTCCCCATTGTGGGAACCCTGCACGTTGCCGGGCTCACCAAAAAGGAACTTGAAATTATAATTCTCGATAAAATAAAGGGTGCGTTTACAATACCTCCCATTGTGACGGTGCGTTTCGCCGATTTTAAAATTTCGGTACTCGGCGAGGTGACAAACCCCGGTACCTTTACCATAACCAACGAGAAAGTAAATGTATTTCAGGCCCTTGCCCTTGCCCGTGATATGACCATATACGGTATGCGCGAGAATGTGAAGATTATCCGCGAGGATGTTAACGGCAAAACATCGGTTCACGAACTTAACCTCACCGATGCGTCGGTAATTACCTCTCCCTACTATCATCTGCAACAGAATGATGTGGTCTATGTTACTCCCAACAAGGCAAAAGCCAAAGGCTCTGATGTGGGCAGCACTACCTCGCTCTGGTTCTCCACAGCCTCTATATTGGTTTCTTTGACATCACTTTTGTATAACATCTTGCACAACTAATATTATGGACGTAGAACGTAATTTGAATAATGAAGAGAGTGGCAATGAATTTAACATAGGTTTGTTGTTGCATCATTTCCTCTTGAATTGGAAACTGTTTGCAGTCTCGGTTGCCGTGTGTCTTTTTGTGGCACTTTTCTATGTGTATAATGCTACAAAAATCTATCAAGTGTCGGCGAAAATACTTCTGCAAGATGCCGATAAAGGCTCGTTTGCATCGCAGATGGACTTCCTTTCCGATTTTGGCTATCAAGGTGCAAACTCCAATGTTGAGAATGAGATAGAGGTTATAAACTCAATGTCGGTTGTCAGCGGAGCTGTTGCCAATGCAGGCCTTTATATTTCATATTCGTGCCCCAAATTCATAGGCGAAGCACCTATATATAAAGCCGCCAGCCCTGTCAATGCGACAATTCAAGCCAAGGACCTTGAAAATCTGCGTGCATCGCTTCAATTGGAACTGAATGTTGCGAACGATACTATGTACACAGTTTCCTATAAGTATGAGAATGAACTCGAAGGCTTGGATATAGAGTCGGAAGAAGAACTTATAGAGGTGTTCCCCTATCTGCTGCAAACAGAAAAAGGCAATATCCTTCTTACCAAGCAGGAAGGCTTTGAAGAACTGTTCGATGTAAATATTTCGATAGCGCCGTTAAAATCGACCGCAGCAGCATATAAAGGCTCGTTGGGCATAGCCCCTATTTCCAAGACAGCATCGGTGGCTATTGTGGCAACAAACACAGCAGTGCCCGGCAATGGCATAGATTTTATTTCGGCTCTCATAGAGAGTTATAATAATGTTACCAACGAGGATAAACGCCAAGTTGCAAGAGATACCGAGTTGTTTATAAAACAGCGTATCGATGTTATAAACGGCGAGCTCACCGAGAAGGAGAAAAAACTCGCCAATTACAAGCAGAACAACCAGTTGCTTGCTCCCGAGATTGACGCTCCGCAGGTGTTGAGAAATAAAGAGGAGTATGTGAAGAAGATGGAGGAAATGGAAGTTGTTATGGAGAACTCCAAATTCCTTAATGCTTATGTCAACAACCCCAAGAACGACTTGCAGTCCATCCCCTCGACGATGGGTCTTATAAACGACCCCTCACTCTCGAACCTTATCGTAAGATATAACTCCGAGGTGTCGGTGCGCAATCAGTTGCTGTTGACTGCTACGGTGGAGAACCCTGCCCTTAAATCGCAAACAGAAACCGTGCGTGCCTTGCAGGGCGATATACGCGAGGCCTTGGCTGCCTTCGATAAATCACTGGAAGCTCAATATGAGGTGTTGAAGAAACTTGCCGATGAATATACATCGCGTTTGAAGATGTCGCCCGAAATGGAACGTTCTTTGGTTGAGATTTCTCGCGAGCGCGATATAAAATCGCAACTCTATGTGATGCTTCTTCAAAAATACGAGGAGAATGCCTTGCAGCTTGCCGTTACGGCAAACAACCTTCGCTGTATCGACCCTGCAATGTGTTCTATGGTGCCCGTTGCACCCCGCAAGAATATAATTCTGCTTGCGGCTATATTCATAGGTGTTCTGTTGCCTTCGCTATATATATATATAAAGGAGTTGTTGCGCACAAAGATTGTAACCATAGAAGAGGTGCAGGCGCAAACAACACTGCCTATCGTGGCAACTATTCCCGTGAAACACGGGCTCGCAGGTCGCTCATCCTCTATTGTGGTGCGTCCCAATAGCAATGATGTTATGGCCGAAGCCTTCCGCACCTTGCGCACAAACCTGCAATTTGTGATGAAGAAAACCTCGGGCAATGTCATAATGTTCACCTCGACAGTGTCGGGCGAAGGAAAAACCTTTGTATCGTCCAACTTTGCGGTGAGTGCTGCGATGCTCGGCAAAAAGGTGCTTATGATGGGTGTAGATATACGTCGCCCCCGCTTGGCAGAGGTATTCAACATCGACCCCAAAGCCGAAGGAATTACCAGCTATCTGTGTGCCGACGAGAATGAGGTTACAATGCTCGATAAGCTCATACTTCCCTCTACCGAGGTGCACAACCTCTATCTGTTGCCTGCCGGCATAGTGCCTCCCAATCCTGCCGAGTTGCTTTCAAAGTCGAACCTCGATATTGCCTTGAACTATTTAAGCAAAAAATTCGACTATGTGATAATGGATACAGCTCCTGTGGGTCTTGTGTCCGACTCACTGATATTGAGTCGCGTGGCCGATGCTGTGGTCTATGTATCGCGCATCGATTATACCGAGAGGTCATCTTTCGAGTTCCTCAACGGTGTTGTTAAGGATGGCAAGCTCGAAAATGTATCGGTGGTGGTTAATGGCGATGACTTGGAGAAACGTAAGCGCACATACGGCTACACCTCCAATGGTTATTCATACGGATACTCCTATTCTTCCGACACCGACTCTCCTTCGAGGAAGAAAAAGAAATAAAATTATAATAAAGAAACACGCGTCGAGTATAAAGATTGTTAAAACTATCTACTTGGGCGTGTTTTTTTAAAATAAGGTTTATCTTTAAGAAAAAAATGTTTACCTTTGCACTCCGAAATAAAAAGGTTTATCCCCTGTAAGGCAGGGCGTTTATAATAAAATGGGTTTGTTAAAAGAGAAATACGCAAAATACGATTTGCCACAACGTTTTATGGCAATGGGTGTCTATCCCTACTTTCGTTGCATAGAAAGTGAGCAGGATACCGAAGTGCTTATGAGTGGTAAAAAAGTGCTTATGTTCGGTTCCAATTCATATATGGGCCTCACAAATCATCCACGAATTAAGGAGGCTGCCATTGCTGCCACGCGCAAGTATGGCACAGGTTGTGCCGGCTCTCGTTTCCTTAATGGAACCGTCGACCTTCACTTGCAGCTCGAAAATGAACTTGCACAGTTTGTCGGCAAGGATGAGGCGCTTGTCTATTCGACCGGTTTTCAAGTAAACTTGGGTGTTCTCTCCTGCATCACAGGCCGTCGCGACACAATAATCTGCGATGAACTTGACCACGCATCCATTGTCGATGGTCGCCGTTTGTCTTTCTCCACCGTGCGTAAATTTCGTCACAACAATATGGAATCGCTCGAAAAAGAATTACAGGCTTGTGCTCCCGATACAATAAAGCTCATTGTGGTTGACGGCGTGTTCAGTATGGAGGGTGATATTGCCAACCTTCCCGAAATTGTACGCCTTAAAGATAAGTACAATGCAAGCATAATGGTCGATGAGGCTCACGGCTTGGGTGTTCTTGGCAGACAAGGTCGCGGAACTTGTGACCACTTTGGTGTTACAAAAGATGTCGACCTCATTATGGGAACATTCAGTAAATCGCTGGCAACCATCGGAGGCTTCATCGCTGCCGACAAGGAGGTGATAAACTACATACGTCACAATTCGCGTTCCTATATATTCAGTGCAAGCAACACCCCGGCAGCTACCGCTGCGGCGTTGGAAGCATTGCATATTATCCAAGAGGAACCCGAACGTATGGAAAATCTTTGGAATATAACAAATTACGCACTTAAAAATTTTCGTGACCTCGGATTTGAGATAGGTGATACATCAACCCCCATTATTCCTCTTTACATACGCGACACAGATAAAACTTTTATGGTGACAAAAATGTTGTGGGAGGCAGGTGTTTTTGTAAATCCGGTGGTTCCCCCTGCTTGTTCGCCACAAGATACATTGATACGTTTCTCGCTTATGGCGACTCACACCAAGGAGCAAATAGACCGTGCGCTCGATGCTATGGTTCCAATTTTCAAGCAGTTGGAAATTATAAAATAAAAAATAACGGTTACGGGGTGTAGCGCAGTCCGGTAGCGCACCTGGTTTGGGACCAGGTGGTCGCAGGTTCGAATCCTGTCGCCCCGACATAGAATAGTCAACTTTTAGTTGACTATTCTTTTTTTGGCAATTATATATAATTTTACACCAATAGAAAAACTGATAAGAAACTGTCATTTCGAACGAACCAACGGTCGACGCCCGTAGGGGCAAAAGTCGATGTGAGAAATCTCAACAATGCTGATATCCAGATTTCTCGTCGCTCCGCTCCATCGAAATGACAAACAAGTGTAACATTGTATATAATCACCCTTTTTTTTTATGCAGTGCAGTTTCCGGCAGAGTGAATGCGTCGGAGGTTAAGTCATTCTCTTTAATTCTTTTCGGAAGCGACTGTAATAAAGAATGGCAGCAGTTGTGAGTCCAACCGGTAAGCCGTAGGCCACACCTATGCTTCCGAGTCCGGCAGTGAAGCCAAGCAGATAGCTGCAAGGGAGGGCGAGCAGGATAAATGCGATAAATGAGTAGAGGCTCATAGGCTTGGTTACAGCGATGCCGCGCAGGGCATTGGCATAGTTTATTTGTATGCCGTCGCTCACCTGATAGGCAAGCAAGGGGATTAGTAGTGCTGTGAACATAGCCTGTATGGCTGTGTCGGTAGTGAATATCGAGGCAAGTTCGTGCTTGAAGAGTGCAATGCAGGCAGATAACACTGCGGCAACAAGGAGTATTATGTGCAGCCCGGCGTTGGCTGTTTCGTCCACTCTGTGCCACTCGCCGCGCCCGCGGTAGTGGCTTATGCGTATACAGGCAGCTGCGGCAATGCCATAATATACAAGGAAGCAAAGGGAGCCGGTGGTGCACATTACTTGGAAGGCTGCAAGCTCGGTGGCACCCAGCCATCCCATAAGCAGGGAGGCAAGGGAGAAGGAGGCTGTTTCCATTCCCATCTGCACGGCAAGCGGGGTGCCCACTCTGAACAGACGGGTTATATCGCTGCGACGGCTGCGACGTGCCTTGAATCCGGGTCGATAGGCATAGAACTTATTTTGTTTGATTATGAGTGCGACGAAGAGTAGTGCCATAAGAATTCGTGAGATAAGGGTGGCTACTCCTGCACCAAAGAGTCCCATTTCGGGGAAACTGCCTATGCCGAAGATTAACAGGTAGTTGAGAAATATATTTGTTAGGTTGCCGCATATTATTACCCAGAGTGCTGTTTTTGTCGCTGCCACAGTGTCGGTGAATTGCTTGAAACTGTTGAACAGTATGACAAAGGGAAGCGAGGCGAGCAGAGCGAGGAAGTAGGGGCGCATAAGTGGAAGCAGCTCGGTCGGTTGGTTGAGGTTGCCCAAATTGAGATAGAGCAGTGAGTAGGCGGCTATCACTATGGTGCCGAAAAGAATGTTGGCCCAAATGCTGTCGCGGAAGGAGTGCCCTACATTTTCGTCATCGTGTCGGCCGTAGAATGCGCCTATTATGGGGGTGGCTCCGTAACTGAATCCGAGCATCGCAAAGATGCCGAGGTTGAATATGTTGTTGACAAAACCTGCTGCCGAGAGTGCTTCGCCACTGTATTGTCCCACCATTATAGTGTCTATAAAGCCGAGTATTACGTTACCGAGCTGTCCAAGCACAATCGGTGTGCCCAAGCGTATGATGCTGTTGTAGTGGCTGCGGTAGTTGTTTATGATTCTTATCATTGTTCTTTGTTTTTGTACTAAAAAGCCTGCGCAACTTTGTGGTTGGCAGGCTTTCTTTGTGTGCGGTGGTTGTTATTTCACCGGTATTGCTTCTATTCTTGCGTTGTGTCTGCCGCCCTCAAAGGGGGTGTCGAGGAAGGCGTCTACGCATTTTCTTGCCTCTTCGTCGGTGATGAAACGACCGGGCATCACAAGTACGTTGGCATCGTTGTGTTGGCGTGCAAGTTCGGCTATCGGGGCCTGCCAGCAGAGTGCACCGCGTATGCCTTGGTGATGGTTGACCGACATATTTATACCATTGCCTGTACCACAGATGGCTATTCCACGGGTGTGCTCGCCTGCTTCGATGGCGGTGGCAAGGGCGTGCCCGAATTCGGGGTAGTTGCAGCTGTCGGTGCTATGTGTGCCATAGTCCTTGTAGCTATATCCCTTGGCGGCGAGCCACTCTTTTACCTTCTCTTTAAGAGGGTAGCCGGCGTGGTCGCTTGCGAGTCCTATTGTCTTGTTCATCATTTTAGAAACTGTTTTATTTTCTAAGAAGCTGCTTGAATTTCTAAAAAATCTTATAGCATTGCTTTTACTTGCTCATATACGTTCTGTGCAGTGAAGCCGAGTTTCTCATCGAGCACTTTATAAGGTGCGGAGTAACCGAACGATTCGAGGCCGTAAACTTTTCCGTTGGGGCCTACAAGGCTTTGCAGGTTCACGGGAAGACCGGCTGTGAGGCCGAATATCTTTGCCTCGCGGGGAAGGATGCTTTCCTGATACTGCTGGGGCTGTGTGCGGAAGAGGCCTTCGGAGGGTACTGATACGATGCGCACTTTAATGCCGTCGGCTTTGAGCAGTTTGGCTCCTTCGACAAGAGTGGATACCTCGGAACCCGATGCAAGGAGTATTATATCGTAGTCTTCATCGCTGTCGGCGATTATGTAGGCTCCTTTTTCGGTTTGTGTGTAGTCGGTGCCGGCGGGGAGGTTGGTGATATTCTGACGCGAGAAGATGAGCCCGGTGGGGGTGTTGTCGTTCTCCATTGCCAGTTTCCACGCTTGTGTGGCCTCGTTTACATCGGCGGGGCGCAACACGAGCATTGAGTTGCGGCCGTGGTGGTTCTTTACCTTCTCCATCAGGCGCACTTGTGCTTCCTGCTCCACAGGTTCGTGGGTGGGGCCATCTTCGCCTACGCGGAAGGCGTCGTGCGACCAGATGAACTTGACGGGGAGCTCCATAAGTGCTGCCATTCGTATTGCAGGTTTCATATAGTCGCTGAATACGAAGAAGGTACCGCAGGCTGCAATAACTCCGCCGTGGAGTGCCATTCCTATACAAAGACAGGCCATTGTGAGCTCCGATACTCCGGCGTGCAGGAATGCTCCGCTGAAATCTCCGGGGGCTATTGCGTGTGTCTTTTTGAGGAATCCGTCGGTTTTGTCGCTATTGCAGAGGTCGGCCGACGATACTATCATATTTTCGTATTTCTCGGCGAGTATGCCAAGGATGGTGGCCGATGCGTTGCGTGTGGGGCTGTCGGCCTTCTGTTCTATGCTGTTCCAGTCGATGGCAGGATGTGCGCCTGCGAACCACTCGGCGAGCTTTACTGCCTTGTCGGGGTTGGTGGCTGCCCACGCTGCTTTCTGTTGCTTGCGTTCGGCAACTATCTTGCGCAGTTCGGCAAGGCGGTTGTCGTACATTGCTTTTACTTCGGGGAAGAATACAAAGGGGTTCTCAACATCGCCACCGAGGTTCTTGATGGTGTTTATGTAGGCATCGCCGCCGAGGGGTGCTCCGTGTGTGGCGCAGTCGAATTCGTAGCTGCTACCGTCGGCGCGACGTGCGCCCTTGCCCATTACGGTGTTACCGATGATGAGGGTGGGGCGTTCCTGTTCGGCTTTTGCTTCGGTGAGGGCGGCGCGTATTGCATCGCAGTCGTTGCCGTCGATGGTTATTACCTTCCAGCCCCAAGCCTCGTATTTCTTGGCGGTGTCTTCCCACATCACTTGGTCGCAACGGGTTGACAACTGTATCTGGTTGGCGTCGTAGAACATTATGAGGTTGCTCAATTTGAGGAAACCTGCCACACGGCCTGCACCTTGTGATATTTCCTCCTGTATGCCTCCGTCGGAAATGAAGGCGTAGATTGTCTGCCCCATAACCTCTTTGCCCAAGCGTGTTTCGAGGAATTTTGCGGCGATGGCTGCACCCACTGCGTAGGTGTGTCCTTGTCCCAACGGGCCTGATGTGTTTTCGATGCCACGTGCAAAATTAACTTCGGGGTGGCCGGGAGTGGCGCTTCCCCATTGGCGAAGCTCTTTAAGCTCGTCCATTGTGTATTTGTCGCAGAGTGCAAGAACCGAATAGAGCATTGGCGACATATGACCGGGGTCGAGGAAGAAACGGTCGCGACCCTCCCACAGGGGATTTTCGGGGTCATAGACCATAAACTCGGAGTAGAGCACGTTTATAAAGTCGGCTCCACCCATTGCTCCACCGGGGTGTCCCGATTTTGCTTTTTCTACCATTGCTGCTGAAAGAATGCGGATATTGTCCGCTGCTTTGTTCATCAGTTGCTTGCTGTTCATACCTTTATAATATTATTGGGGTAATTTAATTTTCCTATTGAGCTTTCGGCTCTTTTTCTATCTTTATTATTAACTGCAAATTTACTATTTTTTGTTTGAATGTGCGGTATATTTTTATGATGTTTTTTCAATATTTCTGTTTTATGTGTGGGGGCGTGTGCTTTTTTTCTATTTTTTGTTTTTTTATGTTTTAATTGGGGTGGTTTTGTGCTATCTTCGTGGAAATTAACTTACGGATTATGCTTGTAGAAATTATATCGAAGGAACTTGGCTTTGCGCCGGGAAGGGTGAGGAATGTGGTCGAACTGCTCGATGGGGGTGCTACAGTGCCTTTCATCGCGCGTTATCGCAAGGAGGCTACCGGTTCGATGGACGAGGTGGCTGTGGGCAGTGTGAAGGAGCTGTATGAGAAACTTAAACAGATAGTGCAGCGCAAGGCTACCATTGTTGCTACCATCGAGGAACAGGGGAGGCTTACCGAGGAACTTAAAAAGCGTATCGACGGTTGTTTCGATGCGGTGGAGTTAGAGGATATTTATCTGCCCTATAAGCCTAAACGCCGCACTCGTGCCACAGTGGCGCGTGAGCGTGGATTGGAGCCGCTTGCCGATATTATATGGCAACAGCAGACGAGCGATATTGCGGGGCACGCGCGTAGATTCATAAATGGTGATGTGCCCACGGTTGATGATGCTGTTGCGGGTGCGTGCGACATTATTGCCGAGCGTGTTTCGGAGGATGAGTGGGCGCGTGGTTGTATGCGTAGGCTTTTTGTGCGTCGCGGCGTGCTTGTTTCAAAGGTGGTAAAGGGAAAAGAGCCCGATGCTGTGAAATATGCCGATTATTATGAGTGGCAGGAGCCTGTGGCGCGCATTTCGTCGCATCGTCTGCTGGCTATTCTGCGTGGTGAGGAAGAGGGCTTTTTGCGCGTTGGCATTACTGTCAATTCCGACGAGGCTTGCGAGCAGTTGTTCCGTCATTTTATTAAAAAAGGTTCGCCTGTGCGTGGCATTATGGAGCAGGCGGTGGCCGATGGTTACAAACGATTGCTGGCACCGTCGATTGAGAATGAAACACGCGCTGCTGCAAAGCAGAAGGCCGATGATGAGGCCATTGCAGTGTTTGCCGATAATTTAAGACAATTGCTGCTGTCGTCGCCTTTGGGGCAGAAGGCGGTGTTGGCCATCGACCCGGGCTTTCGCACAGGGTGCAAGGTGGTTGCACTCGATAAACAGGGTAATCTGTTGTGTCACAGTGTGATTTATCCGCATCCGCCGCATAACGACAGGGAGGGGGCTGCCGAGCTTCTCTCTTCGTGGGTGAAGATTTATTCCATAGAGGCGTTTGCCATAGGTAACGGCACGGCCGGGCGTGAGACGGAGAGCTTTGTGCGCTCTTTGGGATTGTCGCCCGATGTTTTTGTGGTGAACGAAGATGGCGCGTCGGTCTATTCGGCCTCGGCGGTGGCACGCGAGGAGTTTCCCACCGAGGATGTGACGGTGCGTGGTGCGGTGTCTATTGGGCGAAGGCTCATCGACCCGCTGTCGGAACTTGTGAAGATAGAGCCGCGCTCGATAGGGGTGGGGCAGTATCAGCATAGTGTCGATCAGTCGAAATTAAAGGATAGACTCGATGTTGTTGTGGAGAGTTGTGTGAATCTTGTGGGGGTGAATCTGAACACTGCCACCAAGCAAATTCTTACACATATTTCGGGATTGGGGCCCGTGCTTGCCGAGAATATTGTGAAATACCGTGCCGAGAATGGCGATTTTCGCTCGCGCCGTGCATTGTTGAAGGTACCGCGCTTGGGAGCAAAGGCGTTTGAGCAGGCTGCGGGTTTCTTGCGTGTGGTGGGTGGCGATGTGTTGCTCGACAACACTGCGGTGCACCCCGAATCGTATGCGGTGGTTGAGAGGATGGCTGCCGATGCGGGTGTGTCGCTCGAAGAGTTTATAATGGACAAGGAGGTGCGCCGTCGTGTGGTGCTCAAAGATTATGTGACCGAGAAAGTGGGAATTCCTACGCTCAATGATATTATGGATGCGCTTAACAAACGCGGGCTCGACCCTCGTGAGCCGGCGCGTGCTTTTGCCTTCGATGCTTCGGTACACGAGATTGACGACCTGCGTGTGGGAATGCTTCTCCCCGGTATTGTGAGCAATGTAACAGCTTTTGGTGCCTTTGTTAATGTGGGCGTGCATCAGGATGGGCTTGTGCACATTTCGCAACTTGCCGACCGCTATGTGTCGTCGCCCGGCGATGTAGTTAAATTGGGTCAGCAGGTGATGGTGCGTGTGGTAGAGGTCGACCTTAAACGCCGCCGCATTTCGTTGAGTATGAAGGGTGTGTGAAAAAGTGGCGAATTTGCAACCTTATATAAATACTTGTACTATAAAAACTTTAAACCTCGCTGGTAACGCTTATTTTGTGTTGTCGCTGTGAAACCTGCAAGTAAACTTGTGTTTCGCTTATTTGCACAATCTTTGCCGTGGATACTTTATCGTTCTGTGAATAAAAAATGTCGAGGGAAATCCCTCGACATTTTTCGTATGCTAATTTATGGTGATTAGCAGATTTTGCGAGAACCGTCGCCGATAACAACGTCGTAAACCTTGGGAGCTTTACCATATTTCTTGTTGTAACGCTCGTTGGCTTTCTCGATGAAGATGTCGTACAACTCCTCTTTAACGAGGTTGATGGTGCAACCGCCAAAGCCGCCACCCATCATACGTGAGCCTGTTACACCGCAGTCAATAGCAACATCTACCAAGAAGTCGAGCTCCTCGCAGCTTACATCGTAATCCTTGCTCAAACCGAAGTGTGTTTCATACATCTTCTTACCAACAGTTTCATAGTCACCGGCCTCCAATGCGGCGCATACATCGAGCACGCGCTCAACCTCGCCGATAACATATTTGGCACGGCTGTAATCCTCGGGCTTCAATTCGGCCTTAATCTCCTCCAACATCTCAAAGTTAGCGTCGCGCAACGACTCAACCTCGGGGTGTTTGGTCTTTATAACCTCTGCAACGTGCTCGCAACTCAAACGACGCTCGTTGTAGGGAGAACCGGCAAGCTCGTGCTTAACGCAGGTGTTCAAAAGAACGAGTTTGTAACCTGTGGGCTTGAAGGGGAAGTATTGGTATTCCAAGTTGCGGCAGTCCAAACGAATGAGGCTGCCTGCCTTGCCGAATACGCTGGCAAACTGGTCCATAATACCACACTTGACACCAATGTAGTTATGCTCGGTTGCCTGTCCCACTTTCGCAAGCTCGAACTTGTCGATTTTGTTGTCACCGAACATATCGTTCAACGCGTATGCGAATGTGCTCTCCAATGCTGCCGAAGATGACATACCTGCACCGAGGGGAACATCGCCTGCAAATGCAGTGTTGAAACCTTTTACATCAACGCCACGCTTGATCATCTCGCGGCAAACACCGAAGATGTAACGTGCCCAAGATGCGCGGGGTGCATCCTCCTCGTTGAGGCCGAATTCTACATAATCCTTCTCGTCAATAGAGTAGGCACACACTTTGTTTGTGCCGTTAGCCTTAATCTCGGCCATAATACCCTTGTTCACAGCACCGGGGAATACAAAACCATTGTTGTAGTCGGTGTGCTCACCAATGAGGTTGATGCGGCCGGGAGAGGCGTAGATGCTTCCTGTTGTTCCGTCGAAGTGTTTGATGAAACGGCTTCTTACAAATTCTATATCCATTGTTTTAAAGTATTTATAGGTTAGTTATATAGTTAATTGTCTGTTTCAATTATTTCTTTGCGGGTTTTGAACCTACAAGTGCGTAGAACAGGATGTAGGCTGCGCAGAATACTACTACCCAGAAGCTGGTGATGTAGTTGGTGGCATCGGCAACAGCTGCCTGAATAGCCATCATCACGGCACAACCGAATACCATTGTCATAAAGATACCCGATGCAATAGCTGTGAATTTGCCCAATCCCTCAACAGCCATATTGAAGATTGCACCCCACATAACAGAAGTGCAGAGACCTACCAACAGGAACGAGAAGATACCAACGGGGATAGGCTGCCAAATGAGCTCCAATTTACCCCAATCGACACCGGGGAACGACACGATAATGTCGGTGGGTGCGTACATACCGAAGAGCACAAGCACGAGTGTTGCAATAGATACGGTTGTAATCATAGCACGGCTCGATACCTTGTTACCGATACCTGCACCAACGAAACGGCCGATGAGCATCATAAACCAGTATACGGCTACGAGCATACCTACTGTACCTGCGGGAATACCGTCGGCGATGAGGTACTGCTGAACGAAGTTGGGCACACCTACCTCGATACCCATATACAAGAAGATGGCCAATGCACCGAGTGCAAAGTGGCGATAGCTCATCGCACCTTTGATGAGGCTAAGCTCAACGGGTGCCTGCTCGGGCTCTTCAATTTTTGTGAAAGAGATTACGATGAAGGCAATTACGAAGATTGCGAGGGCAATCATAAGCGCGGGAGTTGCGTCGGCGATTTTAGCTTTTGTTGCGTCGGCGATGAGAGCACCCATAAGGATGTAGCAGGCCACAGCAGCCGATGAGTTGAACACGCCACCAATCTGGATAAGCTGGTTACCGCTGTTACCGCCACCGCCCAAGAGGTTGAGCATAGGGTTAACAACGCAGTTGAGAATACACATACACAAACCTGCGATGAATGCACCAATGAGGTAAACTGCAAACACAAGGCCGAGGTTCTGCTCAACATCGAGCATTCCGCTGAACCATTGAATAAGGATACCTGCGGCACCTACTGCAAGGCCGATAAGCGCGGTCTTTTTGTAACCGAATTTAGAAATGAGCATACCTGCGGGAATACCCATTACCAAATATGCAACGAAGTTACCGTAGTTACCAATCTGTGCAAGCACGTTGGAGATAGGACCTTGGTTCTTGATGATGGTTGCCATAGGTGTACACAAGTTGGTCACGAAGGCAATCATTGCGAAGAGCGCAATCATTACGATGATGGCTCCCCATTGTTTCTTTTGTTGACTCATAGTTTAAAAAATTATTTATTGATTAATTAGAATGAATATCCTTCTTATTTATCAACACCGAATTTATATACGGTAACCTGTGAATACTCCTCACCGGGCTTCAACACTACGCTGGGGAAGTGTGCGCGGTTGGGAGAGTCGGGGAAGTGCTGTGCCTCGAAACAGATTGCGCTACGCTTGGGGAATGTTGCACCCTGCCAGCCTGCAAAGCCGCTGTGCCAGTTCGATGTATATACCTGAACGCCGGGCTCGGTGGTGTAAACCTCCATTGTGCGGCCGCTTACAGGCTCGGTGACTTTGGCAGCGAAACTCAATTCGCCCACCTCTTTCTTGTTGAGCACGTAGCAGTGGTCGTAACCGGCTCCGTGCTTGATCTGCTCCTCGTCGGCGTCTATGCGTGCACCTACCGCGGTGGGTGTGGTGAAGTCGAACGCTGTGCCTTTTACGGGAACGATGGTGCCGTAGGGTACCGATGTATCGTCGATGGGCACGAAGAAGTCGGCGTTTATTTCGCAAATGAGGTTGTCTATTGTAGCTGTGGGATTGGCAATTCCGGAGAGTGAGAAGAAACCGTGGCTTGTGAGATTCACGATTGTAGTTTTGTCGGTAGTTGCCTTGTAGGTGATTTTGAGCTCATTATCATCGCTCCAAGAGTAAATTACGGTAGTGTCGAGTGTGCCGGGGAAGCCCTCCTCCATATCTGCCGAAACATAACGCAGTTTCAATGTCTGTGCATCAATCTGTTCTGCGTCCCAAACGCGGGCGTGGAAGCCTGTGGGGCCACCGTGCAGATGGTTGGGACCGTTGTTGATTGCAAGTTCATATTCCTTGCCGTCGATGGTGAACTTTCCTTTGCAGATGCGGTTGCCGTAGCGGCCCACAAGTGTGCTCAAAAATGGTTCGGGGCTTGCAAGGAGATTGTCGATGCTGTCGTGTCCCTGAATTACGTTGGCGTAGTTGCCGTTCTTGTCGGGCACCATAATGGTGCAGATGGCACCGCCGTAATTTGTGATTGCAACTTCGCTGCCTTGCTTGTTTTTAAGGATGAACAGCGCTGTTTCTTTGCCGTCTACAACTTTCTTAAAGTCGGCGGCTTTCAATTGCGATAGATTTTCTGTACAGCTCATATTTTATTCGCGTTTAAAGAATTAACTCTTTCAGTGTGGGCTGTTCGGCGTGCCGGCACGGGGTGCGTGGGGGCGCACGGCCGAAAAAGCCTTTGCTTTTATTTCGCAAATAAAATAAAAATATGTATTATCTCAAAACAATTGATAGAGATTTTTTAGAGAAGCAAGTGCGAATTTTTCTTAATTTATTTAAAAATGGAGGCGAGAAGGTCGGCCACAATGAAGCAACTGCCGCCGACGAATATAAGGTCTCCGGCCGATGAATCGTTGGTGGCGGCGGCAAGGGCGGTGCTTACATCGGGGTGGCTGCTGCCCAACAGGCCGTGTGCTCTTGCCATTTCGCGCAGTTTGTCGGCAGGTAGCGCGCGTTTTATGCTTGCTTGTGTGAAATAGTAGATGGCACCCCGAGGCATCATTGCGAGCACGCTCTCAATATCCTTGTCGCCCACCATCCCGAATACTATGCGCAGGGTGGTGTATTGTTCGCGGGCAAGCTGTTCGGTAACCTCCTTTATGCCGCCAACGTTGTGCCCTGCGTCGCAGATTGTGCGTGGGGTGTTTCTTATAGTCTGCCAACGTCCCATAAATCCGGTGAGGCTGCACACGTTGGCAAATCCGGTGTTTATGTCAGCTGTTGTGATTTTGTAATGTTTTTTCAATAAAACATTCGTGGCGGCAAGTATGGTGTTTGCGTTTTTTATCTGGTAGTTGCCGCGTAGTTCGCCTGTTATTCTTTCGTGATTGCGAGTGGTGTATTCAATGCCCTTGCTACAATGCGTAGCTTGCAGAATGTAGCTGTCGTCCTCGGCAAATATTATGGGAGCCTCCACGCTTGTGGCCTTCGATGTAAATATTTTTCGAGTTTCTTCGGTAGCTTCGCCTATTACCACGGGAACCCCTTTCTTTATAATCCCGGCCTTTTCGCTTGCAATCTGTGCGAGGGTGTTGCCGAGGAATTGTGTGTGGTCGGGGCTTATGTTTGTTATTATGCAGAGGTCGGGAGTGATTATGTTTGTGCAGTCGAGTCTGCCACCGAGCCCCACTTCTATTACGGCAATGTCAACCTCCTGCTGTGCAAAGTAGGTGAATGCCATTGCTGTGGTGAGCTCGAAAAATGATGGTTCGAGAGGCTCGAAGAAGTGTCTTTCCCTCTCTACAAAATCTACGACGAATTTCTTGCTTGCCGGCTCTCCGTTCACTCTTATACGTTCGCGAAAATCAATCAGATGGGGCGATGTGTAGAGTCCCACTTTGTAACCGGCCGCTTGCAATATCGCGGCGAGGGTGTGCGAGGTTGAGCCTTTGCCGTTGGTGCCGGCAACGTGTATGGTGCGGTAGCGGCGGTGGGGGTTACCCAGATGATTGTCGAGGGCGATGCTGGTTGCAAGCCCCTCTTTGTAACCGGCACCGCCTACTTGCTGGAAGGGCGGTGCGCAGTTAAAGAGATATTCGACCGTTTCGTCGTATGTCATATAATTTTACTTAACTATATAAATTCAACAGCCTATTAATCGAAGAAATTTTTGAAACGGCGGAAAATCTGCTCCTTGATGCTGTCGGTGGGACGGAAATTGTCCGACTCCTTGAAATGTTCCATTGCCTTCTTTTCATCCTTCGAGAGCGATTCGGGAATGTAGATGCTTATGTTCACTACAATGTCGCCCTTGCCGTAACCGTTGAGCGAGGGGAGGCCCTTGCCACGCAGGCGCAACACCTTGCCGGGCTGCGTGCCGGCATCTATGGTCACTTTGGCCTTTCCTTCGATGGTGGGTATCTCCACCACGCCACCGAGTGTGGCTGTGGGAATGTCGAGCAATAGGCTGTATATCAGGTCGTTGTCGTCGCGCACAAGTTGCGGATGCGGTTCCTCTTTCACTTGTATGAGAAGGTCGCCGTTTATGCCGTTGTGCTTGCCGGCGTTGCCTTTTCCACGCATCGACAGCTGTATGCCGTCGGAAACGCCTGCGGGTATTTGTACCTCGACAACCTCTTCGCCCGAAACAACGCCGTCGCCGCCGCAGTGCTTACACTTGTTCTTTATTATCTTACCGGTGCCGTTGCAGTGGGTACAGGCAACCTCGGTGCGCATCATTCCGAAAAAACTCTGCTGTGTGCGCACTACGCGACCTGTTCCTTTACATTCGGGGCAGGTCTCCATTGCTCCATCCTCGGCTCCGCTGCCGCCGCAGTGCTGGCAGGGAACATTCTTTTTGAGTTTGAATTTCTTGGTTACGCCGTTGGCTATTTCTTGAAGGGTGAGCTTCACGGTTACGCGCAGGTCGCTGCCACGGTAACGTGCAGGGCCCGAACTGCGTCCGCCGCCACCAAAGCCACCAAAGCCGCCGAACCCTCCTGCACCGCCGAAGATGTCGCCGAACATTGAGAAAATGTCGTTCATATCCATTCCGGCACCGAAGCCTCCTGTGCCACCGGCACCGTTCACTCCCTCAAAGCCGAATTGGTCGTAGCGGGCTTTCTTGTCGGGGTCGCTGAGCACGCTGTATGCTTCGGCGGCCTCTTTGAACTTCTCTTCGGCTTCTTTGTTGCCGGGATTTTTGTCGGGGTGATATTCTATCGCTTTTTTACGATAGGCTTTCTTTATTTCTGCGGCAGAGGCGCTCCTGTCAACGCCAAGCACTTCATAGTAGTCTTTCTTTGCCATATTCTGTCATTATTCGCCCACGGCTACTTTTGCGTGGCGTATTACTTTTTCGTTTAATGTGTATCCTGTCTGTATGCAGTCGAGTACTTTGCCTTTGAGGCTCTCGTCGGGGGTGGGCACAAGGGCGATGGCTTCGTGGTAGTCGGTGTTGAAGTCCTCTCCCTCGGTTTCTATTTTTTGCAGTCCGTTCTGTTTCAGGATGCCTATGAACTTGTTGTAGATAAGCTCTACTCCGGTGAGCAATTCGGCTGCTTTTTCGTCTTTCGACATATTGTCGATGGCGCGCTCAAAGTCGTCGAGCACGGGGAGTATCGATTCTATGGCACGTTCGCCGCCGTTCTTTATGAGTTCGGCTTTCTCCTTTATCGTGCGTTTGCGGTAATTGTCAAACTCGGCTGCCTGACGCAGATATTTATCTTCGAGTGCTGCAATTTTCTCATTTGCTTCGTCGAGCTCTTTTTGCATCTGTTGCTCGGGTGTGAGTTCTGTCTGCTCCTCGGTGTTTGCAGCTTCCTGTCCTGTTGCGGCTTCCGCAGTCTGATTGATGTTCTCTTCTATAATTTCCTTATCTTCCATATTTGATTTCTGTATGTTCTTTGTTTAATCAATAACAAATAGCTTGCCAATGGGTTTTTTGGCGCATTATTTTGCAAAGGTACTCTTTTTGGGCGAAAAAAGTGTGTCAAATTGGCAGTTTTATTCTTTCGGAGTGATAAATAGGTATTTTTGGAAATTCAAACAGCTTCTTATATTCTTGTTTCTTCCCCTGTTTTTAGTATCTTCGCACAAATGAATTTAACGAATGCTATGTTTGTCGATAAATCAGGTGTAGTTTCTCTTGCGATTTTGTCGTCGTCGGTCGTGCAGGCGGCAGTGGGCGACAGCCTGCCCGAAAGACCGAACGTCCTCTTTATATATGCCGATGATTTAGGCTATGGCGATGTTGAGTGCTATGCTCGTTCCTCTTCTTCTACTCCTAATATTGCGGCTTTGTACGACGATGGCATTCGCTTTACGAATGCCTATGCGACGGCTTCCACAAGCACCCCTTCGCGTTACTCTTTACTGACGGGCGAATATGCTTGGCGCAGAAGGGGTACCGATGTTGCGGCGGGTAATGCGGCGATGATAATAGACCCCGAAAGAACGACCGTGGCCGATGTGTTTAAAAAAGCAGGGTATGTTACCGGTGCTTTTGGCAAATGGCATCTGGGGCTTGGTGCTGTCACGGGGCAGCAGGAGTGGAACGGGTTGCTCTCTCCTTCGCCGCTCGATTTAGGCTTCGACGAGCATTATATTATGGCGGCTACAGCCGACAGAGTGCCTTGTGTCTTTATTGAAAATGGCAGGGTTGCGGGGTATGATACCTCGGCACCCGTTGAGGTTAGTTATGTGCGTAACTTTGAAGGTGAGCCTACGGGCAGGGATAATCCCGAATTACTGTATAATTTAAAGTCGAGTCACGGGCACGATATGTCCATTGTGAACGGCATAGGCCGCATAGGGTATATGCGTGGCGGTGGCACTGCCTTGTGGAAGGATGAGGATATTGCCGATTCTATTACTGCACGGGCTGTGGAGTTTATCCGCTTGCACAGCGATGAGCGTTTCTTCCTCTATTTCGCAGCCAACGATGTACACGTTCCGCGCTTCCCTCACGAACGGTTCAGAGGCAGTAGCGGAATGGGGCTGCGTGGCGATGCTGTTGTGCAGTTCGATTGGTCGGTGGGGCAGTTGATTGCAGCTTTGCGCGATTGTGGCATTCTGGATAATACCCTTGTGATTCTGACAAGCGATAATGGGCCGGTGCTCGATGATGGTTATGTTGATGGTGCCGAGGAACTTGCGGGCTCGCACTCTCCCACGGGTGGCTTGCGCGGTGGAAAGTATAGTGCCTTCGAGGGTGGTTCGCGTGTTCCGTTTATTGTTTCGTATAGGGGATGTGTGGAGCCCGGCAGTGTGAGCGGTGTTCTTGTTTCGCAGATTGATTTTCTCCCTTCTATGGCTGCTCTTGCAGGGGTTGAATTGCCTTCTTCGCTTGCAATAGACGGCGAGGAACAGCTTGCGGCGTGGCTGGGGAAGGAGGCAGGCGGTCGTTCCTATGTAATATCGCAGGCGGCCAATCGCACTTTGTCGTTGCGAACGGCCGATTGGAAATATATTTCTCCGAAGGGTGGTCCGGCAATGGTGCCTTGGGGCCCGAAGATTGAAACGGGTTATTCGTCGGCACCGCAGCTATATTATATGGGCGGCAAGGGTGACGAATGTGTGAATGTCGCAACGCTCTATCCTGCTGTCGTGGAGTGTATGGAGCGTTTGTTGCAGAGTGAAAAAGAGAAAGGAAAATAGAAAAATATATGGATAGGATTTTTACAAAGGAACAGGAGCGTGCTCTTGAAAATTTGAAGATAGACTCCGTCAACGAGATGCAGTGGCGGGCGGTGGAGCATTGCCGCAGCGGGCAAGGAATGGTTCTGCTATCGCCCACGGGCACGGGAAAGACTCTTGCCTATCTGTTGCCACTGCTCGAATGTGTGCAACCGCAGATGAAAAAGGTGCAGGCTCTCATAATAGTTCCCACACGCGAGCTTGCGAAGCAGGTGGGCGAAGTGTGGCGTTCTATGAAGGTGGGGCCGCAGATGGCGGCTCTCTACGGTGGCCGCCCTGTGGAGCAGGAGGCTGCCATCTTCTCGGGTGCGTCGCCGGTGTTGGTCGTTGGCACTCCCGGTCGCCTTATCGACCATTTGGAGAGGGGAACATTTGAGGTTGATGAATGTTCCCGCGTGGTTATAGATGAATTTGACAAGTGTCTGGAAATGGGCTTCCGCGAGGAGATGGAACATCTGCTTGCCTTGTTGCCGTCGGTGGGGGCGCGCTACTTGCTGTCGGCTACCGACGCTGTCGAAATTCCGCTTTTTGCAGGAACCGGTTGTGGTGAGCGTCTCGATTTTCGTGAGGGGAGTGAAAATCCCTCGGAACGCATAAGTTTCCATACAATAACCACCGTTCCCGATGGGCGTGAGCAAAATCTTTTACGGCTCATTTGCTCCTTTAACGGGGAGCCGGCCATCGTATTCTGTAATTTCAGGGAGAGTGTCGATGAGGTGCGTGCTTTCCTTGCAAAGAATGGCGTGCGTTGCGTAGGTTATCACGGTGCGTTGGAGCAGAGGGACAGGGAACTTGCGCTGTATAAATTTGCAAGTTCCTGTGTGAATGTTCTTGTGAGTACCGATATTGCCGCGCGAGGGCTCGATATTAAGGACGTGAAGCACGTCGTTCATTATCAGCGTGCAATGAGTGCCGAGATTTTTACCCACCGCAACGGGCGTACAGCACGCTGGGAGGCCGGCGGTGCTGTCTATATGTTCTCTTATGAGGGCAAGGAACTTCCCGATTTTGTCCCTTCGTTCATCAGCGAGTATGCACTCCCCAAAAAGTGTGTGGCGCAACAGCCTGTGCAATGGGCTGCGCTTTATGTAGGTAAGGGCAAACGCGACAAGATAAGCCGTGGCGACCTTGCCGGCTTCTTTATTAAAAAGGGTGGGCTGCGTGCCGATGAGGTGGGCCCCATTGCCGTGTTTGACAAATACTCTTATGTGGCGGTGAAGATGAACCGTATGCGTGAGGTGCTGAAAAGCGTGGCCGGCGAAAAGATTAAAGGCATTAAGACCATAGTGGAACCTGTGAGGGGATAAAAAACTCGCCCTTTCTTTCTTTGTTTCAATAATTTACTGCACATTCGGCAAGCCGGTGTGTAGTAAATTTCATATTTATAGACTTTTTTGTATAATTGTTAATAACTTTTTCCATAAAAATCCAAAAAAAAGATATTCATAATTCTATGGCTTGAAAAAAGGGGTTATCTTTGCATTCGTTTTATTAAACAAGGAGTGCGCACGTGCGTGAGTGGGTGCCGTTCTCATTTGTGATAAACTTTTTTTGAATTTTAGAAACTATAATATACATAACTATTGAATTATGAAAAAAATTAACTTTAACGCCGGCCCTTCGATAATGCCCCAAGAGGTGTTCGATGCGGCTGCAAAATCGGTACTTGATTTTAATGGCATTGGCCTCTCGATATTGGAAATAAGCCATCGTTCAAAGGATTTTGTTGCGGTGATTGATGAAGCACGTGCGCTTTTCAAGGAACTGCTCGATATTCCCGATGGTTATACAACACTCTTCCTCGGTGGTGGAGCAAGTATGCAATTCTGTATGGTACCTTATAACTTCTTGAAAAAGAAGGCTGCCTACCTGAACACCGGTACTTGGTCGTTGAAGGCATTGAAAGAGGCACAGATTATTGGTGAGGCAGTTGAGGTAGCTTCGTCGAAGGACAAACTTTACAGCTACATTCCCAAGGATTATGTAATTCCCACAGATGCCGACTACTTCCACATTACCACAAACAACACCATTTATGGTACGGAAATTCGTCACGATATTGACTCGCCCATTCCTCTGGTTGCCGATATGTCGTCCGACATATTCTCTCGTCCCATCGACGTGAGCAAATATAACTGTATCTACGGTGGTGCACAGAAGAACCTTGCACCTGCAGGTGTTGCCTTTGCCATAGTTAAGGAGGATGCCCTCGGACAGGTTGACCGCAAGATACCTTCGATGCTCAACTACCGCACACACATCGACGGTGGCTCAATGTATAACACTCCTCCCGTATTCCCCATTTATGTTGCCCTTGAAAATCTCCGTTGGATGAAAGCACAGGGTGGTGTGTGCGAAATGCAGCGTCGTGCCGAATTGCGCTCACAAATGCTCTACGACGAGGTTGACCGCAACCGTATGTTCAAAGGCACCGCAGCTGTTGAGGACCGCTCTGTAATGAACATCGACTTTATTATGGCCGATGAATATAAAGAACTCGAAGCCGACTTTATGCAATTTGCCACTTCGAAGGGAATCTGCAACATCAAGGGACACCGCTCGATAGGCGGCTTCCGTGCATCGTGCTACAACGCAATGCCCATCGAGGGTGTTCAGCGTCTGGTCGATTGTATGAAAGAGTTTGAACGTACAAAATAATCAAGAAATAACATTATGAAAAAGATATTAGTTGCCACAGAGAAACCCTTTGCCGCCGTTGCAGTGAAGGGAATAAAAGAGGTTGCCGATGCCGCAGGGTATGAGCTCTCTTTGTTGGAAAAATATACAAGCAAGGCCGAGCTGCTTGCCGCAGTTGCCGATGTTGATGCGATAATAATCCGTAGCGACATTATAGATGCCGAGGTTATGGACGCTGCAAAAAACTGCAAGATTGTGGTGCGTGCCGGTGCCGGATTCGACAATGTTGACCTTGCCGCAGCAACCGAGCGAGGTATATGTGTGATGAATACCCCCGGACAGAACTCCAATGCCGTGGCCGAGCTTGCCTTCGGAATGATGGTCTATGCCTATCGCAATATGTACAACGGAACATCGGGAATGGAACTCAAAGGCAAGAAGCTGGGAATACACGCATACGGTAACGTTGGTCGCAACGTCGGCCGCATAGCAAAGGGCTTCGGAATGGATATTTATATATACGACATATTCACTCCCCAAGAGATTGTGGATGCCGATTGCGTCAAGCGTGTTAATTCGGCCGAGGAACTTTACAGCCTGTGCGATGTTGTGTCGATACACATCCCCGCAACACCCGAAACAAAGAACTCTATCGGCAAGGCCCTTGTGGGCTCAATGCCAAAGTCGGCTCTTGTGGTGAACACTGCCCGCAAGGAGGTTGTAAACGAGCCCGAACTTATAGAACTTATGGCCGAGCGCACCGACATAAAGTATGTTACCGATGTTGCTCCCGCTGCATTGGAGGAATTCTCTAAATTCGAGGGCCGTTTCTTTGCCACTCCCAAGAAGATGGGTGCGCAGACAGCCGAGGCTAATATAAATGCCGGCATTGCTGCCGCGAAGCAGATTGTTGCATTCTTTGAGGAGGGCTGCGAGCGTTTCCGTGTCAACAAGTAATAGTATATAAGAAGGAATATGGCTGTAATTAAACCGTTCAAGGGAATTCGTCCTCCGCGTGAGTTGGTGGAGCAGGTGCAGAGCCGCCCATACGATGTCCTTAACAGCGATGAAGCTCGTGCCGAGGCCGAGGGCAATGAAAAATCGCTCTATCACATAATCCGCCCCGAGATTGATTTTCCCGTGGGCACCGACGAGCACGCCCCCGAGGTATATGCCCGTGCGGCCGAGAATTTTGCAAAGTTCCAGAAGGAAGGTTGGCTGGTGCAGGATGGCAAGGAGCAATACTACATATATGCACAAACTATGAACGGCCGCACCCAGTATGGCCTTGTAGTATGTGCCTATGTGAACGATTATATGACCGGGGTAATAAAAAAACACGAACTCACCCGTAAGGACAAGGAGGAGGACCGTATGAAGCACGTTCGCGTGAACAATGCCAATATTGAACCGGTGTTTTTTGCCTACCCCGATAATATTTTGCTCGACAAGATTGTGGCACGCTACACAGCCGCCCTGCCCGAATATGACTTTACCGCACAGCTCGATGGCTTCCGCCACCGTTTGTGGGTAGTGGATGACGATGCAGACATTGCAGCCATAACCGAACAGTTTGCAGCTATGCCCGCGCTCTACATTGCCGACGGTCACCATCGTTCGGCAGCGGCAGCACTTGTGGGCAAAGAGAAGGCCGACAATAACCCCGAGCACCGTGGCGACGAGGAGTACAACTACTTTATGGCAGTGTGTTTCCCATCGAGTCAGCTCACCATCATCGACTACAATCGTGTGGTGAAAGACCTCAACGGCCTCTCCGAAGAGGAATTTCTTGCAGCTCTTGCCAAGAATTTCATTGTAGAAGAGAAGGGCAGGGAGATATACAAGCCGGCTGCACTGCATAATTTTGCTCTCTATCTTGGCGGTAATTGGTACAGCCTCACCGCAAAGGAGGGTGTGTATGACGACAGCGACCCCATAGGTGTGCTCGATGTTACAATTTCGTCTAATTTGATTCTCGATGAAATTCTGGGCATAAAGGACCTGCGCACCTCCAAACGTGTGGATTTTGTTGGTGGCATACGCGGCCTTGGCGAGCTTGAACGCCGTGTGAACAGCGGTGAAATGAAGGCTGCGCTGGCTCTCTACCCCGTTTCAATGAAACAACTCACCGACATTGCCGATACAGGTAACATAATGCCCCCTAAAACAACGTGGTTCGAGCCGAAATTACGCTCGGGGTTGGTAATTCATAAACTATCCTGATGTTGCAGGAGGATACATACAAGACCATAGAGGAACAGGGCGAGGGAATTTACACCGAGAAACGGAGTAAATTCCTCGCCTTTGCAATTCCTGTAACCACTGTAGAACAGGTTAAGGAGATTGTGGAGGCTTATCAGAAACGTTACTACGATGCGCGTCACGTCTGTTACGCCTATCGTTTGGGTGAGCGTGGCGAGCAGGAACGTGCCAACGACAATGGCGAGCCTTCGGGCACGGCCGGCAAGCCTATCTTGGGGCAGATACACAGCAAGGAACTCACAAATGTGCTGGTTATCGTGGTGCGTTACTTTGGCGGAGTTAAATTGGGAACAAGCGGCCTTATCGTTGCATACAGGCTCGCAGCCGCCGAGGCTCTCGAAGCGGTGCCCCACATCGAAAAGACCATAAATTCCGAGATTACCCTGCGCTTCTCATACGCTCTGTTAAACGATGTGTTGCGTGTCGTAAAGGAGGAGGCCCCCAAGGTGTTGGAACAAGTGTTCGACAATGAGTGTGTGGTTCGCCTGTCGATGCGGCTTTCGCGTATGCCTCGCCTCATAGAGCGTTACGAGAAACTTGTAATAAGCAGTAAGGGTGATTTAAAGATTGAACTTCCCGAATAGTTTGTGTGTAAATATAAGAAGTTGTTTGAATTTCTAAAAAATATTTTCTTATAGAAACTGAATGTTTCGCCATTTTTTATATTCAAAAATGTCTGTTTCTTTCTTTTTCGCGGTTATGTAGCCCGCTACACGCCCTTAAAAAAGAAAGAAACATCCTATTCTTGTTCTATAAAATTTTGGCGATATAAATTCAAACAGCTTCTAAAAATGCCGCTTGAAGAAACAAGCGGCATTTTTTTATTTACATTATAAATTCAAGGTTATTCGGCTTTGGGGTTAACATCGAGCAACTCAACATCGAAACGGAGTGCTTCGTTTGGACCAATGTCGCTGCCGGCACCACGCGAACCGTATGCAAGCTCGGCAGGTATCCACAATGTGATTTTACCGCCTTTACCCACAAGCTGCAAGCCTTCGCCCCAGCCTTTGATTACTCCGTTGAGGGGGAAGTCGATGGGAACATTGCGCTTGTAGCTGCTGTCGAACTCCTTGCCTGTGCGGGTTGTGCCTTTGTAGTGTACCTTTACAACATCTTCGAGTGAGGTGGGCTTTGCGCTCATATCACCGGGCTCGGTTACCTTGTAGAGCAGGCCGCTTGCAGTTTTCTGTACACCGCTTTCTTTCTCAACCTCGGCGAGCCACGCCTCCGATGCTTTTTTATTCTCGGCGGGAATTTTCACGGTGAAATATTCTCTGATGTAGTTCTGTGTCTGGGTACTGTTCATAGGTGCAGTGCCGTCGAATGCTTCTTTTAATCCTTTCTCAATCCACACAAGCTGCAAGGGAATGTTGGCTCCCATTCTTGCAAGGCCAAGGCCGGCGTCGGCTCCTACAAATGCCGATGTAAGCTCGCGCAGTTCCTCGCTGTCGTATAGTTTGGTGTTGCCGGTGCTGTCGCTTTTGGCAGCCTGAATCTGCATTTGACGGGCGCGCCCGAATACTTTTTGGTACAATTTAGGCATATTGGCCTCGTTGATGGTGTCGTTTGCCACAATGTCCTCTTTGCCCAAGGCTGTTTTTTCCATTGTTTCCATAAGTTTCTCAAAATCGAGTTCAAGCTCTTTTACAATGCCGGCTGCAAGCTGGTGTCCCATACTCATTCCGTACACATAGGAGAGGCTGTCCATCTTGTTGAGGCTTCCTTTACTTATTCCTGTTGTGCTCTCGTTGCTGCTGCAAGAGATTGCTACTGCTGCCATTATTGTTGCAGCTACGGTGAAGAATGCTTTTTTCATCTTTTTTTATTGTTTTTGGTTTTTATGATATTCTATAAGTCCGTTTATAGGGCTGTCCACAATGTTACCTATCGACAGGCCGAGGCTCTCGGCTGTCTCTTTTATCTCTTGTGCAAAGTTTACTCCTATGCTGCCGATTATGTGGATGGGTAGCCACGAACGGCGATAGACCATTGTATTGCGCTGGAAGAATTGTGTGAAACAGCGAATGAGCAGGTCGTGTATCTCGGCATTCTTGCGGTTTTCGTGCAGAAAGGGTGCAAAACTTGCCAAGAAACGGTTGGGTAGCGGCTCGTGATATACACGTTCCAGAATGCCGGCTACCGTGAGGTCGTATTTTTTGAGGAATTTCTCGCACATAGCCGCCGATAATTGTTTCTTTATGCAGTCGCTCACAAGCTGACGGCCAAGGTGTGCGCCGCTGCCCTCGTCGCCCAGAATGTAACCGAGCGAGGGGGTATTTTCGGTGATTCTATTACCGTCGAACAGGCAGGAATTGGAGCCTGTGCCAAGAATGCAGGCAATTCCCTCTTCGTGCCCGCATAATGCGCGCGCAGCCGCAAGAAGGTCGCTGTGTATGTGTATATCTTTTGTGCCGAAAATGCTCGACAGCGCTGTGTGCATTCTGTTTATGGCATTCTCGTATGCGCAACCTGCCCCGTAAAAATAGATAGTTTGCGGAGCTTCGGTGTCTATTTTGTCTTTAAGTTCTTCTGAAAGTGCGGCATAAATTTCGTCGGCACTCTGTTGGGTGGGGTTAAATCCTTGTGTCTTTATATGAGTTACAATAGACTCCCCGTCGCAAAGTACCCAATCGGTTTTTGTCGAGCCGCAGTCGGCAATAAGTATCATAAATCTGTTATTTCCTAAATTTTGTGCGAAGATAGTTCCATTTTTACTTTTTTCCAAAGTCGGGGTCTATTTTTAATGTTGCCGAAACTGCAAAAGTGGCAATACAGCAAATCATTACCCAAATGAAGAAGTTTATGTAGCCTGCAAGTTCCTGTATATATCCCGACAACATTCCGGGAAGCATCATACCCAAAGCCATAAAGGCGGTGGAAATTGCATAGTGGGCAGTGGGGTATTGTCCACGGGAGAAATATATGAGATACATCATATATGCGGTAAATCCAAAGCCGTAACCCATCTGTTCAATGAATATGCAACCGTCGATTATCCATTGCTCTGCTGGTTGCGCTATGCTTAAATAGACATATACAAGGTCGGGAATGGAAATCGCAGCCACCATAGGCCACAGCCAATATTTCAGCCCTTTTTTGGATATTGCAATACCCCCGGCAATACCGCCTATTATGAGCCCTATCACACCAATGGTGCCGTATGTTATACCAATCTGTTCGGTGCTTAATGCAAGGCCGCCAGCTTCGCGACTGTCGAGCAGGAAGGGGTTGAGCATCTTCACAAGCTGTGCTTCGGGCAGGCGGAAGAGGAGCATAAATAACATAGCTTGAACAATTCCGGGCTTTTTAAAGAAAGTAGTCCATATTTCGCCGAATTTGCACATAGCCTCCTTTACACCTGTGATGTTGCGTGAAATGTCGTTTGCCGGGGTGGGGAGCACTATTTTATGCGTGCAGCCAAGCGCAAGCATTATAATGGCCATTATGCCGAATGTGATACTCCACGCGGTAGTTATAGAGCCTGTGTGCTCTTCCAGAATTCCTGCGATTATTATAATTACTCCTTGCCCGAATATGGTTGCTATGCGGTAGAAAATGCTTCTTATTCCCGAAAAGAATGATTGTTGCTCCTCGCTCAGCCCAAGCATATAGAATCCGTCGGCAGCAATGTCGTGTGTCGCCGAACTGAATGCTATGAGCCAGAAGAGTGCGAGTGTCCATTGGAAAAAGTTGCTCACAGGAATGCAGAAGGCAATCGCGGCAAGCAATGCCCCAATGAATAGCTGTGTGGCATAAATCCATTGTCGGCGAGTGGAGAGCATCTCCACAATGGGGCTCCAAAATGGTTTTATGACCCACGGCAGATAGAGCCAACTTGTGTAGAGGGCAATATCGCTGTTGTTTATTCCCAATCGTTTGTATAGTATTACCGAAATTACGGTTACTGCAAAGTAGGGCAGTCCCTCGGCAAAATAGAGTGTCGGTATCCAGCTCCAACCGTTTTTCCTTTCTTGCATTGTTGTTGGTTTTATCTTTCTGCGAAGGTAGTGAAAAAACGATACTCCTGCAATGAATCAGAGGGTAAATGCCGATTGTGACAGATGCTTTTTATGGATAAAAATCGGGCTGTGAAATTCACAGCCCGATTGGTCGTTTAAGTATGAAAGTGTTGTTTAGTCGGTGAGGAGGGATATTATTCCCGCAACTCCCAATGCCACGGCCGCAACGTTTGCTACATCGTTATTACAATGATGGTGCACAACCACAGGCTTGGGTGCGGGATGGTGTACTACTACCGGTTGCGGTGCCGGATGGTGCACAACCACGGGTTTAGGTGCGGGGTGGTGAGCAGGTTTGCAGTGAGGCCTGTTGTTTGGTCTATGGTTGCCTGCGTGGCCATATTCGTGTTTGTGTTTCTTTTCGACACGAAAATCATTGTGCTTGTGCTCCTTTCTGTTCTCATATTTCACAGCCACGGGCTTTCTGTTGTTTCTGTGGTTGTTCTGTGCCATAATCTGTGCAGGCATAAGCATTCCGCTTACCAATACTGCGATAATCATCATCTTTTTCATAATTGTAAAGTTTTAATGGTTAATAAAGTTTTTTGTTTCGTTGTTCTTTCTGTGAGCAAAGGTATAGATACAAAAATCCCCCTGCAACGTTAAAATCCTAATCGTTGCAGGGGGATTCCCTATTTGTGTGAGGGTTTTCCCCTCTCTATTCTATTGATATTTGTAGGTGTGAACCTCGGGTGTGCGTATTCCCGGTTTTAGTTCGCCCCCGATATATATGAGCTTGCCTTTGTGGTTGAGCAGCAAGGCTCCGGCGCGAGCAAACTCCTTATTTTCGGTTACAAGGCTCCATTTTCCTTCGTTGATGTTGTATTTAAGTAATTTCCCGTTGAAACGGTACCATTCGACCGGCTGTGTCATATAATTCTCGCGGGCTATTAGTTTGTAGCTGCCTGTTATTGCATCGAAGAAAATTTCCTTGTTCACTCCTCCTGTGGCATAAATGCAGCCATCGTTTCCGTTTATGGCTGTTCCTCCCGACAGGGTTATTGTGTCGCTGTCGCTGCCGGTGGTTCCTATGGCAGTGCTGCAACCTGTGCTCTTGTCGTACATAATGCCATCGGTGTGTACTTTTGCAGTTGTTGTGTCGCCGGGGCAGAATCCTCCCCAAATGAGGATGTTCTTCCCAGCTGCCGCACACACGGGCTGCACACGGGGTTGCGGCATTGGGGGCATTTCCTCCCATACGGCACCGTTCTTGCAGAGATTCAGCGCGAAAATGCGTGCCGAGGCTTTACCATCGGCATTGCCTCCTGCTACATAAAAAATATTGTCGTCGGTGATGCAGCCTGTGGCATTGTCCACGGTGCAGGGTAGTGGAGGCAATGTGTCTATGTGCATAAAATCTTTTTCAAGAGTTATGCGGTAGGTGCTGTTGTGGGAACCTTCTTCGTTCATCCCTCCTGCAATGTACCATTTGTTGTCTTTTTGTACCGATACGCCGTAGGCCGAGCTTTGAGGCAACTCTCCGGCCTTTTCCCATTTGTTCGTCTCGTCGGCACGGCTTTTGTAAATCCATTTATAATAACGTTTGCTGCCACCCTCGGCTGCCGGGGTTTCGGGGAAATTACATCCGCCGGCAACATAGACGATATTATTGTGCAGCGCACCGTAAAGGGCCGATACGCCTTGTTCATAACCCTTTTCCACGGGCGTTTCTCCCTTATTGTCTTTGCAGCAGCCTGTGAGGGCTGCTGCAAAGGGTAGTATAATAAATACTTTGAATATGTATCTCATAATAATATTACTGCATATTTATGGTTTTTGGGCGCAAGGCAATAATCTGTATAAGCAACGACAGGATGGTTACTCCGCCCAGCAGGGCAAAGCCTTCGCCAAGCGACAGATTGCCAAGAGCGGTTGTTATTGCTGCGCCGCCAAGAACGCCCGACATATTTATGAATCCGTAAGCAGTGGCACGCTGGCGCGACGGAATAAACTGGCACAGAATGGGCATATTGTTTGTGTCGAAAAATCCGTAACCTATTCCGAAGCACAATATTGCCAATATAACAGCCAAAAGGCTGTCGCCAAGCCCCATAAATACAAGTGACGGAACAATGAGGGCAAGGCCTATGCTGCTTGTGTAAACGCGTCCGCGCACATTCTTTTGCACCCATTTGTCCGACAAACGACCACCAATCATCGCTCCCACGAACGATGCTCCTGCAAGGCTTATCACGGCAATGGGACCTGCGTAGTTCATCGCTTCGCCTACCTCCATATTCCAGTTGCTGCCTATTACGTTGGCAAGCAATTCGGGCAACCAGTTCTTTGTAGCCCAGCCCGGCATACTCAATGTGGTGAATACAAAGAGCACGGCCCAGAAAGCCATATTGCTCAATACCAGCATAATGCTTTTAAAGATGCCCGGGCCATTGTCGGCCGCTGTTGCTTGTTCCTGTTTCTTTTCGCGTCCGGGGTCGCTTATAAAGAGTATGAGCACGACCGAATAAATCATACCCACAAGGCCGCATACAAGAAACACCGTGTGCCAATCGAGAAGGCTTGAAAATATTGAGCCGAATCCGCCGGCAATCTGCCCCAGATACAATCCGGTCATATGTATGCCTATTGCCATAGAGCGTGTCTTGCCACTATGTATGTCGGCGATGAGGGATAGTGCTGCCGGAATGTAGAGTGCCTCGCTGAATCCCATAATGGCACGCAGAATATACAATTCGGTGTATGTATCGACATATCCCATAAGGAATGTTACCGCCGACCACACGAAAAGGCTGCCCACGATAAGGTTCTTGCGGTTCAAACGGTCGGCAATAGCACCCGATACGGGGCTCATCAGGCCGTATATCCACATAAATGCAGCCATAAGTGCTCCCCAGCCCCAAGGGCCTGTGTAGCTTGTGGCAACCTCAACAATATCTTCGGACATTGCAAAGCGCATAGTGCTCAACATCTGGCGGTCCATATAATTGAGGAACGCCACGCCCGACAATAGGAGTACCACCAACCACGGGTACCATTTTTTCTCTTTGAGTTTATTCATATTATTCTTTTGTTAGTATTTCACAAAGGTCAAACGACTTGATCATCATACGCGGAATGTGGAACGGCCCTTTGAATATATTGCCTTTGGCAGGCTGTGCCACGGTGCCGTCGCGGTGCAGATAGCCGTACCATTCACCCTTTTCCCTGTCGGGGAAGTGCGCGTAGGTCCACTCGCTAATCTGCTTGTGCCAAATGAGGTATTTATCGTCGCCCGTAGCTTCGTATGCATATAGGGTGGCGATAATAGCCTCGGTCTGCGGCCACCAGAATTTCATATCCTGCGAGTAGTCCTGCGGGGGAAGGTTACGGCAGTCGCGGAAGTTGATTATGCCGCCATACTCCTTGTCCCAGCCCCATTCCCACGACCAGTCGAGAATCTGCAAGGCCTGTGCGGTGAGTTCCTTGTCCCAGCCGCGGTATTTAGCCTCTTCGAGCAGGAACCAAGCAGTTTCTATGCAGTGACCGGGGTTTATGACACGACCGTTGCAAGTGTCGATGAATTCCCCGTTGGGCCCCACCATTTCGAGCAGTGCCTTGAATTCGGGCTTCATAAAATCTTTGAGCGATTCTATCGACTCGTCAATCTGCTTGTCGAGCACAGGGTCGGCAATAACGTTGCGTATGCGCGATGCGGTGTTTATCAGTATCATCACCAGCGAGTGCCCCTTTGCCTGCAATGTGTCGAGGTATTTGGGTGGCATATAACCGGGTGTTGCCACGAATTTGCGTATATCCTTAAAGAGGTTCAACGCCTTTTGAGCATAGCTGCTGTCGCCCGACGCTTTTGCATACTCGGCCATTGCTATGGCAGCAAAGCTCTCCGAAAAAACATAGCGGCGTTTGCGCAAAGGAGTGCCGTCAGCCATCACCTCGAAGTACATACGCCCGTCGTTGTCGAAACAATGTTTCTCTATAAACTCTATGGTGCTTTTTGCCGCAGCCAGCCATTCGGGGTTCTTCTCAATGGTATTATAGGCGAAACTGCAAACAAATGCGAAACGGCCTTGGAACCACACCGATTTTGTGCTGTCGATGAGCGAACCGTCGCGGTCGAGGCAGGTGTATATTCCGCCGTTCACACGGTCGAGCCCGTTCTTCAACCAGAAGGGCATTATATTCTCGCATAAATCCTTCTTGTAGCTCTCCTGCCACTCGGCAAGATATTTCTTCCAATTCATATTCTTGTGCGGTTATAATTTGTTACAACGCTCGAAGAAGTTTATGGCTTCGAGCTCCTTGCGCATTGCAGCCTCCTCCTCGTCGGTCATATTCTGAAAGGGAGTGCGGTTTTTGCCAAGGTCGAGGCCGATGAGTTTCATAATTCTTTTGCCACCTACGATGTTGCCGCGATAGTGGCATATTACATTGATTACCTCTTGCGAGAAGTTCTGCAATTCGCGTGCCTTCTCCAAGTCACCGGCATTCCAAGCGTCGATAATGCCTGCGAGGTTGCAACCGTTGTAGTTGGTTGTGCCGCCAATGCCACCCTGTGCACCGCCCATTGCAAGGCAGGGAAGTATAGTCTCGTCCTGTCCGTGAAGCATATCAAACTTGCCATTTTTGTAGAGGCGGCACTGGTTATATTCATACATACTCTCGAAGGTGTATTTAATACCGGCAAAATTAGGAATACGCCCATCCACAGCTTCGAGGAATTTTACCATAGGGAGAAAGGCTCCGTTGAATGCGGGTATATGGTAGAAGTAGAAAGGAAGCTCGGGTGCGGCCGATGCAATCTCCTCACAATATTTCACAAGTTCCTCCACACGGCCCACTTTGGGGAAGGGAGGTGCCATTGCGCCAATGCCGAATACACCCATTTTTTGTGCGTGCTCGGCCATACGGCGGCTCGATTTTACGCAGGTGCTACCAACGTGTACAATAATTTTGAAACCTTCGGGAGCTGCTGCCACCCACGCTTCGGTGAGTTTTATGCGCTCCTCTTCGGTGAGCATATAGCCCTCGCCCGAGGAGCCGTTGATGAATACTCCCTTCATTCCGTTCTTTGCAAGCATTTGTGCGTATGCAGGGATAGGCTCATAGTTTACTTCTCCGTTCTCATAAAAAGGGGTGAAAGGCGCGTCGATAAGGCCGATGATTTTTTCCATAATATTATATTTTTGGTTATTTATTTATTTAGATTGTTATTATATGCAAAAGAAGAAATTTTTTATAGAAATTGCAAATATCCGCTTGTATAAAACTACACTTTTAAAAACACTTTGTGCTTGTAGAGCAAGCGCAGAATAAAAAAGAGAATGAGGCTGTTGGCTGCTGTGAGCAATACGCTGTACCAATCGTTGCCAATATACTGTGCCGTGCCGCGCAGCAGTGAGTGGGCTATGCAGCGGAAATTTATAATCTCGCCTATGAGATAGGCGGTTATGGCGTTGCAGCCGTAGTAGAGCAACCACTCCCATCCTCGGCGGTGCCCTTTTACATCAATCCACCAGTAGAAGAGTGCGAGCAACAGATAGCATAGTCCGCCGCTGTAAACGGTCATACTGCCGTTCCACACACGTTTAATCATCGGTTGCCAGCAGTCCCACAATAATCCGGCTGCAACGAGTGCCGCACCTGTTGCCATCAATAGTAAGGCAGTTCTTTTGCGGTTGTCGTTCCCGCTTTTTATTATGTGTCCGGCGAGGCTGCCCATCGCCACGGTGCAGCAGAATGTGAGGCTGCTCCACACCCAAGTGTAGTCGTACCACGGGGCGAATATAACGCTGCCGTCGGGTGCAATTTGGCTCTGGTCGCGGAAACGGCCTAAAATAAGTTTGTCAACCTCGCAGGCAAAATTTCCTTGCGGGCTCCAATCGCCGCAGAGTGTCATCGGCAGTGTGTAAATGATGAGCAGGACCACTATTGCCACTGCTTGCCAACGTGGTTTAAGGTAGAGCACCAGTGGTACGGAAAGCAGGTAGCCGGTGGCAATCGCTTGCAGGGTGTTGCTGTAAAGATAGATAGCGTCGGGGTTAAGCGATAGAATGTTGCCTTGTACCAATATTCCAAGAGCGAAAAGTATTGAAAAGCGTTTGAGTACACGCTTCCACACTGCAAGATTGCTGTTCTGCTTTAAATATTTAGGCAGGGAAAAGGGCATTGTTACGCCCGACATAAAAAGAAACAGAGGCATCACAAGGTCCCAAGCGGTGAATCCCTCCCACTGTGCGTGGTCCAATTGGTGGAGTAATGTGCTGTTGAGCGTTTCGTTATTTAGGGTGAGCAGTACTCCGCGAATAACCGGTTGCAGGGCTACCAGCATAAACAGGTCTATGCCACGCAGTACATCGAGCGATAGTAGTCGGTCGTTCTTCATTCTTGTGATTTTTGATAAAATTACTTTTTATAAATTTGCACGAATATAGTCAAAATTTTATAATTTTGTGTAGCCTGCGTGGCAAAAAACAGTAACAAGACAGAATAGTTAAATGAAAATATCACCCATCGCCTATTTTCACTCGGCGTTTCCTACAAAATTCGGTATTCCTCGGCAGAGCGGGCTGGTCGAGGAACTGCGTGGTACCATAGTCTTTGAGCCACACTACCGCAACCCCGATGCATTGCGAGGGCTCGAAGGTTTCGATTATCTGTGGCTCCTGTGGGGCTTTTCGGAGAATGTGCGTGAGGGTGCCGGGTGGAGCCCCACTGTGCGTCCGCCGCTTTTGGGTGGCAATGTGGCAATGGGCGTGTTTGCTACACGCTCGCCCTTCCGTCCCAACGGGCTTGGCCTCTCGTCGGTGAAAATACTCTCCATAGAAAAGACTGCCGACAATGGAGTTGTGATAAATGTTGCCGGTGCCGACCTTATGCACGGCACACCCATTTATGATGTTAAACCATACGTTGCTTATAGCGATGCGCACCCCGATGCCCGCAGTGGATTTGTCGATAAGAAAGAGTGGTACAGCCTGCAAGTGGTTTTTCCCGAGGATTTTAAATCGCTTTTCTCGTCGCACGATCTTAAAGCCTTGCTGAAAGTGCTTGCGCTCGATCCTCGTCCGCAGTATCAGAATATCCCCGACAGAGTGTACGGAATGCCTTTTGCGGGGCGTGAGGTCCGTTTCTCTGTGTCGCAGGATGGGGTACTCACTGTGGTTGATGTTTTTTAGAAATTCAAACAGCCTCTTGGAGATTGTTTAACCTCCATACTGCTTGATGAAAGTTTGCAAACTTACGGAAATTTATATATCTTCGCATTGTTATTGTAAATGATGCATCGTGTTTGCATAATTTGTGTGTTACAAATTAAACTCCGGGCCATTCTTCGGCATAAGCAATCAGACCTTTAATTAGGCGGTTCTTATGAGAAGGGTGGCCTTTTTGCAGCCTATATTATCCGTCCTATTATTTTCAGTTTTCTTAATATATAAATAAGAAACATTGTTACAGAAAATACTATCGCTGTACCGAAATATGCAGAATATGGTATAATATTTTTGTAATCTGCATAAATCATTGAAATATGAAAATGCAGAATGTAGATATATAAACTGTCCTCTCTTCCTATCTTTGAAAGGATATTATCTTTTGTTTGTGTTATATTTAAAAATAGAATAAATAGTGCCGGAGAGAGAAATATATTGGTAATATATAAATCTCCATTGCTTAAACCGGGTATACAATATTCAATAATACCTAAAATGTAAAATATAGTGCAAAGTATTGCTATTGTGTATGTATGTATGTATGTATGTACTTGCTTAATCAGCATACCAATAGTAAAAAAAGGTAAACCGGTAAAAAGGAAGTTTCTTGTTAAGAAGGCTGTTGTTTTATAATCAAGTGCTATTTCGCTGTATTTTCCAAGCAATAATGAAGCTATGAGCAATATGGGTGTAGACCAATATAATAGTTTGTATAGATTGAATTTCTCAATAAACAACATTAAGAGTAGAACGTATATGTAGGCTACGATATACCATAATTGTCTACCGTAAGGAACAATGTTAAATAATAGGCTGTCGATAGATAGTATAGAGTATAAATGGTTGATTGATTCTTTTCCGTTTATGATTATGAAAAATAGAAGGTTGAATAAAGATGCCCAACCAAATATTTTAAGCATATAAATCAATCTTTTGCGAATTGTTTGCCCAATATCTTTTTTACCAAATGTGAAGTAGCCCGAAATTATAAAGAAAATGGGTACCGCACAACGTAATAGTGGTGTTGTAAAATTGCTTATTTCCTGTGGTTGTATAGTGTGGATGGCAATAACAAATATTGCGCAAATGCATTTTAGCGTGTCGATAGAGTGGTTTCTCATAATTGAGGTTGTAATATTTGTATTGTTTCTGTTGCCTACAAAAATAATAAATATCTCTGGAAAAATCTAACGAATGAGGGAAAATATTGATGGCGGCACTGGTGTTCAATGACTTATGAGGACTTTCGATGAAAGCCTCGCCGGAGCAAAAGTGCAAGGAAATGAAAGGTAATGAGGGCGGACGGTTTTCAAATCATTACCCAATAGAGAGGTAGGTTTACAGGTCGTTGGAGTTTATTTCTACTCTCTGCCATATTCTGCATAACAATGTACAACTCGCTGATAACTAATTTTGTAACCAAAAAGAATTGGATTATGCGAAGTACATTTAAGGTGCTGTTCTATGTGAACGGAAGTAAGGAGAAAAACGGTATTGTCCCGATTA
>JAFTUV010000035.1 GCA_017466065.1 Bacteroidaceae bacterium
GGTGGCAAGATAAGTTACCCTACAAGTTCAAGCAATGGTTACTCTCCTTTTTATAATAACAAATCTTTGAGAACGGTGGTAATAACAAATGAAGAGACTGAAATTTACGATAACGAATTCTATAATTGCACCAATTTGAATAAGATAGTTATTGGTAACAGGGTAAAGAAGATTGGTAATTGGGCTTTCAGCCATTGCACAAACCTCAATTACTTTGCATTTGGAAGGAGTGTAACAACAATTGGAGAGGAGGCGTTCAGCGATTGTAATAACCTGACAACTATTATATCGTTAGCTACCACTCCACCCGTTTGTGGCACTCAGGCATTGGATGATATAAACAAATGGGATTGTATGCTTATGGTACCCAATGAGGGTATAGCAGATTACCAAGTTGCCGAGCAGTGGAAGGATTTCTTCTTTGTTTCGGAAATACCCATTGCAGGCGACCTTACCGGCGACGGTTCGGTGGATGTTGCCGACCTCACGACATTGGTGAGTATGATTCTCGACAGCTCGAAAGTAACCGATGCAGCCGACATTACCGGCGACGGTGCAGTCGATGTGAGCGACCTCACCACCATTGTCAATATAATTTTGAACCCGGATGCCGGCGATGATAACAACGACACTACCGACAGCCGTGCAGTGGACCTTGGTCTCTCGGTTAAATGGGCCTCGTGCAACGTTGGTGCCACCGCCCCCGAAGAGTATGGCGGCTACTACGCTTGGGGCGAAACGGAAGAGAAGAACAGTTACTATGAAAGTGACTATCTTTATTACAACAATGGTAGTTATACAAATATCGGCAGTGATATTTCCGGCACACAATATGATGTTGCAACCGTTAAATGGGGCGGTTCTTGGCGTATGCCCACCGCAGAAGAAATAGACGAATTAACAGACAACTGCACTTGGCAGTGGACTACCCTTAACGGCGTAATCGGTCACCGCGTAACCGGCCCCAACGGCAACAGCATCTTCCTGCCCGCTGCGGGCTGCCGCGACGGGCAGGAAGTCTACAATCAGGGCTCCAACGGCCGCTATTGGTCAAGCTCGTTGAGTAGCAGTCACAGCTACAACGCCTTCATCTTGTACTTCAACAACGGCAACTACGACCGGTACTACAGCTACGGCCGTTACTACGGCCACACGGTGCGCCCTGTTTGCCCATAAACAACACAATAAATCCCGGGGAACCGGGATTTATTGTTATAATGCCCTGTTAGGATTGCCGTGGAGGAGTTGTGTTGTTTGTTGCTTTTTATACTCCCTCCGAAATTTACTTGTAAATTTCTCGTCCTTCTATGAGAGGGACAGTAGTAAATAGCTCCTCCTCCGTGTTTCTACTCCCTCCCGGCTACCGCCGTACTCCCTCTAAAAGCGGGAGAGTTTGGGACCGCCCCGCGGTGGAGGAGTTGCGCTTTACGGTTGTTTAATCTTCAAACAAGAGGTGTACTATATACATTTATTTAACGTGAATTCGATATAAACTCAACAATATGTCTCGTTGTGGCACTCTGTCGAATGACAAAATTATGCGACATTATACGAATTTCTCTCTTTTTTTATGAAAAAAAGTGGTTTTTTGCATTAAAAAGATAATAAATCACTATCTTCGCAGTTGGTTTATGAGGCTGTGTGAAAATAGAGGCGCACTATCGAAGTGTAGTGTTATTCCGACCATACCTTAATGAAAAAATCAAAAGAGGTTTTCGATGAGCCTTTTGCGAATAACCGAAGGGAGGATGCACGACATTAACATATTGGATTTCTCGTCGCTTCGCTCTGTCGAAATGACAAAATGATAGTTATTTCTATTCTGACACAACCCCGAAAGAAGAATCCGGTAATAATAAATTAAATATTTAATATAATGAAGACACGTCTTGAACACGATTCTTTGGGAGAAATTCAAGTTCCCGCCGATGCGTACTATGGTGCTCAAACATTGAGAGCATTAGTTAACTTTAAGGATGTGAGCGGCCTTTCGATAGGCGACCACCCCTATTACATAAAGTCTTTGGCTATGGTCAAGTGGGCTGCCGCTCACGCCAATGTGTCGCTCGGCTCGCTCGACGAGGAGATAGGAACAGCCATAAAGAAGGCTTGCGAGGAGATTATGGAGGGCGCATTGAGCGACCAGTTCCCCATCGACCTTATACAGGGTGGTGCGGGTACATCTACCAATATGAACATTAACGAGGTTGTTGCCAATCGTGCGTTGGAGATTATGGGACACAAGAAGGGTGAATACCAATATTGCAGCCCCACAGAGCACGTCGACCTTTCGCAGTCGACCAACGATGCTTATCCCACGGCGTTCAAATTGTGTTTCATTTTGCACAACGAGGACCTTGTGCGTGAATTGCAACGCCTTATCAATGCTTTCCGTACAAAAGGCAAGGAGTTTGACCACATTATAAAGATGGGTCGCACTCAGTTGCAGGATGCGGTGCCTATGACTCTGGGGCAGGAATTCGAGGCCTTTGCGGTAACTCTCGACGAGGAGGTGAGCCGCTTGAACGAGGTTGCCAACCTGTTCTTGGAGGTGAACTTGGGAGCAACTGCCATCGGTACCGGTATTAACACCGTTCCCGGTTATTCTCACACTGCCGTGGATGCGCTGCGCGTTATTTCGGGCAAGAAGTTCGTGCTTGCCGGTAACTTGGTGGAGGCAACCTCCGATGCGGGTTCGTCGGTTATGTACTCCTCGGCATTGAAACGCTTGGCGGTGAAGTTGTCGAAAATATGCAACGACCTTCGTCTGCTTGCGAGCGGTCCCCGTTGCGGCCTTAACGAAATTAACCTCCCTGCCGTGGTTCCCGGTTCCAATCTTATGCCCGGCAAGGTGAACCCTGTTATTCCCGAGCTTGTGAACCAGATTTGTTACAGTGTGATAGGTAACGACCTCACAGTTACTTTTGCTGCCGAGGCCGGCCAGTTGCAGCTGAATGCGATGGAGCCTGTGATAGTTCACTCTATGCTGTCGTCTATTCGTATGATGCTCAAAGGATTGACTCGCTTGCGCGTGCTTTGTGTCGATGGCATCACTGCCAACGAGGGCCACTGCAAGGAACTTGTATTGGGCAGTATAGGTATTGCCACTGCGCTGAACCCTGTTATCGGCTTTGAGAATACCGATCGCTTGGCCAAACGTGCTCTTAAAGAGAACCGTGGTATTTACGACCTTGTTCTCGAAGAGAAACTTATTTCGAAGGAGGAACTTGACGAATTGTTGCGTCCCGAGAAGATGATTTCTCCCTACCTGTTGAAGCCTAAACGTCGTTATTGATAAGGATTGTTATAAATAAGGAATCTATGGCTCGCTTGCAGGCGAGCCGTAGGTGTTTAAGAATTACGCATTATGAGAAATTTGTTCATCACAATTCTTTCTCTTTTGCTTGTTGCTTGTAACGAGAAGCAACACCTTGCAAAGGTTGATGTAATAGATAACATCCCCACAACCGCACCGCAGTTGCCGGCCGATGTAAAGCTCGCTCCCGATGCTTATCCGCAGAAGCTCTCTGTGGAGTATAGCGGAGAAAGGGTGGTGCTGTCTGAGCTGCCTCACGGAGTGGAGGCGGATGTGAAGGGTGCCAAGGTGGTTATACGCTCAAAGGTTCCCGGGGTGGAGTATGTTGTGCGTGGTAACACCGATAATGGCTCTTTGTTGCTGGTGAGCGAGTTTTCTCCCTTGCTCACTCTCGACTCTTTGGATATTCACTCGGTCGGTGGGGATGCGCTTGCTGTGTCGTCAAAGGAAAAAATATTCATTCGTGGCTCGCTTGTTGCTCTCTCCGATGAGCCTCGTGCCGGTGCGGTGATAGAGAAGCAGGCTGCCGTGTTGTCGCTTATGGGCGATGCTGTGTTGTGTGGCGGGGTGGATATGTGTTTGCAGGCAGCCCGTCGCGATGCGGTGCGCTCCACTGCTATTGTATATGTGGATGGGGCGCGTATTTCGGTCGATTATGCTGCTGCAAGTGCAATGAATGCAACAAACGGAATGGTGATTGCGTCGGGAGAATTTACCGGCACTGCGCTAAAAGATGTGGTGAAGGTGAAAAAAGGTAATTTTGTGATGCTTGGAGGCGCAATGTCGATAGGTGCTGCTGCCGACAAGGCCGACGCGCTTACCGCACGCAATATTTATATCTACGGTGGAGTGCTCACGGCCGATGTTCAGGGTGCCGCGGCAAAGGGATTGAAGAGCAAAGAATCGGTGTTTCTGCTTGGCGGCGAGCTGAAAGTACACACTTCGGGCGGTGCTTTGTTTGCCGAAAAGAAGAGTGATTACAGTTCTTCGTCGTGCATAAAGAGCAGCAGGAATACATATATAAACGGTGCCAATGTGTCGCTGGTGAGCGATGGCGATGCTGGCAAGGGTATAAATTGCGACGGGATGTTGCAGATTGATGGCGGTGCGCTTGCGGTGATGACCACCGGCAACGATGTGAACCACCCGATAGACCTGAATGCGCACGCCTCGGCAAAGGGTATCAAGTGCGACAGTACAATCGTCATCAACGGTGGTGATATTGAAATTCTGGTATTTGGCAAGGGCGGTCGTTGCGAGGGGCTCGAATCGAAGGGTGATATAATTATTGGTGGCAGTGACACTGAATTGTATATATATGCCTATGACGATGCTGTTAATGCGGGTGGAAATCTTGTTGTGAACGATGGCAGGCTCTTTGCCTATTCTGTTACCAACGATGGCTTTGACAGTAATGCTGCCATTGACATTAACGGCGGGTTGATAATAGCCAACGGCTCGCACGCTCCCGAACAGGGTGTCGATTGTGATTTCGCAGGCGATTTTACAGTGCGCGGCGGAACTCTTGTGTCGCTTGGCGGTGCTGCCGGGCCTTCTCCTTGTCTGCCCGAAAATTCCTCGACCTCTGCGTCGCTTGTTGCTTGGAACGGTGTTTCGGCCGACAAGGATAGTTATATTACCCTCGTTTGTGACGGCAAGCCTCTTTTTTCCTATTGTCTGCCTCGCAAGCTGAATAATGCTTCGGTGGTAATATCGTCACCTCAAATGGAGAAGGGTGGCGAATATGCACTCTCTTTGAACGATACAATTTCGGGTGGTGAATATGCCGGCTGCGGTTTCTATTTCTCGGGCGATGCGCCTGCTGCTTCTCCGTCTGTTTCTTGGACGCAGGAGGAGTTGTTGGCTGTAATTACTGCCGATGGCTCGGTTCGTTACATAAACCCTGCAACGGCAAAGCCGGAAAGAAATATGCCTCCCCCTCCGCCTCCTCACACGGGTAATGGGGCGTTTCCTCCTCCTCCGCCGCCGGGGTTTGCGCCTGCTGCGGGTGGAGCACCGCATTTTCCGCCCCCACCGCCTCCTGCCGGTGCTGTGCAGTTTGAAGATGAGTATTTATATGATGTGAATAACCTCCCCGGGAAGGGGTGGTAACAAGAACGCAAGCGAGCCAAAAGGCTCGCTTGCGTTCTTGTGGTAATTGTACATAATTGATTTTGTAATAAAAAAAACGGAGTTAATAGAATAGATTGTCAAATAGTTGAAATTTGTTAAATTTGATATTCGGGATAAGATTATATTTGCCTAAAATATTATAAAAATGACACGGCTGTTTGTTATCCTTTCTTTATTGATGTTCTCTTTTCTTCCTCTCTTCTCGCAGAGTGAGAAGGTGTTGGTGGTAGAAACTGCGGACGGGGAAAAATCTACTCCTTTAAGTGAGATTGTCAGTATTAAATATGTCGATGGCATTATGACTGTAAATTGCGCCGATGGCCTCAGTTACAGTGATGATGTAAATGTTGTCGATAAAATGTATTTTGGCCTTGTTGGTGATGTTAATCGTGACGGTTATGTGGATGTTGCCGATGTAACGAGCTTGGTTGCTATGATTCTCAATGAAGCTGTTGTCACAACCGCCGGTGATGTTAACGCCGATGGCACGGTGGATGTTGCCGACCTGACAAATGTTGTCGAGATAATTCTCGGTGGCGAAGAGGGCGAGTCGGCGGTTCTTGCAAAGGCGACAGCCACACGCGCTGCCGCAACCGACACTGTGCAGGCCGGGGGTGGTGTTAAGTTTAATATGAATAGTGGCGCGGTGCCTTCTGTGGCTCTGTCCCGTATCGACAGTATCTCTTTCGATAGTGCGCAGAAGTATCTCTATGTGACACTCGCCGATAAAAAAGACTCGTTGTCGATAAATGATATTGATTGTATTCTTTATGGTGAACTGCTCTCGGCTGTTGTGGTCGATTATTGTGGCGAGAGTGCGACGGTAGAGAATCCTTTTGCATTCGATGGCGTTGGTGTTGAAATTACCGGTGCAAAGGTGGTTGTGCGCTCTACAATAGACGAGGATGTCGATTATATATTGTCGGGTGAGAGCGATTGTGGAATTTTTAAGATATATGGTACAAAGAAATATACTCTGCACTTGGCCGGGCTCTCGCTAACAAATGATGATGGGGCTGCAATAAACAGCCAATGTAAAAAGCGTGGTAAGATTATACTCGAAGAGGGTACGGTAAATTATCTGTGCGATGCTGCGCAGTATGCAACGCCGGCTTCGGAGGACGAGAAGGCTGCCTTGTTCAGTGAGGGGCAGTTTGTGTTCGAAGGGGACGGCCGGCTTACCGTGTCGGCCAACTATAAGCACGCAATATGCAGTGACGATTATATTGCCTTCCGAGGGGGTGACATTGAGGTGCTGTCGGCAGTGAGCGATGCGGTGCATTGTAACGATTCGGTAATTGTGTCGGGTGGCACTTTGTCGCTTGCGGCATCGGGCGATGGAATCGATTGCGATGGTTATGTAACTGTGTCGGGAGGTGATATTTCGGTGGAACTGACAGGTGAGGATAAGAAGGGTATTAAGGCTCTTGGAGAGATAAATATTCTCGATGGTGCGTTGTCGATAATATCCTCGGGCGATATTTCAAAAGGATTGAAAGGCTCGCGCGATATTACAATTTCGGGTGGAATGGTTGACATTACCGTTAACGGCAATTCTATATTAGAGGCCGGCGAGCCTTCTTATTGTACCGCGATAAAGTGTGACTCTGTATTTGCGATGAGTGGCGGAACATTGGATATTAAGGCTGCCGGAACTGCCTCTCGCGGAATTTCGGCCGATGGTAATGTTGATATAAACGGTGGCGTGTGCAGTGTGGAGTGCAGTGGCGGTTATGAGATTTACGACCCTTCGGCTGTGGAAGATGATGCGGGTGAGGAGGTGGTGGCTTCGTATATAGTGTATGTGAGCAAGCCCTCGTCGTCCTCTGCTTCCAATCGTCCGGGTGCTTCGTCCTCATCTTGGAATAATATTTATCTCTATGATAGTTCAAATAATATGGTGGCTACACTGACAAACAGTGTTACTCTCAATGGCGTGGTGTTCTATTATTACGACTTTGGGGCTGCTGTTACTGATACATACTACTTCAAGAGTGACAATTCACGCAATTATACAATACAGTCGACCTCTTTTACCGGTGTTTCTGCCGATGTTTATTATACAATTTCTTCGACAAGCACTACATCGGGAAGAACAAAAACATACTCCCTTACCGATGTAACATCTTCTTATGCAGGCGTATCATCTTCCACGGGCAGTGTCACGGAGAAGGCTTTTGCGGCTGCGTGCATAAAGAGCGATTCTATTATTACAATCTCGGGGGGTGTGCACACTCTCTCAACATCGGGCACTGCTTCGAAGGCGATAAAGAGTGGCGATAATTGTGTTATTTCGGGAGGTGAGCTCGATATTACCACAACCGGCAGTGCTGCTGTTGTGGCTTATGACCCCGTTTATTGTACTGCCATAAAATGTGATGCCGATTTTACAATGAGTAATGGTATTCTCACTATAAATGCCACAGGACAAGGAGGGTTGGGTATTTCGGCCGATGGTGCGCTTGCAGTTACCGGCGGAAGTATCGATGCGACAATAGGAGGTGCCGGCTCGGCATATACAGCATCGACCGGTACCGATTACTATTCGACAAAGGCTCTTAAAAGTGATGGAGAGATGTTGCTTGCCGGCGGCACAATTGTTTGTGCTGCAACAGCCAATGGTGGAAAGTGTATAGTGGCCGATGGCTTGCTGACGATTGGTGAGGATGGGCGTGCCGATGGTTATCCTTATATAACTGCAACAACCAAGGGAGCGACACTCGGAACAAGCGGTTCATCAATGGGCGGCGGAATGGGAATGGGTGGCAATGAGGGCTTTAATGCTGCACCCAAGGCTATAAAAGGTGCTGCCGACATTATTGTATATAGTGGTAATATCTATGCTTCGACTGTTGCCGATGGTGGCGAAGGGCTCGAAAGCAAGGCTACGCTCACTGTCAATGGTGGCGCGATTGAGTGTTTTACTTATGATGATGCGATAAATGCTGCTACGGCATTGGTTGTCAATGGAGGTGCTATCTATGCTCACGCTACAAATAACGATGCAATAGACTCGAATGGTACTATTGCTGTTAATGGCGGCATTGTGCTTGCTTCGGGTGCTTCACAGCCCGAGGGCGGCCTCGATTGTGATAATAATTCCTTTACAATTTCGGGTGGAGTAATTTTGGGAACGGGTGGTGCTGCTTCTTCTCCTACATCTTCGTCGCAGTATTATTCTACGCTATCATCGGTTGGGGTGTCGCAGGGTAAGTTTCTTGTATTTAAGGATAGTGCGGGGGATGTGCTCTTTTCCTATAAATGTCCTAATAGTGTCAGTGGTGCTTCGGTTTTGGTCTCTTCTCCGTTGTTTACGGCCGGAACGCATACTATGCTTTATGGTGTAACGTCTGTTTCTTCTCCTGCGGAGAGTTATTTCGATGGGGTGTTCCTTGTTGGTGGTACTCCAACCGATGGCACTGCAAAGAACTTTACACCTGCTACAAGGTGAGTGATGATTAAACCGACAGGGGTGAACTTTTAAAAGTTCACCCCTGTCGGTTTATAAGTGTTTGTATTTATTAGTTGTTGGCTTTATATCTTTCGTTGAGCCCCTCGATGACATCCTCTGTAATGTCGAGTGCTTCGTTTGCATAGAGGAGGTTGTCGCCCACGCGGCTTATTATGAGGTCGTAGCCCTGCTCCTTGTTGTAGTCTTTAAGGTAGGCGTTGATTGAGTCGCGCAGAATAAGATTATTCTTCTGGCTCTCGGCGGCAAGCTCACCTGCAAGGCGTTCCGATAGTTTGTCGTAATCCTCGCGGCGTTTGAGAATGCGGGCCTGTTCCTCTTCGGCACGCTTCTGGGTGGCATATACGTTGTTCTCAATCTTGCGTTGGAAGTCCTCAATGTCGGCCTGAATGTCTTTGGCTTTCTCGCTCAATGTCATACGCATATTCTCTTCCTTGCGCAACATCTCCTTGTTTATGGTGATGGAAAGTTCGTAGTTGGTGAGCAGGGAGTCGATGTCTACAAACGCAATTTTAATTCCGTTTGCGGTTGCAACGGCACTGTTGCATTGTGCGGTTGTTGTTTGTGTGTTCTCTTTTGTGCATTGTGCGAAAAGGAATATCGCAGCAATGGCTGTTGTGTAGATTAAGGTTCTTTTAAAATTCTTCATAGTTTAAAGTATTATAATCTGTTTATTTCCTGCTTTTTTCGTTCACTGCAAACGGGTTGTCGCGGCGAGCATCCCTGTCTTGCGATTGGGCGCATTTTATTCCTCTTTTGCGCATATTCTTATTGCCGCCAATGTGTATATTGGGGAATTTCCCGTTCTTTTTTATTATTATGGTTATTGCCAACAGGGCAAAGCTAATTGCGATTATCAGCAATGTGAGTAGTAAAGTAGGTAACATATTTGTTAAATTCGTGTAACCTTAAATGTGGCAATGGCCGTAAATTGGTATATTATCGCCCAAATTGTATAATTTGAGGTAACCCTCTAATGTATTTGCACTCGCTTTAATAAATAATCAAACAAGTTTGTTATTTGCTTTCAGCGAAGTTGGCTGCGCTCATTGCGTGTGAAAATGAATTTTCACCCATTCGCTTGCTTAACTTTCTTGCTCGTTTGTTATTATATTTGAAATAATCAAGTAAACTTGTTATTTGCTTTCAGCGAAGTTGGCTGCGCTCATTGCGTGTGAAAATGAATTTTCACCCATTCGCTTGCTCAACTTTCTTGCTCGTTTGTTATTATATTTGAAATAATCAAGTAAACTTGTTATTTCTTGCTCGTTTGTTATTATATTTGCAGTAGGTCGCTCGGCAAAATGTGCAGGCTGTTATCGGGCTTTCGCTTTTTTGCCGATGCGGTTGCGAAGATAACTTTTTTGTGGGTCTTTACGCATTTTTGTGGGTGAAAAAATATCAAAAAGCGTTTAATTATTTCATTTATTAAAGTTATTTTACAAAGTTAAATTGAAAATTAACAAATTTAAACAATTTATATTATGGAGAATATGAACTTGGAACCCAAAATGGTGTTCGATTATTTTTTGCAATTATGCAAAATTCCTCACGGTTCGAAGAACGAGACACAAATTTCTAAATTCCTTCAAGAGTTCGGGCGCAGCCTCGGGCTTGAAACTATGGCCGATTCGGTGGGTAATGTGCTCATTAAGAAGCCTGCTTCGCCGGGTTATGAGAACCGCAAGACTATTATATTGCAGGGGCATATGGATATGGTGTGCGACAAGCGTCCCGATGTTGTCCACGATTTTACCAAGGACCCCATTGAAACATATATCGATGGGGAGTGGCTCAAAGCAAAGGGTACCACTCTTGGTGCCGACAATGGCATAGGCGTTGCTGCCGGAATGGCTGTTCTTGCCGATAATACTTTGAAACACGGCCCCATAAACTGTCTTTTTACCATTGACGAGGAGACAGGCCTCACGGGTGCCGAGAAACTCACTCCCGAATTCCTGCAAGGTGACATTCTCATTAATCTCGACTCGGAGGATGAGGGTGATATTTTCATTGGCTGTGCCGGCGGAATGCGCACAACTGCCACTTTCAAGCATTTGTTGCAACCGATTGCCGGGGATATGTTCTATGTGAAGGTGGATATTTCGGGCCTCACCGGCGGGCACTCGGGCGACGATATTGAGAAGGGGCGTGCCAATGCCAATAAGCTGCTGTGCCGTTTCCTGTGCCGCGTAGCCGAGAAATATGAGTTCTATTTGTGCGATATTTCGGGTGGCAGCCTGCACAATGCGATTCCGCGCGATGCATCGGCTGTTTTTGCCGTGCAGTCGGCCGATAAGGAGGCGGTGCGTGTCGATTTTAATGTTTTTGCAGCCGAGGTACAGGATGAGTATAGTGTTACCGAGCCTAATGTGCGTTTCCTTATGCAAAGTACCGAGCCTGTGAAACGTTGCATCGACCCCGCAGTGGCGAAAGGGTTGTTAAAGTCGGTAAATGCGGCGTTCAACGGTGTGTTTGCAATGAGTCAGGATATGCCGGGGCTGGTTGAAACATCGAGCAATCTTGCTTCGATAAAGCGCACTGCCGAGAATATTATAACGGTTGTAACCAGCCAGCGCAGTTCCATAGAATCGGCTCGTTATTGTGTGTCCGACACGGTGCGTGCAGCCTTTGAGCTTGGTGGCGCAGCGGTGGAGTGTAACGGCGGTTATCCCGGTTGGAAGCCTAATGTAAAGTCGGAAATTCTGAAAGTTGCTTGCGATACTTACAAGGAGATTTTCGGTCGTGAAGCTAATATAAAAGCTATTCACGCAGGCTTGGAGTGTGGCTTGTTCCTCGAAAAGGCTCCCGGGCTCGATATGATTTCTTTCGGCCCCACAATGCGTGGCGTTCACTCTCCCGACGAGAGGCTGAATATTCCCTCGACCGAGCGTTGGTGGCGTCATCTTGTTGCGGTGCTCGAAAATACTCCTTTAAAATAATAAAACACGAATTTGTGCGTTATTAACTATGTTACAAATGAAACATAGATGAAAATTTTAGGTAAACTACTTTCGATATTGATGTTGGCGGTTGTCATCGTTGCGTGCAACGATGACACCGATTTTTCGACCGATTTTAATCATAAACTTTTCTTTTCGACCGATACTATCCGTTTCGACACGCTGTTTACAACGTTGAGTTCCTCGCGCGATGGTGCCGTTGTCTATAACTTCAACGACAAGGATTTAAGAATTCTGTCGGTGGAACTTGCCGGCGGCGAATCGTCGGCTTTTGGGGTTATGGTCGACGGGCAGTATGGCGCGGCTATGCGCGACCTTGAAGTGCGCAGCGGCGACAGCCTTTATGTGTTTGTGAATGTGACCCCCGGGCTGAATGGTACCGATGTTCCTCTCTTTCTCTCCGATAAATTGGTGTTTACTCTCGAAAGTGGGGTGCAACAGTCGATAGTGCTCGAAGCGCACAGCCGCGATGCGGTGTTTATGAATGCTGTCACGGTGAATTCCGATTCGGTGATTAAGCGCGGACATTATGTCGTGTACGACAGTCTTGTGGTGGCTCCCGGCGTGCAGCTCACTGTGGAGCCGGGCACTACGCTCTATTTTCACGATGATGTGCCTATGGTGGTGCGTGGAACCATTATGGCACGGGGTACAAAGAGTGCGCCGATAGTGCTGCGCGGCGACCGTACCGACAGAATTTTCTCCTATCTGCCTTATGACCGTTTGCCGGGACAGTGGGACGGGGTAGTGCTTGCTTCGTCGAGCAATGGCAATGTCTTTGAATATTGCGATATTCACAGTGCCAATTACGGAATTAAGATGGAGCCGGGTGATGATGCTGCCGTGCAGCGCCTCACGATGAATGCTTCGCGTTTGCAGAATTTCTATGGCAACGCCTTGGAACTTGTCGATGCACAGGCCGATGTTACAAACTCGCTCATTGCAAATGCGGGTGGCAACTGTGTGAAAGTGGTTGGCGGCAGGGTGAATTTCACGCACTGCACCATTGCCAATTTCTTTGTGTTCAAGGTGCGCGATGTTGCGCTCTCACTTTATAATTATAATGGTGCCGAGGATGCTCCCCTCTATGGCGCGAATTTTGTGAATTGCATAATCACGGGCTCGCGAGAGGATGAGGTTATGGGCTATTTCCTGCCCGAGGAAAAGGCTGTTCCCGGCAGTGAGAATATTCGTTTCGAGAACTCTCTCCTTAATACTGTTGTGCCCGAGGACGACGAGCGTTTCGTGAATGTTGTTGTCGATGCGGTTGCTGCGCCTCCTTTCGCCAATGCGCATTTTGCCGTGATAAATCACGATGTTTATTACTACGATTTTCATCTGTCGGAAATATCAACAGCGCGTGCTATGGGTAATGAATCTTTTGTGGCCGATGATGTGTTGAGTGTCGATATTGACGGCGTGTCGCGCGAGCCCGGTTCGGTGGATGCGGGTTGTTTCCAGTATGTGGCTCCTGCAACGGAGTAGTGTAATTCTGTATTCTTATAAGAACGCCCTTCTTTTTATTATTATAAGGAGGGCGTTCTTGCGTGTATGGGTGTGCTGAAATAAAAAAAAGGATTTTATGTAGGATGTTTTAAAAAAATGTATAATTTTGTGAAAAGGAAATTATATAGGCAGTGGATTCTGCTGAGGTTCTTGCTACTGTCGGTATTCGTGTTAATGTCGTGAGTTTTAGGATGTAACAAAAAAGTGTCTTGTTGCTTTTCGAAAATAAACAACCTTAATGGAATTATTTACTGAGCCTCTTTTTTGTTTTATTAAAATCTTACACTTATGAAAAAGATGGTATTTTTGTTGGTAGCAATGTTGGCTATGACATCGACAGTATTGGCACAGGAAATAACATTGGATGGTTCTTGGGCAATGCTTAAAGAGAAGGGGACTTATATGTTGTGGGTTGTTTACAACGATATGAAAATCGGCGATAAGTCTGTTGAGGAGTTTTTAAAGACACAGGATGAAAAATTTGTTAATGATTGGAATAATGAGGTTGTTCCTCAATCGATGCAATATGCACTGCTGATTCCTAACTATGCCAACAAAAAATTTACTGTCGACCAGTATAATCCGCAATATAAGTTTGTATTGAAATTAAATACTCTTGACCTTGGATTTGGCGGTGGAGCTTTTATTCCTTTTGCAGGAGCAAAAGCCGGTGGTGCCGAAATTTCGGGTGAGTTGCAGGTGTTTAGTGCGAAGGATGAATTGTTGGGTACAATGACCTTTAAAGAGGTAAAAGGCGTTTCTGTAATGACCGATGCGCAACGTTGGGGTATGAGCTATTATGAACTTGGTAACAGATTGAAGAAGGCTGTGAAGAAATATAAAGAATAATTTGTGAACAGATATTTTTACGAGGCTGCCGGGCAGCCTCGTTTTTTATATCCTTGAATGAGATGTAGCAATGTTGCTATTCGTGATGATAGGGCAGATGGTTGATGATGGTGTAGGCACGGTAGAGTTGCTCGATGAAAAGGAGACGTATCATCTGGTGCGAGAAGGTCATTTTGGAGAGTGAGAGTTTTTCGTGTGCAGCGTCGTACACTTTTTGTGCAAAGCCGTAGGGGCCGCCCACAATAAATACCAATCGCTTTGTGGAGATATTCTGTTTGTGCTCTATCCACGCGGCAAATTCGGTGGAGCGGTACTCCTTGCCACCCTCGTCGAGCAGCACCACGCGGTCGCCCGGTTGCAGGGCTTTGAGTATGAGCTCGCCCTCTTGTTCCTTCTGCTGTGCTTCGCTCAATTTGCGGGCGTTTTTCAGCTCGGGGATAACTTCTGTGTCGAATTGTGCAAAGTGGTTCACGCGACCGGTGTAGTCTTTTATGCCGGCGATTATGTTGGTGTCGATGGTGCGGCCCACCACCAAGAGTGTTATTTTCATTTTATATATTTTTTATGTCGCGAAGATAGGAAGTTTTTGTGTAATCGCAAAAATGGCTCTACTGTTTGCTGTAATTGCGGGATTTTTTCTCTATCTTCGCGAAAAATACTTTTTGGAGATTTAAATAGTTTCTTATTATGGACATTAAAGAAGAACTTATCGATAGGCTCATCGACCTGTCGTTTGCCGAGGATATTGGCGATGGTGACCACACAACGCTCTCTTCAATCCCTGCCGATGCAATGGGAAAGAATATGTTGCTCATTAAAGAGGATGGCGTGCTTGCCGGTGTGGAAATGGCGAAACGTATTTTTGCCCGTTTCGACAAAGAGTTGCAGGTGGAGGTTCTCATAGAGGATGGTGCCGAGGTTAAGAAGGGCGATATTGCAATGTATGTGACAGGCAGTGTGCGCTCGTTGTTGCAGACGGAGCGATTGATGCTTAATGTGATGCAGCGTATGAGCGGTATTGCCACAATGACACGCAAATATGTGCGCCGTTTGGAGGGCACCAACACCCGCGTGCTCGATACCCGCAAGACTACTCCCGGAATGCGCATTATGGAGAAGGAGGCTGTGCGCATCGGTGGTGGCGTTAACCACCGCATAGGCTTGTTCGATATGATTCTGTTGAAGGATAACCACGTCGATTTTGCAGGGGGCATAACTGCTGCCATTACCCGTGCGCAGGAGTATTGCAAGGCTAATGGCAAAGACCTTAAAATAGAGATAGAGGTCCGTAATTTCGACGAATTGCAGGAGGTGCTCGACCTTGGCGGCGTGCAGCGCATTATGTTCGATAATTTCGACACCGAGAAAACCCGTAAGGCTGTGGAGATGGTTGCCGGACGCTATGAAACGGAGTCGTCGGGTGGAATTACCTTCGATACTTTGCGCGACTATGCTCTTTGTGGCGTGGATTATATTTCGGTAGGTGCCCTCACACATTCGGTTAAGGGGCTTGATATGAGCTTTAAAGCTGTTAAGTGACCTTTTTATTGATTTTTCGACGCAGTTGGCCGATTATAGTTCCTTGTGTGAACAAAAAGGTGTAACTTGTTGTCGAAAAACGCATACACAATGAAAATAAGCAGGAGAACGACCGAGTATCTTATTTACTTCCTTTTTTGGGGAGCACTTATTCTTTCTCCTTTCTGGGGCATAAATCTCAAAGCTCCGCTTGAAACTGTCGATTGGGACCAGATTTTTAAATTCTGGGCCTATCTTTCTCCTGCTTTAATTCTCTTCTTTATAAATAACAACTTGCTAATGCCGTTCCTCCTTTATAAAAAAGGAGGGCTGCATTACTTGTTGCATTTGATATGCATAATGGCGTTGGTTTATTTCGGGTCGGTGTTTGTAGCCTCTACGGTGGGCCGGGAGAGCAATTCCCCGCCTCACAGGGAGATGCGTCACAAGCCGAAGGATGGCAGAATGCGTAAAGGCCCTGCAATGGAGGTGTATGCCAAATATTATAATGTGCAAGCAACCGTGCACGACTTTTTCTCCGATAACTACTCCTATCAGATTAAAAAGCACAGGCCGCCAAAGGATAAGGTGAAGGCTTTGCCATACGCACTTGTACACCCCGACAGTGTGCAGATACTGATTATTGTGTTCACGCTTATTTTCAATATCTGCGTGCGACTCTTCTTCCTCACATTGCGCAGCGACGAGCATTTGAAGGAACTTGAAAAGCAGAAGTTGCGCACCGAGCTTAATTTCCTGAAATACCAGATTAATCCTCATTTCTTTATGAACACGTTGAATAATATTCACGCGCTCATAGACATTGACAAGGATAAGGCGCAAGAGTCGCTGATAGGGCTTTCGAAAATGATGAGGCACGTCCTCTACGAGGCATCGGCATCGTTTGTGAACCTATCGAAAGAGATTGAGTTCTTGAACAGTTATGTGGAGCTTATGCGTCTGCGTTACACAAAAGCATTGAAGGTTGAGTGCTCCTTCCCCGAACAGTGCGAGGAGTATTTTGTGCCATCGTTGTTGTTCGTGTCGTTCGTGGAGAATGCTTTTAAACACGGAGTGGCCTATAATGGAAAATCGGATATTAAGATAGATATGAGTGTGAACGACGGCCTCATAAGGTTCTCTTGCTCGAACAGCTGTGTGGCAGGCAAGAAGAGCGATGAAAAAAAATCCTATTCGGGAATAGGGATAGACAATGTGAGGAAAAGGCTTTCGTTGATATATGGCGAGGATTATAGTTTGGAAATAAAAAGAGATAAGAAGATATTTTGTGTAACGCTGAAAATCCCGGTGCAAAATGATAAGATGTATATTAGTTGACGATGAACCTCTTGCTCTTGTGCAGCTGCAAAAGTATGTCGAGAGGGTGCCTTTCTTGGAATGTGTGAAGGCTTGCTCTTGTGCAACCGAAGCCATCGAGGCTTTGTCGAATGAAGAGGTCGATGCAATGTTCGTGGATATAAATATGCCCGACATAAACGGCCTTCAACTTGTGGGCTCATTGTCCAATCCGCCGATGGTGGTGTTCACCACTGCCTATTCGGAATATGCGATAGAGGGTTTCAGGCTCGATGCGGTCGATTATCTTCTTAAACCTTTTTCGTTCGAGAGCTTTATGAAGGCTGTGAACAAGGTGCACGAGCTCTACGCGTTGCGCCACAGGGCTCAGCAGGGATATACCGAGGAGGGCACGGTGACGGACGATTGTCTTTTTGTGAAGTCGGATTATCGCATTCTGCGCATCCCCATTGCCGACATAAAGTACATTGAGAGTATGAGCGAGTATGTGAGAATTTATGTCGAGGGATATACAAAACCCATAATATCACTCATCAGTATGAAGAAGATTGAGGAGTATCTGCCCTCGGCCTCGTTTATGCGTGTGCACCGTTCCTATATTGTGAACTTGAAAAAAATTATGGAGGTGTCGAGAATGCGCATTGTCTATAATGGCGATATTTTTGTTCCCATAGGAGATATGTATAAGGATAGGTTCTTTGAATATATCGACAGTCGTTTTGTGGGCAAGAATAGTTGATTGTTCCCGGCTTTTTTATAGCTTTGCGATGCAGTGAACCATAATGGATGGTTCTTTGTTGAATGTTCGGTTGAAAAATAAGAAACGAATGGAGCTTATGAAGCACGAGGATTTTATGCGTCGAGCCATAGAACTTGCTGTGGAGAATGTGAAGAATGGAGGCGGCCCTTTCGGTGCCGTCGTAGTGCGTAACGGCGAGATTGTTGCCACCGGTGTAAACAGGGTTACGGCCAATAACGACCCTACGGCACACGCCGAAGTGTCGGCCATAAGGGCTGCTTGCACAAGGCTCGGGACCTTCGATTTAAGCGGCTGTGTCATATATACATCGTGTGAGCCTTGCCCTATGTGCTTGGGTGCCATTTATTGGGCGCATTTGGATAAGATATATTATGGAGCCAATCAGCACGATGCGGCTGCAATTAATTTTGACGATTCTTTTATTTATCGCGAATTGGAACTTAAACCTGCCGACAGGAAAAAGGCGATGCTGAATTTGTTGCACGATGAGGCTCTTGCTCCCTTTAATCTGTGGCGCGATAAGGAGGATAAGATAGAATATTAGTAAAATAGCCAAAGGCATTTGCCTTTGGCTATTTTGGTGATTATATACAATGTTACACTTGTTTGTCATTTCGATGGAGCGGAGCGACGAGAAATCTGGATATCAGCATTGTTGAGATTTCTCACATTTGTTCGAAATGACAGTTTCTTATCAGTTTTTCTATTGGTGTAAAATTATATATAATTGCCGCTATTTTAATGTCTTGAAGTGTAGAATGTGAATGGTTATTCCTGTGGCAAGCAATATGAAAAACAACCGCAACCACAAATTCTCGGCAATGCCGAAAGTGCAATAGAGAAGGGTTGCCCACACAAGGCTCACCGAAACTATTTTCACCCTTAGCGGAATAGCTTTGTTCTCACGGAAATTGCGTATATATGGGCCTAAATGGGGGTGAGCCAACAGCCAATCGTATAGTTCCTTGGAACTGCGGAAGTAGAGTGCTGCCGATAGCAGAAGGAAAGGAGTGGTTGGTAATAAAGGCAGGAAAATACCTATTATGCCAAGCAGTAACGAGAATGTTCCTAAAAATATCAGCAGGTATTTCATAAAGGGGTTACAGTTATTCTATCTTCTTAAATTGGCTGCGAAGTTATGAATTTTATTTATATAAAAAGGGAAAAACCGCTTTATTGGTTTAAAAAAGGTGCTATTTTTTTTATTTATTCAAAAATGTGTTGTACATTGCAAATGTTTAGAAAAACACACACTTATAATTAACCATTAAAAAATACGAGTATGAAACGATTGATGCTGCTTGCACTATTTGCTTTTATGGCAGGTGCTCTTTATGTGTCGGCCCAACAGAAGGTTGATAAGGATATTTATGGTTTGTGGCAGTATGCCGAGGAACGTGTGGCACCCGACGGTTCGGTGCAATATATAGGTAAGCCTATATTTAAAAGCATCAATCAGGATAACACATATTTTGCAATGGTGAGCATTACTCTCGATGTTGCCGGTAGCGAGAAGGAGAAACCCTATTCTATTACCGAAACATATATAACACAGAGCGGCGAGATTGAATTCTCTTCTCCCGGTTCCTATATGGAGTATATTGGGGAGCATTATACCAACCCCGGGCTCACTAATACTATTACCAGTATGAAGTATGAGTTTAAGGACGATGCAAAAAATGTGATGTATATAGAGTATCTCACTGCAAACAACAACGATACTTGGTTCGGAGAGACTTGGATAAAGGTTCAGCCGTTCGGAACAAAGAAATAGTTGTTGTTAAAAACAATCTGTCTATAATAAATAAAGCAGCCTGAGTTGATGGGCTGCTTCATTTATTATATGCTGGCTTCGCTTATGATGCGTGTGCGACGGTTCGTGCTCTTCTGCTCGGCTATGCGATGAGGAAGAGGGTGGTTGTAACAGGCCCACACAAGAATGGCTGTTGCCATTACACGGTCGTCGTGATTGCCCTCTATTGCTCCTGTTTCTCTTCCATTCTCTTTGAGTTCGTAAAGGTCGAGCTCGTATGTGGTTTCTATGCATCGTTCAATATATAATTCATCGCGCAGGGCTTTGACAAGAAAATTTATTACCATCGGTTTTGTGGAACTGTTGGTGTGAAAACCCCAACGGCGCGGTCGTCCCTGCTTTATCTCCAACTGCGAAGTGCGGCTGTACAGGTTACTGTATTTCCCGGCAATTTCGTTGAGTATATATTCGAAATTATTGCCCTCGGTGCCGTCTGTTTCGAGTGTGTTCGATTCTATAATGAGCAGGGCATTGTCATAGGCCCGGGCAATCTCCACAGCCTTCCACGCGAGGCGGTCGTGTTCAATGTGTCCGTGCCAGCAGGCGACAATTTCGGGCACCCCTCCATCGAGCATTGCGAGGCGGTCGGCAACAAGAATACAGGAGTAGTCGGCCTTCTCGCTCACGCCGCCAACATCCACACTCACTATGTAACGGTCGCGCAGGGATTGCTCCTTGTCAGGCATAAGCCACACCCACAAGGAATTTTCGTTGCAAATCTCGCCGGGTGCGGCGGGGGCGAACCGTGTGCGCTCGGCTCTCCGTCCTTGTTCGTCGGTCGTGTAACCATCGGGTACAATGTCGCCCTTGAATGTTGGCGGCACGCAGGTGCGTCTTATATTTTGTACATAAGAGAGGCGGAATACTCGTCGGCCGGTACTTTGGAAGGCTTCGGCGGCGGTGGAGGGAAATTCCGAGAAAAGACGCCATTCGTCGGGCATCTCTTTGCGTTTGTCGCGGTACCAAGCGATTGCTTCGAGTGTGGCTCCAAAGGAAAAGAGTTGCTTTTCATAGTCGTCGAGGCTGTCGATGAAACTCTCATAGTCGCCCGCTGCAATGGGCTTGCAGTAAAGGTCTATGCTGTACCAAGGTATAAAGACCGGAGTAAAATTGTTTCTTCCCTCAACGGCATCGATCCAAGTGCGGTGAAAGAAATTGCCCACTCCTTTGGCGGTCGATTCGAGAACTTTTACAGTATAGGGGCCGCGGGCGATGGAACCGAAAATGGATTGTACAAGGTCCTCGGGCTTGCGTCCTTGCGTGGCTTTCCACAGGCCTACCTCTGTGAGGTGAGCCATACTTATATCTTCACTGCGCAACGAGTCGGGTTTTTGCGACGAACCTAATGAGTATCGGCTGTTGCTCCAACTTATGACTCGCGTCTTTTGTGCGCCCTGATAGGGGGCGGTTGTTATCTTCTTGCCGCCTGTGGCCCAAGTGGGGTAGTGGCTTATTACTTTTGCAAGCATTCCTGCCACTATGGACGACTGTTTTTCAATATCGCCGCATATTACGCTGTTCCAGTTGCGTTTGTGCACAAGTTGTATCCACAGCATATATAATTGTGTGAGGGTGCTGCCACCCCATTGACGGGCTTTGCACAGAATTATGTCTATGGGCTTGTCGGCAAGGCGCAGTGCTTCCAAGGCTGTGAGGTATTGTCGCTGCGCACGGTTGAGGGTGAATGGAATGTCGCGCCCTTTTCCTTTGTCCGATATTGTGGTCATACTTCTTGCCCAATATTCAAAGTCGTGTTTTATGCGTGTGAGGCAAAATTCGAACCATAAGTTCAGTAATTGTTTGTTTGTGGCCTGCGCACCAATTACCTGTTCTATGTATTTGTGTGCTCCTAATTGTATCAGTTTGTCTGTTCTTTCGTCGGCGAGCATAGAGTGTGGGAGGTTGATTCTTTCCAAAGGGAATCCCTCAATCCGGGTCCATTGGCGTGCCACCGAGGTTGAGCCTTCGCCTGTTATTGGATTATAAACGGCCGAGATTGCTCCCAGCCGTTCGATGTTTTCTTTTATTATTTTTTCTTTTTCCACGTTTAAATTCCTGCAAGGTCGGTGGCGCGACGGCGTACACCGGGGTTGTTGTATAGCTTTGCGAACTGTTGTTGCACATTGTCGTAGAGGTTGGCTTTTAGGGCCATATTAGGCTGGGCCTGCATCGGTTGTCGCAACAGGAGCCATTGTAGGATTATTTCGTTTACAAGGTAGTCGGTTATTGCTTGTTTAAGCAACGGTACAATGTGCGGATGTTGCTTGTTGCTTGTTTCGAATGTAATTTCAATGTAGCTTTCGTCTATGCGGTAACTTATGCAAGGGAAACGAAGAGCAACAGCAGATATAAGCTCGTTCAATGCTCTTTGTGCGAACATAACGAATAGTTCCTTCTCGTCGGTGCTGCTTTGTATGGTGTCGGCGTCTAAATCTTTGCGTTTGGCCGATTCTCCCATATAGTGATTCCTTAAATCAATCTGCTGTTGCAGTTCGTTTTTTCTTATAATTATACAATGTGTCATTATAGGTCGATTATGTTATGAGGGTCCTCTAACTCTATTACCGGCTTTTGTCGCAGGGCAAAAAGTTCACGCAGTTGTTGTGCGATGGTCTGCGCTTCTGCTGCCGGTATTGCAGCCTCCTCGGGACGGTGTTGCAGCAACCATTGTTGCAGCACTCTCTTTACAGCATAGCTTTCCATACTCTTCTCTATTCGGCTGAGGGCTGTTTCGGGGAACATTGCCGGCATTGGCAGGGTAAATACATAGAGCTTGCTGTCGTTTGTCGTTCCTTCGTTAATCTCTTCGATGCTGCATATTGCAAAATAGCGTGAGATTAGGTTGCCAAGCTCGGCGATTGCATTGCCAATGTGGTCGCTCAATTGGGTGCTGTCGTCACTCGATACCTGCATCTGGGCGGCAAGGCGTTCGGGAATGCCAATCTCTTTACGGGCTTCACCTGTGTAATAGGTGTAGATTTGAATTCTTTGTTCAATGTTCTTGTGCAGAACTTTTAATTTAATCTCTTTCATAGTTTGTTTTTTTTGCGAAGATATGTGCCGTTGTGCGCTGCGAGGTTGTTATTCTGACATTTTGCTTCTCTTTTGTGTCGATTCTGCAAATTATATGGCGGCGATGTTGCGTTCGCGCAAGGTTTTATAGACAATGCCTCGGAAGGTCTCTTCGTCGAGATAGAATGATGGTGCCGGCTCTTCTATTATTTTTTCGAGTATGATGTAACGGTAGTGACTGCTGCTTTCGCGTATGCGTTTGAGGTAGCGGCTGTAAATCTCTCTGTACATTTCCATCTTGTTTTTATTCACGAGAGGAAGGCGTTTCTTTCGCATCATTAAAGAGATGTAGCGACGGGCGTTCTCAAATGTTACATAGAAGCGTGGTGCTTTTCCTTTTACGGCTTTTTCTATCACTTGGTTCTGTGTGGCCAAGGGATTGTCTTTTCTCACTTCCTTCATTGTTTCAAAAAATGTCGCAATGACATCGTTTTTACGCATATTGCGTATTGATTTCTTTTCTGTATCCTTCATAGTGCTTTTGTGTTTTGTGTGTGCAAAAATAATAGCCAAAATAGGCTAAAAGGTTGCGTTTTTGACACTTTATTTATTAACAGGTGCTAATTGCTTGATTGCTAATTTGTAAATCTTGCAATATTGTGCGGTGTAATGCGGTCGTTGTCCTCTTTTTGCGGCTACCTTAATTAATATGATAGCAATTTGTTGCTAATACGGGTTGCCTGTTTGGGGCTTTTTTATCTGTTTTTGGCATTATTGCAACCTTTGATTGTCAATTTAGCAACCTTCCCGGCTCGTTTTGATATTTCCTTTGCCGTTGAAAAGTTTAACACCTATAAACGATAATTTTATGAAACAGAATTTAAAGAATGAAGCACAGTTGCCCTATGTCGATGGGAATGTCGAGCAGGGTGGTGTGCCTGTTGCGCAGCAGCCCGATACTGCTGCTGAACCGCAGTCGGCTCTCCTTGCTCTGGAAAATGGGTTGAAGGAGATTTTTGGAGAGGATTTTGATATTAACGAGAGTGTGTCGCAGGAGGCTCTGTTACAGCACTTGCGTATGAACCGCGAGCAGAATGAACGCCTTGCCGAAGCTCTTGAACGTGACCCGCGTTTGGCGCAGATGCTTATGGATATGATTAGCGGCAAACGCAATGCTCACTCGGCTATGGCACGTTATTTCGGGCGTTCGATGATGAACATTGATGAGAACAGCCCGGAGTTTGAGGAGATGATGCTGGCCGACGAGGAGCGTCGTGACGAGCTGCTTCGCACGGCTGCCGAGCGACGTAATTATGAGGAGAATCTGAAAATGAGTCGCGATGTTATTGAAAATTTCTGTCGCGAACGTGGCTATGATGCTGCTACTTTTATGAATGATGTTTGGGATAAGTTGATTATGCCAATCCTCTCGGGTAATTATACCTATGAGGTGTGTACGGCTCTCGAACACGCAATAAATTATGAGCAGGATGTGGAGGATGCTTTTGCTGCCGGTGACATTAAAGGCCGCAATACAAACATTCAGCGTATGAAGGAGGATTTTGGCGATGGATTGCCGAAAGGGATGAGCAGTGCCGCGCCTGATGCTGCTCCCAAACGCCGCAGAAATTCCCTTATTGAGGATGCTTTGCAGGCTTGATGCTAAAAGAGAGACAGCACCTTATTTATAAACAGTTTCTTAACTTTTTATTAATTAATAACTTTTTTAAAATGAAAAAACTTTTTGATTTTTTGAAGGAGAATCCTATGTTTGCTCTCCTTCTGTTGGTGAGTGTGGCGTTTGCTCTTTTTGCCGATGAGCAGGCCGGTTTATCATTGGCTATGGCCGCAGTTGTTGCTCCCGGTGGAACAAAGGCCTCGCGTGGCATTGCCGGATTGCCTACGCAGGGCTTGGGCGATGCTACCACCGTGTCCAATGTGTCGGAATTGAGCCCCGAACTTATCGATGCCGACATTGATGAACAGATTGTGGGCATTGCCAGCGACGAGAGTGTAATAGACACTATTAAGCGTAAGATTCGTCGTCAGGTTCCTGTGACCTCGTTCGAGGTTGACCATTATCTCATTGACGACAAACGCTCAAAGGCATACACCAATGATACTTATACGGGCATTGGTGCCACCCGTGCCGAAATTCCCTTCTCAACAACCGGTGAAAGAAAAATTTTTCAGGAGTATTTTACTGCAATATGCAAAGGCGTGAACGGTTACGACCCCACCGGCCAGATTGAGATGCCGGGTGTCGACCTTATGCTCTTCTTCGTGGGCAAGAACAGCACCACCGAGGCTCCTATCGCAATGGCTGTGAACGGCCCCAAGAACAATGCTACCGACGACTATTGCACGGTGCCCACAATTCCCGCAGGTACCGAGGTTATTCTCTTGTCGTCGGCTGCATACGAAACACAAAAGTTCATTGCTCCCAGCACTATTGTTCCTGTTCCCGAACGTATGTATTTGCAGAAACAGCTGTGCAACAGCATTGTGAGTGATTATTTTGCAGCACAGAAGAAACGCATACAGTTTAATAAATCGCAAATTGCCGAGGCTATTTTGCGTCAGTTCCGCCTCGAAAGTTGTCGCACAGCTTGGGTGGGACAGCCCGGTAAGTTCAAAGTGCAGGCAATGGATGCTGCAATGGGTTACCAATGGGATTATTTCAGCAAGGGAATTCGCTGGCAGTTCAAGCGTCAGTACGACCTTTCGTCGAAGATTACTTTTGCCGACCTCATCAACCTCTCTATGGTGAAGTTCACAGGGTTCAATTGTACAAAGAAGGCTATATGGTTGCTTGGCAAGCAGTTGCTCAACGATATCCAGAAAATCGACCTCACTCTGCACAAGAACATAAGCGTTGCCAGCGGAAAGACCTACGGCATTGAATGTTCACGCATACATACTGTGTTTGGTGATATTGACCTTATACACGACCCCACACTCGATGCTCTCGGCTATTCTAATTGCGGTGGACTGATTGATGCCAACGGTCTTGTGCGCTATTATATGAAGAACGAGGACTCGAAGACCGAAAATGTGGATGGTGAGGAGGCAAGCCGTCAGGTTGTGATGACTATCGACTGCCTCTGCTTGAAGGGGTACAGCCATATATGGGTCAATGGTGCGGCTGCCGAGAGCGATATTCCCGGAACTTCCCGCGTGGTGAGTGCTTCGTCGCTCCCCGAGTCGCCAAAAACAAACGATGTTGTTATTCTCACCGAGGATGTTATGCATCAGGTGAACGGTGAGCAGAAATTGTGGTTCACCTCCGGCTCTGTGGTTACTTTCAATGGTTCTACTTGGGTGGAATATACCGGTGAAATTATTGCAGCATAATATGATTCATTTATAATCTGAATAGAAGTTACCCGAATGTAAAATCTTGCAGCACGCTCCACCTTTGCGGAGCGTGCTGCTCAAAAAAAAGAAATAAAATGAGAAAGAGAATTACTTATGAAATTCACGGACAGGTAGAAAGGAATAGCTTTTTTCGTGTGGGCAAGGCGTTGATAAGGATTGAGTTCACCGGGGGAATGATAAACTCTACCGGTTCTTATCCTGCGCAGTACACAACCGAGAATCCTCTCTACCAGCAGGCGATAGAGAAGAGTGCGGCTTTCCGTAATGGTGAGATTAAGCGTGGCAAGGTTGAAACATTTGGTTCGGAGAGCGAGGAGAAGGCTCCCGTTGCCGATGATGAAACGGTTGTCACACCGTTTGCCGATGTTACAAACTTGCAGCAGGCCCGTGCGGTGCTGATGGCAGAGCCCTATAATTGTAATCTTTCGGAATTGCAGAATAAGAGTGCGGTCAAGGCTGTTGCAGCGCAAAAAGGTGTCAGCTTCCCTGCTTGGTTATGATTACAACGCAGAAACTTGTAGAGAAGGTCGCATTCTTGGTAAATGAACCGGACAACGACTCGGCAATAACCCTTTTAAGCGAGGATACACGCTCTTTGTTCGACACGATAGGGGAATTGCTCCCCGACGCTGTGCTTTTTGTACAGCATAATAAGCAGGGTGGTGTGCTTAACCCGAAAGAGTGCGATGCGGCTGCCTGCACTGTTACCGACAATGGCGACGGGAGTGTGACCGTGTCGCTTCCCGATGATTTTATCAACCTCATAGAATTTCGTCTGGATGGATGGGCGCGGCCTTGTACCCGTCTGGAACCGACAACCTCGCCGGTGGCACTTGCTCAAAGTAATATATATACGCGAGGCGGTTCTTGCAAGCCTGTATGTGTCGAGAGCGTGGATGGGCAAGGAGGCAGGGCTATGAATTGCTATTCGTTGCCGGCAGGGAAAGGGCCTGTGATCAAGAGCTTTGTGTATGAGGCTCTTTTTGTTCCGCAGACAGGCTTGTCGTGTGCCGAGGGCAGTCCTCTTGTGTGGGCGGTCGTTTACCAATGTGCGGCTCTCTTGTATAATGTGTTCGAGAAGCGTGATGCTGCCAACGCTTTTATGGCTCTTGCAGTGTCATTTTGTAAAAATAATAAAATAGAATAATTTATGGCTGTAAAAAGAATGGACTTCTTTCTCAATGGAACTTTTTGGGAAAGTGCGCCCTTGCAATGCGGGGGTGGTGATGTGAGAGTGAGAATTCACAAGAAGGGGCCTTACCCCGTGGACCTGCTTGTGAGCATCGATGGGGAGGAAGAGTATATAAAGTATGACGACTTCGGGCTCGACGACCTTAAATGTGAAATTACTCTCGAAGGGCCTATGGAGGGACAGTGCGTGAAATTCCGTTCGCGCAGTGAGTTTACCTTGATAAAGTGTATGGAGCAGTAGTATTATGGATAGCCTGAAATATATATTCGCATCGTTGTTGGCCAATATTGCCGGGCTTTTATTCCCCATCAGGAACGATATTTTTGGCTTGGTACTGCTCTTTTCGTTGAATTTCATAGTTGGGATGTTTGCCGATTTAAGCAACCATCGTGATTGGAGCTTTAAAAAGGCCTTCTGCTTTTTCAGGGACGCGGCAGTCTATTTTGCGATGGTTGCCTCGATGTATCTTCTTGGTCATCTTAAAGGGGAAGAGGAGGCTGCCGTGCATTGTGTTTCGTTTATGATATATGTTGCGATTTATTTCTATGGCACAAATATTCTGCGAAATGCGCGTATGCTCACACAGGAACATAGCACGTTGTTCAGAATTCTGGATTTTCTCTATTATGTGCTGAGCTTTAAAGTGGTTGGCAAATATGGCTGTCTGAAAAGTTATATGGAATTGTATGAGAAAGATAAGAAAAGTATGGTTGTGTAGTTTGCTGGTTCTCTTTGCCGCCTGTGTGTCGGGCGGCAAAAGGGAACTGTTGCAACAATCCCACACAAATAGCGCGGAGCGTCTGATGCGCGATAGCATATATATGCGCGACAGCATTTTTGTGGCTCATCGGGCCGACACTGTCTTTTACGAAAAGTTAAGGACCGTGTATCGCGACAGGTTGCGGGTGGACACATTCATAATGTGCGACACAGTGTGCAAGGAAAAGGTGGTAACCGTGGAGAAGATTGTGAAGAAATATCCCTCTCCTTGGCTGTTGCTGTTGGCAATTGCATTGTATGCAGCTTGGCGTAAGGGAATACTGCAACTGTTGTGGAGATTCCTGTGTGGGTTATTGAAATATTTTATAGGATAATTATGCAAAAGAGTTTTTCGTTTAAGGGGATTACCAGAAACAGCGACAACCTGCTGGTTGCCGATGGTGAGTGTATGGAGCTTATAAACTTGCGGGTAAAGGAAGGGTGCTTGGAGCCTCTTCCCTCGGAATATAATGAAACAGAACTTGAACGTTGCTATGAGAAAGTCTATTGGCATTCTGCTGCCAATATGTACCTGTGCATAGAGTATAAGAACGAGGGGAGGGTTAATATATATGACAAGGATTTAAAGATTGTGAGGAACGAGAGTACCGGCGGAGTGGAGCTTTTCCCATTGCTCACACAAGTGCATCGCATAGAGTTTGCAGGGAAAATAGTGTGTTGCGTAGCAGAAAAAACAACATACTATTTGATTTATGATGTCGATAAATATCGGTGGTTGGGAGAGCTTCCCGAATTACCGGAACTTTCAATCTCCTATGAGTCGGTTGTGTATGAGTCGGTAAGTGACGATGAATATGAAGCCGGTCTTTCCTTTCGCAATGAAGATACTGCTTTGCGCTGGGAGAACGTGTCCAAAGGATATTTCGATCAAACACTCTCTATGTTGCATAGCCGTGGCTATTATGTCGACCGTGCTCTCTTCCGATACGCTTTAAGGCTTTTTGACGGCAACTACATCTGTTACTCGCCGATATATTATGTCGATGACAATTCCGAGGTCGATGGATTGGGGCGTGATTCGAATAATTTTCAATCGGGTCCCTTGGTTGCCGGAACTCTCAAAGGGCAAAAAGTGACGAAGATACAAGGATTTCTCCCAGACTACCATTTGAAGGAACTTAATCTTGCCGCTTGGGAAAATATAATAGTGAGTGTCGATATTTTCACCTCGGGCTCCATCTATGGGCACAAGATTGTTGATTCGAAAGATGAATTCAGATTGCGTGACGGCAGCGTCCTGTTGTCGAGGTATTCGGGTGTTGAGCGTTATGTAGGAAAGACCGGGTTGGAGATTATGAACGATGTTCAAGAGGCTGCCTCTTTCTATAAAGTGGCCGAATACAGCATCTATGGTGTGCAGCTCGACCGTGTCGAGAATGTTTCATTGTCGAGCTTGGCTTTGTGCGAAACCTTGCCCGACGAATCGGGCTCGCAGGTTACCCGTGGTGCTGCTTATAGTTACTTCTTTAACGGCCGATTGCATCTTGCCGGCATCAGGGAGGTGCTTATGAAAGGATATTCCCCTTGTGCCTATCTGCCGGCGAATAGCACCTCTTGTGTTGCCGACTATGCGATTGTTGCTACACGTTTAAAGACGACATTGGGCACTTCGGTAGTGAGGAGGGAGTTTGTGAAATCTTTTACACTTGCTGTCGATGGAGAAATATTCTCAATTTCACCTTATATAATGTATCCCGATGTGCGAGCATTTGAAACTATTTTCATTATTTCAGTGCGAGGCGTTGTTTTTCGAAAATCGTTCCCGTTGAAACAGCATAAGATTTTGAATCTGGCTCATTATGTAAATGCGAGCGGCAATATGTATGATGTTTCTCTCGAATGTAATTTGTCGGTGGGTACAAAGCCCTCTTCCTATTCCGTTAATAATATTCTGGCCTATTTCTCCTATATTCCCGGTGTTTATGAGATTGTATATGTTTCGGGCGGAATATGGTATTATGGCGACCAACCGTTCGTGTTGCACGATGGCCCCGATGGTGAGAGGTATTATAGAATTATAATGACACTGAATCCGCAACCGGGGGACACTATTAAAATAACCATCGGAAAAAGGTCCTCTGTCGAAACTATAACGGGAGTGGGAAATATTATCATAGACGATACTTGGGAGGTGTTGGAGGAGGTAGAGGATATTGCCGAGGAGAATACTTGCGAGGTTCGTGGCAATGTGATGAAGGTGTCGGCTGTGGATAATCCTTTCTTCTTTGCGGCAAAAAACACCTATCAGCCTTCGCGAGAAGATATTGTGGCTATGTGCAGTAACACGGTAACTTTGTCACAGGGACAATTCGGGCAGCATCCGCTTTATGTTTTCTGTCGCGATGGCATTTGGGTAATGCAGAGTGATTTATCGGGCAATCTCACTTATCTCACAGCCCTCCCGCTCTCCTATGAGGTTTGTGTGAATGCCGACTCGGTGTGTTACACCCCTGCGGGCATTGTCTTTTTGAGCAAGCGTGGGCTGATGCTGTTAAAAGGCAATACGCTGAAAACTTTTTCCGATGCAGTAGATGTCGATTCGCATTTTATGCAGCGGGTGGTGGCTCGCGACCTTTTTTATCGTGTAGCGATGGTTGTTGGCAATCAGTATTCGTTGAGCAGGGAAAGTTTCAGGGAGTATATAAAGAGTGATTTAGTGGTTGGCTATATACAGTCGGAGAATGAAGTGTGGATTTCTTGCCCCGACTATAATTACTCCTATATATATTCGTTGGATAATGGTAGCTGGACAAAAATATCTAAAAGTTTTGTCGGCTTTGTGAATACCTTTCCCCATCAGTCTTTTGTGCGCATAATAGACGACAAAAGTTATATCGCAACAATAGATAAGGATAATGCCGGGCCCTATTCTCCTGTTACGTTATTTACCCGTCCGCAACTATGGGGCACGAAACTGCCCAAAAGAATATTGCAGTTTATGCTGCACGCATCCATAAAGGCTGCCGCCACCGGTTCGTCCTACGAGTATGGAGGGCTTGCCTGCTATCTGTTGTGCAGCAACGATGGCATACACTTCAAATTGGTTGCAGGGGTTGAAAAGAGTGAAGATTTTAATGATATTGTTTTTCCTTATTTCCCTACACAGGCTTATAAATATTATGTTATTGCCTTGTCAGGCGCAATAAATCTCGACAGTCGCATTGTCGGTGCGGAATTGTCGGTTGCCACTGCTTGGGAAAATCGTTTACGTTAATTGCTTATGAATATAGTTATAGACAAGAATGAAATTGTGTGCGGCCTGCATAAAATGTCGGCCCATCTGGGTGTTAAATTGTCGGCTCCCGAGCTTGTCGCCTCTACACCCGACGATGAAGAGAAGATTACTGTGATGTTGCAGGCTTCTTCTGTTGAACTTCTAAAATTGCTATCTCCTTATGCCACTTTTGCCGATGGTGCCGATGCATATACCTATCTGCTCGAAATGCCTGTCAATTGGAAGGTGGGGCAGATGGGCAATCTCGTGAACCTGTGCAAGATGTATATGCAGTATTCGTTGTTTGCCCGCTGGCTCGATTTTGTGAAGAGCGACAGTGCAATGCTCTATCGTACTTTGAATGCGGAAACGGCATCGGCTATTGTACACATACTGTCGTTGCGCGAGAAGCCTGTCCGCGAATAGTGCATAATAAAAGAGTGAAGGTTTTTAATCTTCACTCTTTTATTATGCTTATGCGACGGTTTTTGTGGAATATCGTCGGTTGGTGTCGCGTATGATTCTTTTTTCGTTTCGCCCTATATATATGCTGCACATTGCAAATGCCGTAAACGATAAAATGAATACTATGCTTGACAAAAAATCTTCGAGTGCTCCTTCGGCACAGCCTATGATAAGTGCGAGGCTTGTAATCTGTATGGTAGTGAGTGTGCTTGCTTTCATAATTTTTCTATTTAATTGTTCTTTTGCTCTATAAAAACTTTTAAACAGTTTTTTGATTATTCTCGAAAGACCAATATATCAGCCTATTGCTCTCCTTGTCGCTGCTCTTTATTTTAAGTGTCGCTTGGCTGATGAGCTTCTCCTTGCGCATAAGCAATACTTTCCCAATTTCGTTTTTCTCTCCTTCGTGGGGCAAACGTTTAATCTCCATTCTGTATTTATGGAGTCTAAGTATTTTGCTTCTTTCTCCAAGAAAATCCTTAACAAACTCCTCGTCCTTGTATTTGTCGTAGATTTGATAACTCTCTGTGAGGCTGCTTGTCCACTCTCTTTTCCGTTTGAATGCATAGAGTAGGTATTCTGCCCACTCCAAGCATTTCTCTGCAATGCAGTCGCATAGGTGTCTGCTTTTTCCAATTTCTCTACTTTTCATAATTAAATCTTGTTTAAATCCTTTTGTGTTTTATTATAATTTTGTATGTTTGTCGCTGAAACGGCTTTTGTAGCCTTTTTTTGCTTTTGTGCATCTTTTTGTATGCCTTCTTGGTGGGCGAATAGCCATTTATGGCTGCAAATATAGCTTTATATTTGATAAAAAAGGTTGCGAAATTAGTTCAAATAGTAAAAAATGGCTATTTTAAAATGAGTCTAAATAAGTTGTTATTTGGATAATAATTGTGATAAAATGGATAAGACTATCAAGGATAGAATTTTGAGTGTTTTCAGGTTGAAGAAGATAAATGTCAATCGCGCCAGTCGCTTGCTTGGAATTCCGCAACGCACGCTGAACCGTCAGGTGAACGAGAATGGCAAGGTGGGTATGGACCTAGTATATTCCCTGCTTAATACATTTAACGATATATCCCCTGCTTGGCTTTTGCTGGGGCAGGGCGAGATGTTGCAGGACTCCGATGCAATGGCGGCAGTTGCATCCTCCGCTCCCTTTTTCAGCAATCTGCCGGTGAGCGCAGGGTTAAAGGAGGCGTTCGACCCATCGAGGGAGAAACCAACCGGTTTTATATCTATGCCCGGGCTGACGGCGCAGTTCTATTTTCCCGTGTCGGGCACTTCTATGGAACCCGAAATACATTCGGGCGATATTATAGGTGTAAACAGGGTTGACTCGTTGCGCGATGTGGACCCCGATAAAATATATATGATTGTCACAAACGAATCGCGTATGATAAAGCGTTGTCACTCCGATGAGAATGACGAGAGTATAATGTGGTGCGTGTCGCCCAACTATCCGTCGTTTAAAATAAAGAAGAACGATATTTGTGCAATGTTCCACGTTGTGAACAGAATAGAGAGGCTTTAACGTGCGATGATGGCGCGCTATATTATGGCAGGCACCCACGGGTGCCTGCCATAATATTAGATGTTTCTTACTCTGTAAAAAGGATAAAATCCAATATTTACTCCGAAAATCTGTCAAAATTTCATTGTAACTTAAAAAACAGGTGATATTTTTTTCATTTTTTACAAATATTTTATACTTTCGTCTGCTCAAATGTAGAATTCAAAATTTGTTATTATGATAATAGGAGTACCAAAAGAGATTAAGAATAATGAGAACCGCGTGGGAATGACCCCTTCCGGTGTCAAGGAGATGACCAAGCGTGGCCATACTGTATATGTTCAGGCTTCGGCAGGGTTGAACAGCGGATTCAGCGATGAAGCATATGTTGCAGCAGGAGCCAATATCCTGCCCGCCATTGAAGATGTCTATGCAATTGCAGAGATGATTGTTAAGGTTAAAGAGCCCATTGAGAGCGAATATAAACTTGTGCGCAAAGGGCAGTTGCTGTTCACCTATTTCCACTTTGCGTCGAGCGAGCCGCTCACAAAAGCAATGATTGAGAGTGGGGCAGTATGCTGCGCCTATGAAACAGTGGAGCGCAAAGACCGTTCTTTGCCTTTGCTCATTCCTATGTCCGAGATTGCCGGTCGTATGGCCATTCAGGAAGGGTGCTATTTCCTTGAACGCCCCCGTGGCGGAAAAGGCAAGCTCTTGGGTGGCGTGCCCGGTGTCAAGCCTGCCAAGGTGTTTGTGATTGGTGCCGGAGTGGTAGGTACAACAGCGGCCCGTACCGCAGCGGGAATGGGTGCCGATGTTACAATTTGCGACATTTCCTTGCCCCGTCTTTCCTATCTTGCCGATGTTATGCCCAGCAACGTGAAGACACTTATGTCGTCGGAGTATAATATTAGTGAGGAACTTAAAACTGCCGACCTTGTTATCGGCTCGGTGCTTATTCCGGGTGCAAAGGCCCCCAAGCTGGTTACACGCGAAATGCTTGCGGCTATGGAGCCGGGCAGTGTGCTTGTGGATGTTGCAATAGACCAAGGCGGTTGCTTCGAGACATCGCACCCGACAACTCACGAGGAACCTACATATTATGTCGATGGAATACAGCACTATTGTGTCGCCAATATCCCGGGCGCAGTGCCTTACACCTCCACATTGGCACTCACGAACGCAACGTTGCCCTATGCGCTGCAACTTGCCGACAAAGGGTGGCGCAAGGCTTGTGCCGACAATGAGGAACTGCGAAAAGGATTGAATGTGGCAGAAGGCAATGTCGTGTATAAAAAAGTTGCCGAAACGTGGAACCTTCCTTTTGTGGAACTCGATTTATAATGGATATTCCCACACATTTAACGCCCGACTTCTGCCGGGCGTTAAATGTGTGGGAAATGCTTGCTTTATTCGCTCGTTTGTTTGTATATTTGAGGTAAACCTCGAATATTTCTGCACTCGCTGTGAAAAATATTCAAGTAAACTTAATATTTCTCGCTCGTTTGTTTGTATATTTGCAATAATAGGCGAATGAAACAGCATCGGCGGTAAATAATCAGGGTGTAATTGTTCTTTTTACCCGCTTGTGCCAATATTCGTAGCGTTGTCTATGCTTTGCGGAACCATACAAAATGTTCGGCTGTTAATTATACGACGCACTTTTAGAAGTTGTTTGAATTTATATCGCCAAAATTTTATAGAACAAGAATAGGATGTTTGTTTCTTTTTTAAGGGCGCGTAGCGGGCTATGTAACCGCAAAAAAGGAAGAAACAGACATTTTTGACTCACGCGAAAATAGGCTGCACTCGCTTTACAATCTGTAAGTAAACTTACATTGCGCTCGTTGGCACTATTTTTGAATATAAAAAATGGCGAAACATTCGGCTCCTATAAGAAAATATTTTTTAGAAATTAAAACAATTTCTTAGTTAATTTAATAGCATATTAGGTAATGCCTGAAAACAGAGGATACATAGCCCAGATTATTGGAGCAGTGATAGATGTGACTTTTGAAAATAAAAGTGCCGATGGAAAAGTAATTCTGCCGGCCATTCACGAAGCTCTTACCGTGTCGTGTAACGACGGGCGTGAGCTGATACTCGAAGTGCAGCAACATATTGGCGACGACACAGTGCGCACTGTGGCAATGGACCGCACGGCGGGGCTTGCCCGCAAAATGCCTGTTGTGGCAACCGGTGCCCCAATAACTATGCCTGTCGGCAATCAGATAAAGGGGCGTATGATGAACGTAGTAGGCGCGTCAATCGACGGAATGCGCACTCTTGACAAGGAGGGTGCCTATCCCATTCACCGCGAAGCTCCTAAATTCGAGGAGCTCTCAACCGTGCAGGAAGTTCTCTATACGGGAATAAAGGTAATCGACCTCTTGGAGCCCTATTGCAAGGGTGGCAAGATTGGCCTTTTCGGCGGTGCCGGCGTGGGCAAGACTGTGCTCATTATGGAACTTATAAACAACATTGCAAAGGGGCACGACGGATATTCGGTTTTTGCGGGTGTGGGAGAGCGCACACGCGAAGGCAACGACCTGTTGCGTGAAATGATAGAGGCAAATGTGGTGCGCTACGGTGAGGAGTTCAAAGAGGGAATGAAGAGAGGCGAATGGAACCTCTCGAAAATAGATTATAGCGAGGTAGAAAAATCGCAGGCAACACTGGTGTATGGCCAGATGAATGAGCCTCCCGGTGCGCGTGCTTCGGTTGCACTCTCGGGGTTGACTATCGCCGAGTCCTTCCGCGATGCGGGAGCTGCCGAGGGCAGAACCAACGATATTCTCTTCTTCATCGACAATATATTCCGTTTCACCCAAGCAGGTTCCGAGGTTTCGGCACTTCTCGGCCGTATGCCCGGTTCGGTGGGCTACCAACCTACGCTCGCAAGCGAAATGGGAGCGATGCAGGAGCGTATCGCCTCTACCATCCACGGCTCTATAACCTCGGTGCAGGCGGTGTATGTGCCGGCCGACGACCTCACCGACCCGGCACCGGCAACCACCTTCACCCATCTTGATGCAACCACGGTGCTCAGCCGCAAGATTGCCGAGCTTGGAATATATCCGGCAGTCGATCCGCTCGACTCAACCTCGCGCATTCTCGATGCGAATATCGTGGGCAAGGAGCACTACAACACTGCTCAACGTGTGAAACAGATACTGCAACGCAACAAGGAGTTGCAGGATATAATCTCAATCTTGGGAATGGAGGAACTATCCGACGAGGACCGCACAACAGTGAATCGTGCCCGTCGCGTGCAACGTTTCCTCTCGCAGCCCTTCACCGTTGCCGAGCAATTTACAGGAGTGAAAGGCGTGATGGTGCCGATAGAAGATACTATAAAGGGATTTAATATGATACTCGACGGCGAGGTCGATAATATACCCGAACAGGCATTCCTCAATGTGGGAACCATAGAAGAGGCAATTGAGAAAGGCAAAAAAATGCTCGAACAAATTAAATAACCTTGTAGAATGGCTGCCAGCAATCTGAAACTCATAATTCTCTCCCCCGAAAAGGAACTCTTCTCGGGAAATGTCACGGCTGTATCCCTTCCCGGTGCAACGGCACCCTTCACGGTGCTTTATAACCACGCACCCATAATCTCGGTCTTGGAGCGTGGCACTGTACGTTGGGAGGCGGAAACGCAGGGTGAGGTTGCCATTGCCGGCGGCTTTGTCGAAGTGTGCGACAATGTGGTTACTGCCTGTGTTGAAACAATAAAATGACAACTATGAAAAAACAGTTTAAAACAATCTTTATATTGACGGGAATATTGCTGCTGCTCTCGCTGCTTGCCGAGCTTATTATGTCGCATTGTTTCCCACAGTATATTTTTAAAGGCCATTGGGTGGTGACGCTCTACTTCTGGATTCTCTATATGGGAGCGTTGTTCTTTATGCCCGCTCCAATGTCGGGAACGGCCTTTGCGAAATATATAATAGGCTTAAAGGCCGTGAAGATGCTTGCGTCGATGTTCTTCATTGCCATTTTCGCATTTATTATGCGCGACAATGTCATATCCCTTGTAATTACATTTTTTGTCTACTATCTGCTGTTGCTCGTTCCCGAGTGTGCATATAGTATATATATGAAGAAACATATAAAATGAAACAGGTGCGTCACATACTATTGCTTTTGCTTCCGCTGCTCGTGATAAACTCGCGGGCCTTTGCAGCATCGTCGGGTGAGCAAGAGCCGTTCGACGCTTCCAAGGTTATATTCGAGCATTTGAAAGACTCTTACGAATGGCACATAACCAAGATAGGCGACCACCACATATCCATTCCTCTGCCGGTGATACTTTACAGCGAGCGGGCAGGGTGGCAAATGTTCTCCTCGTCGGTGTTTCATCACTCCGATGAGTATAATGGTTTTTATATTGCCCGCGAGGGTAGTGCCGAGGGAAAAATCGTGGAGCGCGACGCACAGGGGAATGAAACACGCCCGTTACTCGATATTTCGATAACCAAGAACGTGCTCGCGATATTCCTGAATGCAATATTACTATGTGTGGTAATGCTATCAACCTCCCGTTGGTATCGCAGGCACAAGTGCAGCGATGCGGCTCCGCGAGGTTTTGTGGGAGCGATGGAAATGATGGTAACAATGGTCGTCGACGATGTTATTAAGCCCAATGTGGGTGCAAAGTCGGAACGTTTCACTCCCTATCTGCTCACAGTGTTCTTTTTCATACTGCTCAGCAACCTGATGGGGCTCGTTCCTGTTTTTCCGGGTGGAGCGAACGTTACGGGAAACATCGCGGTTACCCTTGCTCTTGCTCTTTGCACATTCATAGCCGTGAACTTTTTTGGCAACAAAGAGTATTGGAAAGAAATCTTCTGGCCCGATGTTCCGACGTGGTTAAAGATCCCTATTCCGTTAATGCCGTTTATCGAGCTTTTCGGAATTGTGGTAAAACCTTTCGCCCTCACGGTGCGTTTGTTTGCCAATATTTTTGCCGGGCACACAGCGATACTGGTATTTATCTGCCTCATATTTATAACAATGTCGGTTAATAAATACCTTGGTGGAGCAATGACCGTCGTTTCGGTATTCTTCTCGGTATTTATGAACATATTGGAATTACTTGTGGCTTTTATACAGGCATTCGTGTTTACAATGTTGTCGGCTGTCTTTATAGGCCTTGCACAGCCCGAACATCATCATAAATGAGTACTGATTATTAATTTAAAATAACTATTATGTTTACAATTCTTTTACAAGCAACGATTGGCGCGAGCCTTTCAAAAGTAGCAGCGGCACTTGCCGCAAGTATTGCAGTTGTTGGTGCCGCACTCGGCATTGGTCGCATTGCCTCCACGGCATTGGAATCTATGGCACGCCAGCCCGAGGCTGCGAGCGATATTCGTTCGAGTATGATTCTCGCGGCTGCACTCATCGAGGGCGTTGCAATGTTTGCCATCCTTGTATCAATCCTTGTTATATTGCTGTAATATAAAAAAGAGCAGAAGATGTCTATTTTATTACCCGATGCAGGCCTTCTCTTTTGGATGCTTGTGGCCTTTGGAATAGTATTTTTCATACTCTCCAAATATGCCTTTCCTGCAATTACTTCGTTTATCGACGAACGTAAACGCTTTATCGACGAAGCCTTGAACAACGCAAAAGAGGCAAATGCAAAGCTCGCCGAGATAAATGCCGAGGGCGAGGCAATATTGCAGGCTGCACGCGACGAGCAGACAAGAATATTGCGCGAAGCTGCCGTGGCCCGCGAGCAACTTATAAAGGATGCTTGCGAAAAGGCCAATATCGAGGGCGAGAAGTTGCTCGCCGAGGCTCGTCGTGTGATAGAGCAAGAGAAAGAGGCTGCATTGAACGAAATACGCAACAATATAGCCGAACTCTCGCTCGGCATTGCCGAAAAGGTGCTTCGTCGTGAATTGTCGGGCGATGCCTCGCAACAGGCATACGTCGAGAAACTTGTTGACGAGACAATTGTAGATAAAAACAACAGGAAATGAATATAGGAGTAGTTGCACGGCGTTACGCTCTTGCCCTCTATGAGTATGCCAAAGAGGAACGGGCCGAGGTTGCAGTATATAAGAATATGCTGCAATTAAAGAACGCACTGCGCCAAATGAAAGAATTTCCCGTAGTATTAAGGAACCCCGCAATGGATGTTGGCGAGAAGGTCCGCCTCATCTGCTCGGCGGTTGAAGAGCCTTCACCGGCCTTCGAACGCTTCGCCTCGCTCGTGGTAAATACGGCTCGCGAGGACCTTCTATTATATATGGCATACTCCTATATAGATATCTATCGCGAGGATAAAAAGGTGGTGGCTATGAAGATAACCACTGCCGCCCCCTTGTCAAGGGAGTTGCAGGATAAAATAGAGGGCATCATCGAACAGCAGAACGATGTTGATATTGAAATTAGAAACATTGTCGACCCCTCGCTCATAGGCGGCTTTATTTGTGAGGCAAGGGGCATACGCCTCGATGCGAGTGTCAGCAAGCAACTCGCCGAGATAAAAAAACAATTGGTAAGAACTAACAAGAAATTAGTATAATGAATATAAAACCCAGTGAAGTGTCGGCAGTGCTCCTTGAACAACTGAAAGGAGTGAGCAGCAATGCCAAATATGACGAGGTGGGCACCGTGTTGCAAGTGAGCGATGGAGTGGCACGCATCTATGGCTTGAATAATGCCGAGGCCGAGGAACTCCTCGAATTCGATAATGGAATTATGGCCATTGTAATGAACCTCGAAGAGGATAACGTGGGAGCAATTCTGCTTGGTCCCACCGATAAGATAAAGGAGGGAATGACTGTGAAGCGCACCGGTCGCATCGCCTCGATAGATGTGTGCGACGGAGTGCTGGGGCGTGTCATTACTCCTCTTGGCGAGCCTCTCGACGGCAAGGGAGATATTGAGGGAGAAAAGTATGAGATGCCTCTCGACCGCAAGGCTCCCGGAGTGATATTCCGCCAGCCGGTAACAGAGCCTTTGCAGACAGGCTTAAAGTCGATCGACTCAATGATACCCATCGGCCGTGGTCAGCGTGAACTTATAATAGGCGACCGCCAGACGGGTAAAACCGCGATAGCCATAGATACCATTATCAACCAGCGTGCCAACTACGAGGCCGGTAACCCCGTCTATTGCATATATGTGGCGATAGGGCAGAAAGGCTCCACTGTGGCAGCCATCGTGAATACACTGCGCCGCTATAAAGCACTCGACTACACAACCGTGGTGGTGGCAACGGCTGCCGACACAGCAGCTATGCAATATTATGCACCTATGGCGGGAGCGGCCATCGGCGAGTATTTCCGCGACACGGGCCGTCACGCACTTGTTGTTTACGACGACCTTTCGAAGCAGGCTGTTGCCTATCGCGAGGTGTCGCTCATCCTCCGTCGTCCCTCGGGGCGCGAGGCCTATCCGGGCGATGTATTCTATCTGCACTCACGTTTGCTCGAACGCGCAGCGAGAATCATTAACCAGCAGGATGTTGCCGAGCAGATGAACGACCTTCCGCCAAGCCTCAAAGGCAAAGTGAAAGGCGGTGGTTCGTTGACAGCTCTTCCCATCATAGAAACACAGGCCGGCGATGTTTCGGCCTATATTCCCACCAATGTAATTTCTATTACCGACGGCCAGATTTATCTTGAAAGCGACCTTTTCAATCAGGGCTTCCGTCCCGCGGTGAATGTGGGAATTTCAGTGTCGCGTGTGGGTGGCAACGCACAGATTAAGTCAATGAAAAAAGTTGCCGGAACGCTTAAAATAGACCAAGCGCAGTTCCGTGAGCTCGAAGCATTCGCAAAATTCGGTAGTGATATGGACCCTGTGACAAAAATGGTTATAGACCGCGGCCGTCGCAACAATGCCCTGCTTGTGCAACCGCAATACTCGCCAATGCCGGTGGGTGAGCAGGTTGCAATCATATATTGCGGTGTTAACAATCTGTTGAGCAAGGTGCCGCGTGAGAAGGTCGCAGAGTTTGAAAGCCTCTTTCTCGATATTATGCGCACACAGCATCGCGCCGATGTGCTCGATACCCTTTCTTCGGGCGTGATAAACGATGCCGTAGAGAAAATAATCAAGAGTGTGGCCGCCGAAATAACATCAACCCTCAATTAGGCAATGCGATGAACCTTAAAGAGATAAAGCAGCGAATACAATCGGTTAAAAGCACGCAGAAGATTACATCGGCAATGAAACTCGTTTCGGCCGCAAAGCTCCGTCGTGCCCAGAATACGATAGAGAATATGTTGCCCTACAAACAAAAATTCGATGGAATACTCGCTGCTTTTCTAAAAAACAGGCAAACGCTCGACACGCCATACACCGTCGTCCGCGAAGTGAAAAAGGTAGCAATTATCGCACTCTCCTCCAATACCAGCCTGTGCGGCGGTTTTAATGCCAATATAATACGCGAGGCAAAGGAGACGATTGATAAATATGTCGCGGCCGGAGTGAATGTGGAAATATTGCCGGTAGGGAAGAAAATATATGATGCAGTGTGCAAGATGGGCTATGAACCCAATATTTCACTGATGGAACAGGCAACCGCTGTTTCCTACAACGAGGTTGCCACAGTTGCCGCCGGGCTTATGGAACGCTTCGTGTCGGGTAATGTTGACCGTGTGGAACTTTTATACACCCATTTTCACTCGGCAGCCAAGCAGGTTCCGGTAAAAGAGACTTTTCTACCAATAGATGTCGATGCTCTTGCCGGTGAAGCAGCAATCTCCCACGAATATATCTTGGAACCAAGCAGCGAAGCACTGTTGCAAGCACTCCTGCCACGCGCAATAACATTGCAACTGTTCACAGCCCTGCTCGATTCTGTCGCAGCCGAGCACGCAGCCCGTATGATGGCTATGCAGATTGCAACCGACAATGCCGACGACCTCATCGAGGAACTTGTACGCGAGTATAACAAGGGTCGTCAACAAGCAATTACAAACGAACTGCTCGATATTGTAGCCGGCAGTTCCAACTAAGAAGCTGTTTAAATTTATATCGCCAAAATTTTTATAGAACAAGAATAGGATGTTTATTTCTTTTTTAAGGGCGTGTAGCGGGTTACATAACCGCAAAAAAGAAGGAAACAGACATTCTCGAATATAAAAATGGCGAAACATTCGGCTTCTATAAGAAAAATATTTTTTAGAAATTCAAACAGCTTCTAACCCATAAACAGAATGAAAAAAACGGCACTATATATAATCCTTTCCATTCTCCTTTTATCGTGCACAGACAATTTCAATGTGCGTGTTACAGGAACCGTGGAGGGGGGAATCGACAATGGCGACAGCATATTCCTTATGTCGCTCGACGGGCAGAACAGAGCCACGGTAATATCCAAGAGCATTGTGCACGACAGCAGTTTCACATTGTCGGGCAATATGGAACTGCCCGCAGTGTGCAATGTGGTGACATTCACACCGCAGGGTCGCTTGGCACGCAAAATGGATTTTATAGCCGAGGGCGGGGATGTGCAGTTGAAAGTGCTTCCCGACTATTATCGCATTGGCGGCACGGCACTGAACGATGCAATGCAGATGGTGCGCGACTCGTTGGAGATTGCAACGAGAATATATAAACGCTACCGGCATAAGATAGCAGTTTCCCCCAATCTGTCACCTATGGGTCGCAAAGAGGCCGACGATGCAATGGCAATCGCCTCCTATCAGTATAGAAAAGCTCTTTATAATGCCATAGAAAAGAATATCGGCAACATTCTTGCTCCCTATTTTATAAAAAATAATATAGATGTGATAGAGCCGTCGAAAGGGTTGCAGTTCATTAAACAGCTGCCCCCTGCCCGCAAGGACAATGTAATATCATACATAAACAAGCTCTACACAGCGCAGCAACTGTGCGACGTGGGAAATCCCTTTGTCGATTTTAAGATGCGCGATGCTGCCGGCACGGTGCACACCCTCTCGGCCTATGCAGGGAAGGGCGTTCCTGTGCTCATATATCTGTGGACAGCCGGCAATGCAACCTCTCTTGATGAGGCCCGTGCCGTGTGCACTCTGCAACAGGAGTGTGGCTCACAGGCGCAGTTTATAGGCATTTCCATCGACCGCAGCCATAAAATGTGGCGTTCGGCCATTGAGAAAGAGGGATTGTGCGGCATTCAGCTCACCGACCTTAAAGGGTGGGACAACCAATTTATGCAGCTCTATGGCATTGACAAGATTCCCTATTTTGTGCTCATCGCCGGCGATGGCACCATTCTCTATCGTGGAATCTCCTTTGCCGATGCCTCTTCGCAGCTCAAAGAGCAGTTGCAACGGTAAATTGCAGTATACCCGGTGCGTGCCGCATAGAATAATTAAAATTATAGAAATATCTTCTATAAAAAACACGTTCTACATAATAATATTACAAGACCCTGAAAAGAGTGTTGTCTTTTGCGAAAATTTTTCTAACTTTGCAATGTCGTGGCTATGAGCCTCGGCATTACATATTTTTTTGATGAAAGTGTTTTCGCTTTTATCCTTGCAAGAGAATCTGACAGTTTTCAATGAAATGAGGATAACGACGACACTCGTCATCTGTATTGATATGCGACTAATCCCCATATCATATACAGGTGTGGGGTCTTGTAATCGTTTATTCGTTTCGGGTTTTGTCAGAGCCTTCTTGCAGATAAACGGAAGTCGGCTCCACACTTTCTTTATTTTGATTTTCTCTATCGAGGAGCCCGGTAGAAACAGCGCACGCCATAGTGTGCCTGAACGGGTAGATAAATGAATTAAAATATTAACTAAAAATCCTCGAACTATGAAAACAAAAATTTCAATTCTTTTAATGTTTTTTGTGTTGGTTTCAACCACAGTGTCGGCACAGTTCTATAATCGTAAAAAAGTCGCCATCACCGAGGTTGTCGATAAAAGTGGCGATGTTGCCGATGGTACAAAAACCTTTATTCGCACAGCTCTCACCGATGCTATAACAAATTCCGATGGCTATGAGGGGTATGCCGAGATTTGCTTTATGTCGCTCGAAATGAATTTCGACAGAACAGGAAACATATCCAAGGCAACACTCACTTATGTGAAGAAACAGCTTATGGAATATATCCTTGTGTCCGAGGTTACACCTTTGGATAAAAAGACCGTGCTGCTCAGTGCCCGCATAGTTAATACCTCGAATGGCAAGATTGTGGCATCGTCGTCGGTTCGCACATACGCCGATATTGATTACCTGCGTGGTGCCTGCAACAGCCTTGCCTATAAGTTAGTCGGTGCAATTTAAACAGTATTTAATAATGGACAGAAAAATATTTATTCCCCTTCTGTTGTGTGTGGCAACGCTCTTCCCCTCTGTTGCCACAGCACAATTTTTTGAAAAGCAGAAGGTGGTTGTTTGGGAGATATACGACCGCAACAACGATGTTAAGGTCTCCTCGGCAACCAAACAGCAAATTCGCACAAGCATAGTCGATGCATTTGTGAGCTCACGAAATTATGAGGCCTTCGAGGGGAATTTCGATGATGTAAAGAACAAATTGTCGTCACGGGGGCTCACTCCCTCTCCCGGTAATGTGGCAAAGGTTGCCCGTGAACTGTACAATGTGGATTTTGTGCTTTTTACGACGATAAGGATAATGGATCGCTCAAACTCATTCGACGATTTTAAAGTGAACCTATCGTCGGAGCTTTTCAGTACCGAAACACAAAAGGCCGAACGAATGGCTTATGTAGATATGAAGAGCGACCCGGCAGCCATCCCCGCTGCCTGTGCCGAGCTTTTGGGCAAATTGCTTAATGAAAAGTTGAGCGCGCCGGCACCTGCCCGGGAGGCATCCTCTTTCTCGCAGCCTGCGCAATCCTCCAATTCACAGCCGGCCTATACCCAATCGCCACAGTCGCAAACACCGCAGAACTTTGTGGAGAATGCCGGTTGCGGCCTTAATATGAAAATGATATATGTCGAGGGTGGCTCGTTTAGGATGGGAGCCACGGCAGAGCAGGGTAGCGAGGCCGAGAGTGATGAATCGCCTATTCACACAGTGCAGCTTGAATCGTTCTACATTGCCGAGTGCATAGTTACACAGGCGCAGTGGGAAACGATTATGGGCACCACCATATACAGGCAAAAAGAGTTGGCAGGTGCTTCTTCTCTTTATGGAGTGGGTGCCGATGTCCCTATGTACTATATAAGCTGGGACGAGGCGCAGGCTTTTTGTCGCGAATTGAGTGCAATGACAGGGCGCACCTATATACTGCCCACCGAAGCGCAGTGGGAGTATGCAGCCCGTGGCGGCAAGCACAGCAAGGGATATAAATATAGCGGAAGCTATATGGCAGATGCTGTTGCTTGGTATAGTTCCAATAGTGGCAGCAAGGCCAATCCCGTGAAACAGAAACGTGCAAACGAACTTGGGTTGTACGATATGAGCGGTAACCTCTATGAGTGGTGTTACGATTGGTACGGTTCTTACAGTTCTTCACCGCAGAACAATCCCACAGGGCCTTCATCCGGTCAATATCGTGTTTGCCGTGGCGGTTACTGGAATGTCTATGCCCGGAATTGCCGTGTTTCTAATCGTAACTACGGCACTCCTTCGTTTCGCGACGTCAATATTGGTTTTCGTGTGGTTTGCCTCCCATAGTTTAAAATAGGACCATTTGTTTATGGCGAGCGGGTCAATTTAAAAGACCCGCGAGTGATACAAATGGCCCGTTTTTATATAATTTTCTATGCAAATTAAGATATTCGATATTCTTGCATCGGCATCGGAACAAGATGTTGAAATAGTCAATAAATTTATCAGAGGACACAAGGTTGTTGATATTGATAAACAATTCTATGTATCATCGGATAATGTGGCTCACTGGTCGTTGTGTATTACATATCTTGCAATGGCATATCAACAACAAAATAATCAACCCGAAAAACGTGAAAAGGTCGATTATAAGAATGTGTTGAGTGCCGATGATTTTGAGAAATTCACAAAACTTCGAATTATAAGAAAAAAACTGGCCGAAGACAATGCAATTCCGGCTTATGCAGTATTTACCGATTCAGAATTGGCACAGATTGCTCAATTGCCATCTGTTGATGCAAGATTATTGAAGCAGATAACAGGGATTGGGGATAAACGTGTGGAAAAATATGGTAACCTTATTTGTGAGATATACAAAGAAACAACAGAATGAAACGGCAGGGTAATCTTATGTCTGAAATTACCGAAGTTGATAATTTGATGTTGGCCTTTTGTAAAGCCCGGCGTGGAAAATTGCATAGGCCTGAGGTCATAGAATACTCTTTAAATGTCGTAGAGAATTTATTGAATTTGCGTGAAAAACTAATAAATGAAACGTTGAAAGTTGGCAACTATCATTACTTTGAGATATACGACCCTAAAAAACGTAAAATATGTGCAGCCTCATTTGAAGAAAGAGTTGTGCATAACGCAATAATAAATGTCTGTAAAGATAGGTTCGAACGCAATTTGATATTTGATACATACGCGACCCGTGAAGGTAAGGGCGTTTATGCAGCAATAAACAGAGCGAGGGTCGCGGTACACAAATATCCCTATGTTGCAAAATTGGATGTGCGTAAATATTTCGATTCAATAAATCACAATGTCCTTAAAGCTAAGTTGTTGCGTATTTTCAAGGATAAGAAACTTTTATGTTTATTAAACTCTATCATTGATTCATATCAAACTGCACCATCTACCGGCATTCCGATAGGAAATTTAACAAGTCAGTATTTCGCAAATTTTTATCTGTCAGATTTAGACCATTTTGTCAAGGAAAAACTTAAAGTTCCTATTTATGTGCGTTATATGGATGATATATTGCTAACTGCCGATAGCCGGGAAAATTTGAAAAGGGTTGTTGTTGAGATAAAGAACTTTCTTGAAAGAGAATTATTTTTAGAATTAAAATCGGCACAAATCTGTAATGTAAATAGTGGAGTATCGTTTTTAGGTTACACGCTGTTCCCTGATTTTATATTGTTGAATAGGCGTAGTAAATTGCGTTTGATAAAGAAATGGCGTTCCTATTCTTCTTTATTGATGTGTGGCGCTTGGAATGATGAAATGTATTTGCAGCATATACAACCCTTATTAGCATTTGCCAATAAGGCAAATACTATAAAATTGCGTAAAGAATTATGTAAATATGCGGTAAATAGTTGAGAGAGGTTTAGTGTTTGCCGTGGCGGTTACTGGAATAACAATGCCCGGAATTGCCGTGTTTCTAATCGTAACAACAACACTCCTTCGAATCGCAACAACAATATTGGTTTTCGTGTGGTTTGCCTCCCATAGCTTAAAGCAGATGGATTTCTGCTTTAAACAAACTGTTGCCCGCTCTGTTTCTTAAAAGAAATAGAAATAAAGTGAGATGAATTCTCCTTAGAGTGTAGTGATAGTAGCATAAGGCGAATTCTCTACACTCTTTTTATACAAATTTCTTATAGAAGACCTATCGCTTATTTTGCCCTTTTTATAAAGAAGATGACTAAAAAGTATATTTCTGCGTTACGCTTGCCTTCAAAATCCTCATTTACGCCAAGTAAGCTCCGGTTTTTCAGGCTACGCAAGCCTTGAACTACATCTTTTTATTCATCTCCTACACACAAAAGAGACCGCTAAAAAATACTTTTTAGTCGGCCTCTTTTTTTGCGAGTTCTTTGCCACCGGCACGCTCACCCTTCGATTCCGCGCAATGTCTGTTGCAGCAGTGCACCGAGATTGTCATCGCCTTGTTCCTTCTCCTTGTTGAGCTTCACAAGAAAATCGGCGGTGGTTTTCAGTGCTTGGTTTATTGTGCCGGGGTCCTCGCAGTTCACCGTCAGTTTTTCGAGCCTTTGTATGAGGCGATGAAAGAGTGACAGTGTTTCGTTGTGTACATCGTCGATTGTCACACAACCGTTCTTTCTGCTTTTTACCATTGCTTGAATCTTTATTTTCGTTCTTTCCCACAAAGATACAGCGTTTTTGCGCGAGAAGGTTGCTGAATTGCTAAAATATTGTGTGTTAAATGTTTTTGTCAATTTAGCAACCTTGTTTGCCCATTTTGATATTTCTTTTGCAGCAAAAAAGACGTATGGGTTTATTTACAGTTTTATCAGTGGTGAATGGAGCCTTGGCGCTCTATTCGGGTGTGAAAGGAATGTTTGACTCGGCCAAGGCCAAGGAAAAACGTGAGAATTCCTTGAAGAAAATCTCTCAGGCAGAGAGTAATTGGTTCCGAAGAAACTATTTCGGCGATTATCTGAACAGTTCAAGTTCGAGGGCTGCCATAAAAAGAGTGGAAAAGACTTTGCGCAAGCAGAATGAACAGAACAGGGCGTATGCGGCAATAAATGGTGCTACCCCCGAGCTTGCTGTTGCGCGCAACCAGAAGGGGCTGGATGTGGTGGACAATGTGATGACAAATATCGCTTCGCAAAGCGATGCCTTGAAACGTAATGTCGACTCCACGCACCTGAAAAACAGGCAGGCGATTGCCAATAGGGAACTGTCGCAACTGTCGCTCGACGAGAGAATGGCGGCGCAAAGTGCAACAAAAGGGCTCGACCTCTTCAAAGATGCAATGATGGGGCTGAATTGGGGTAATGAGGTCGATTAACGGGAGAGAGCCTATGTACAACAGCAACAGATACAAGGATGCGGCATTATACCGGCAGATGATTATGGATAGTGCACGCAAGGAGTATGCAAGGGTGAAGCAAAAGCGCACTATGGCCGCCATTACCGATTTTGCAACAAATCTGCTCTCCATTATGGGCTATAATAAGGGGGTGCAGTATGATGTAACTCCGCGCCCACAGTCGGCTGCGGCAGCTGCAAAGTTTGAACTTGCAAAAGAACGCTACCTTAAAACAATTTCCGATTATGGCGGTGCAATAGCAGCAGCAAAGTTAAAAGCGGGCAGGTCGGGTGGCGGTGACAGCACTCCTCTCATTCGCCCTGCGCACAACAGCGTGCCGCTCCCGGCACCGTATAGGAAAAAAGATTCGAAAGGGAGTGAAGATATTATCAGTAAAATAAGAAATATACAAACTCCTGTTTGGCTTATAAACAATAATAAAAAGTAGAATATATGATTAGAAACGATGAAAACAATGGTATTTTGGGATACGGAAATTCCAAACGCAAGAGAGTGAAGAATGCATTGTATAACCCCCAAACTGCTGCCGACAGTTTCGATGCCTTCACCACCGAGGAGCGCAGCGATATGAATGCATCGCTGGATGAAATGTCGTCCTATTTGGACAAGGAGCGAGAGCGATGGGCGGCTCCCGTCGATGCTGCAAGGCGCGAAAAGGAGTACATTGCCTCGGCACGCAACTATATTGTGCCCAAGGACGATGAAATGCGCCGCCGCCGTCAATTTGTAATGTCGGACAGGGCGGTGAAGGATGCTGCCGATAGCTTCTTCGACAAGAATGTGAAGGGTATATTCGAGAGTGAGAAACATTCTGCCGGTGAGCGTGCAATGGAGGCCTATAAAAAAGGACTCTCGGTGCCCGGCAGCGACCCCGTTGCTGCAACCGGTGCAATGCGCAATGAATCGGACCCGCGACGGGTAATCCGCAATACAATGCAAAGGATTCCCGAACAGGAACTCGACGATGTTGCAGGCAGTTATGCCCGCTATGCAGGGCTGTCGCCCGAAAAGTATCGCAAGGCGGTGGTGGAGCCGGCCATCGAACAGCGTATGTTCGATGAGTATGTAAAAGAGGCTGCTCCCAAAAGCAGTGGCGAATATATTGCACGCAGTGCTATTGATAATTCATTAACAGGCAAGCTCGTGAATTTGGGTCTCGAAGCATCCTCGCCCCGCACATCGCACGCAGCCGTGAATGCCGCCGGCCTCTCGTCCTACGATGCGAGTCGCACCGAAAATCTTATTGCAGGCATAGGTTCGCTTGTGGTGGATATGCCAATGTTTGCGGGCATAGGAGGTGTTTCGTCCAACCTTGTGGGCAAGGCAGCCACGGGCATTGCAAAGGGATTGTCGTCCAATCTTGCGAAGAAATATGCCGCGAAAGGGATGCAGTTACCCGAGGCCGAGCGTATTGTGAGGCGTGCCATTGTTGGCAAAATGGGAACAAAAATCGCACAGAATTCGGCGACGCAAGGCCTCACACTCGGCGGTTACGATGCCGGCAACAGCATAGCCGAGGACTTGCTCTACAACGATGGAATAGATGTGGGCAAGGCTGTCGATGCTTATGCTCACGGCCTCGCCACAGGTGTGGCTGTCGGAGCGGTGGGCACCCCTCTTAAAGAACTCTCGCGCGGCCTCACAGGCGGCAAGAAGGTTGCTGCATCGGCCGGTGTGCTTGGTGCCGAGGCGGGTGTGTTCACATTAAGCTCGAATGCCGACAAACTAATGTCGGGAGTGGAGGTGGAGCCCATAGACCTGCTCTACAACTATGGCGAGAGTATCGCAACGCTCGGAGCTATGAGAATGGCTCATTGGCGTCCCACCGGTGGCAGCTTGAAACTCGATGCTAACGGTAAACTGAAACAGAAACTTAATCTCACGACAGGCGAGGCGCGTGAAATTCGTAAGGCAGGTGTCGACCCGCAACGTTTTATTTCGGCACTCGAAAATTCTTTCAGAACCTCCACGCAAAAAACTCCAAAAGAGCTCGATGCCATAAAGAGCGATTATCTTGCCCTGATGGAGAGTGGAGAGCTATCGGCGGCCACCCGTTCAAAATTGCTCTATCTTGTCGAGAATAAAGTAACCTCGACCCCGCCTGTTGCGGTCGATTGCAACGTGCATAGTTTGGGCGAGAATGGATACAGCGCAACACTGCTCGATGCTGCCGGCCGTCGCATCTCCACTCGCGACTTTTCCAATGCAAAAGACTTGGAAACATTTCTCATTATGAATCGCTCCGAATTGCGAAAAAACAAGATTGCCACCTGTGAAGAGGCTTTATTGGGCAAGTACGATTCTGAAAACTTCTTCCGTCAGGCAGGGCGTTACGCGCAAGAACACGGGACCGATATAAATGAAATTGCCGAGGCTATGTATAAAAAGGCCGGCGGGGAACCGCTCGATGGTCGTGAGAGTGAGATGATGGATAATATCTCGCGTCGTGCAAGCTATGGCGATAAAGGTGTAGGTACAATGCTCTACAATCTGCGCAAACAGTTGGAACGTGAATTCAACCTCAACGAAGGCAGTCTGCTCGCTGCCGTGAATCGCAAGGCCTACCGTTGCTCGGCAGCCGAGAATAAGGCTCTCGATAAGTATCTCGAAATAATGCAACAGGAGGTTGAAGTGCTCAAAAACGGCACAACATCCACACGTTATAACAGCTTGCAGAAGGAGCGCGACGCTTCTCCCTACGGCGGGCTTGGAAACGAGGAGATAAAAGCCCTCGAAAAGGAGAGATATATAAATTTTGTAAACTCCACCGATGCAGGCTGGCTCAACAAGAATTCTATTCCCGACCTCACCGAGGGTGACGAGCCGGGTGGTCGCACAGCCCGCATAAAGGTTCCTACCGATTGGAACAAGCCCTATGCTTGGAGCTATTCGGGCTTGCGCAACAGTTACGAGGATATGATGTACTATAAGCAACGTGCCGAGGAGATTGCCGGAAAAATGGGGCATAAACTGAACTTCCTTTTCGACGAGAGTGAGGTGGAACACAATTCAAGCGATATTGAATATAACAATAAAGTTCGTTCGCAGGGCTGGCTCGACAATTCCACGGGAAAGGTATATATAAATCTGCCTAATATAAAGGATGTTGGTGAGCTTGAACGTGTTGTCGTACACGAGGTTGTGGGACACAAAGGCCTTTCCAACCTTTTCGGGGAGTATATATTCGATTTTTACGAGGACCTGTATAAGATGGCCGACACGGAAATGCGCGAGGGCATCCACGAAATAGGCCGAAAATATAATACGCAAGGGTTTATTGCAGTTGAGGAGTATTTGGCCCACCTTGCCGAAAAAAGCAACCCCACACGCAAGGAACGCACGGTTCTCAACAGATTGAAGGATTGTGTGAACAATGCGCTTGTGCGTATGAATATCATTTCGGGAGAAAAGGCCAAGGTTACAACCGACGAACTTTGCAATCTGCTCTCGGCTCACCATAAAGCGATGCTCGACAGAGTGCATCCGAACGATTATCGTGCATCGGTGTTCGGGAAATTCCCCTCGGCGCGTCACAAGGATGGCTACTACGATACGCCCTCATTCCATAATGAGATAAGGCGTCGTGCCGCCAACAATGAACTATATGCCGGTACGCCTGAATATCTGCTGCCCGACAAGAAGATTCTGTATGATGAGTTTGATAACGCAGCCGGCAATGGCAATCATCCGGCATCCTCTTATAGATTTATAGGAGAGCGTGGTGCCGATAATCTTGCCGAGGCCGACAATGGTCGCCTTAATGAGCAGTCCTACCTTGCCACTGCAAGGGAAATGGAGGCCAATGGAGCTTCCTCGCAGGAAATTTGGGCAGAAACAGGCTGGGCGCGTGGTGCCGATGGTATGTGGCGCAGCGAAATGGAGTATGAAACAATACAATTGAACGATGTTGTTTACAACCAACTGCTTATGAAGAATCCCAAACTGGCCGGCAGGTATGACAGGGTGGTTAACAAGCCTATAAGTGAACGCACCATTGATGATGAAGTATTTATCAAAAGTGTTTTTGATAATAACCCCTCGCTGTTCAAGGACTTGCAGGTGAGAGATGTTGTCAGCGACCCGCTTTTCTATGCGGCTTACCCCGAACTTGCATATATTCCCGTGAAAGTAACAAAGTATATGAAAGAATCTTCTTATTACGACCCTAAAAAGCAGGTGATGTATGTAAACCGGGATTTTCTCACCAACCCTCAAATGCTGTCGAAAACCATTGTCACTCCTTTGCAGCAGATGATTCAGCACTACGAAGGGTTCGAAAAAAGTGTTTCTCTGTTGAGGGCCGATGCCGAGGATGTATTTGTCAATAAATATTACGAAGCAATGGATGCCATAAACAAAATAAACAGCATTGATAATGCCAAGAAAATGCCCTCGTTATTGACAATTCTCAACGACCATTTTATAAAAGAATATGGAATGTTGCCCGACAAATTCCTAAAAGCTTTTCCCTCGGTCGATGAGTACATTCTGTATAAAGTGACAGGAAGACCGCAATCGTTTAGTGGAAATGTTGAAACAAGAAATCTGCTCACCCGTCAGACAATGCTGGGAGAGGATCGTATGTTTACTCCTCCCGAGGCAACCGAGGATGTTCCACGCAATAAACAAATCTCTTTGGAGCAATTCTCCAATATGGATAAAATGCTAACCGGTCCTATGGATGTGATATACAGGAATGTGAGGGAGAACAACACCAACCGTCCTATGAAACTCCGAAAAACATCGAAAAAGATGGATGAACTGCAATTCACGCCCTTGGAGAAAAAAATCCTCGGAGCACAATATGACGAAATGTCGGCAACCATTGCCGAGGCTTATGATAAACTGAAAAAGAGTGGCAAACTTCGCGGAAAAAATGCTCTCGACCTCACAGCTGCACTCGTAGAGAAGTTGGCCGGCAGTTTCATAGAGGAGGTTGCTCTTGGCGGTATTTATAAACCTAACAACCTTTTGAACAAATATAGCGGCAAATATGGCACGGTAGGTTATAAGAGAGGACGTCTGACCGATTCCGACTATGTCGCAGAGCTGTTGAAGGCTGCTGTACGAAAGGAAAAAGAGAGGAATGAAGCTCCTGTTAGTTACAAGGATAATGGAATGGGAGAAATCTCGGAGAAAGAAAAGGCAGCCCGTAAAAATCTTATTGACAAACTGGAACAACAGCATAATGAGGAAACAGAGAACTTTTGGAAGAGCTACTACAACAGACGTCGCATCGACGAGGATAAACCTCGCAAAATCGGTTATTACGAAAAACTCAATCAACGTGATTACACTGTCCCCATCGATGAAGATGAAGTGATTTATGACGAAGATGGCAAGCCTATTGTTACAATGAAAAAGGATGAAATGAATAACTAATATCTATCGGTAATGAATAAGTTTGTAAACAGAAAAGTAAAAGCAGAGCCGGCGTTGCGCGACGGAATTGTGGAGAAGAGCGAGGGTAGTGCCGTCGATTTTCTCAATGAGTGTGCAGCCTGCTGGATAGCTCTCGATGAGGCTCGCCGCAAATTGCGGCGCAGCCTTATGTACAGCTACGGCGACCAGTGGGGCGACTATGTGCGCGACCCCGACACGCTCTCTATGATTACCGAGGGTGAACTTATTAAGAAGAATGGCAAAGTGCCCTTGAAGAATAATATGATTGCTCCCATATTGAGCAACATCGACGGACAGATGCGCCAAAATCTTTTGCGTCCCGTTTGCGTGGCACGCGACCAATCCGAGGGAAGAGTGGGAGAGATGATGAGTGTGGCCATTGAGTATGTACACGATATAAACGAAATGGAGGAGGTAGACTCCGATTCTATGCGTATGTTGCTCAACGGAGGAATGACGGCACAAAGAATAGAGTATGGAATGAACCCTTCGCGAGGGCAAAAGGATGTTTGGGTGTATGCAGTGAACCCCTCGCGCCTCTTCTTTAACACCAATCTCGAAGATGTGCGTATGTGGGACCTGAACTGCATAGGCGAGATATTCGACCTTCCTCTCGAACAGGTGCTTGCACTGTTTGCGCGTACACAGGCCGACAAGGAGCGGGTGAAGAGCTATTATTTGGAGGTCGCAGGCAATAACTCGCCTGTGACACGTGCAATGCAGGGCGACGAAACAGCCTCCCTCTCATTCTACACCCCCTCGCGTCCCGACCTTTGCCGTGTTATTCTTGGCTGGAAACTCGAATCGCGCGATGCCTACTGCTGGAACGACAACCAAAAAGGAACTTGGGGATATTTGCCTTATACCCCGGCGTCGAAGAAACGGCTCGACAGTGAGAATAACCGTCGCAAACAGGAGGCAAAGGCTGCCGGCCTCGCCGAGGAAGATGTGCTGCTTGTCGATTATGCCTTTGCCATCGAACGCTATTGGTATTATCGCTATATGACACCCTATGGCAATGTGTTACAAGAGGGACGCAGTCCCTATTGGCACGGGGAGCACAACTATGTGCTGCACCTTTATCCGCTTGTTCAAGGGAAACTCGGCAACTTTGTCGAGCAGTTCATCGACCAGCAGAGAGCCATAAACCGCACGGCAACACTCATCGATTTTATACGCGGAACCTCGTCGAAAGGTGTGCTTGTCGTCGATGACGATGCCTTTGAGAGTATGAGCCGCGAGGAGGTCATCGACGAATATGTGCGTTACAACGGAGTGCTGTTCGTGAAACTTAAACCCGGGCAGAGTATCGACGGGGTGGTGCGGCAGTATAACAGCGGCGCAGCCGTGGCCGGCGACTTTGAATTGCTTAACTTGCAGTTGAGGCTCATAAACGAAATATCGGGAGTGAATTCGGCTATGCAAGGACAATCACCGCGTGCCGGCACTCCCGCGAGCCTCTATGCCCAACAGGTGCAGAACTCCTCGCTCAACCTCAAAGGGTTGTTCGACAGCTACCGCAATTTCCGTCGCCGTCGCGATATTAAACTTATGAAGACAATACAGCAGTATTATACCGAAGTGCGTTACATCGACCTTGCCGGCAGTGAATATAGCGAAGAGGCCAGATGGTATAACCCCGAGAAGGTGCGCGATGCTCAAATAGATCTCACAATATCCGAGGGATATAACACACCGGCCTACCAGATGATTGCCAACGACTTCCTTATGGAGCTTTTCCGTGCAAATGCCTTGGATGTTAAGACTATGCTCGAAAATAGTTCCTACCCCTTTGCCACCAAAATTCTCGAAGCAATAAAACGCAACGAGGAACAGGCTGCGCAGGGTGCTCCTATGAATGGCATTTCGCCCGAACTTCTTGCCGGGCTGCAACAGGCAGGGCAGGAGCAATCGCCGGAGCAGAGCAACAGCCACGAGGCACCCCCGGCCACCGATGCATATTAACTCTAATTCTGCAAATAACACAAGAGCGGTTTTTGGGGGCAACCCCCAAAAACCGCTCTTTTTTGTTGCATTAAAAACATTTGCAGCCTGTGATAATAGCGAAAAAAGATGTATCTTTGCACGTTTAGAAAAGCTGTATTGAATTATGAGCCCCGAAGAGAGAATTTTGGAACTGCGCCGGCTGTTGCACGAGCATAATTATAACTACTATGTGCTGTCGTCGCCCACTATAAGCGATTTTGAATTCGATGCTTTGTTGCGAGAATTACAGGAGCTTGAAGATGCTCACCCCGAAATGTACGACGCTGCATCGCCCACTCAACGTGTGGGTAGCGACATAAGCAAGGGGTTTGTGCAGGTGGCTCATAAATATCCTATGCTCTCGCTTGGCAATACCTATTCAAAAAGTGAGGTTGCCGATTTTTATGAGCGTGTCAAACGTTTCTTGAACGAGGATTTTGAAATATGCTGCGAATTGAAGTTCGACGGCTCTTCAATATCTCTCACCTATAAGGATGGAAAATTGGTGCAGGCTGTTACCCGTGGCGATGGAGAGAAGGGCGACGATGTTACCGCCAATGTAAAAACCATACGCTCGGTACCTCTTGTGCTCAAAGGCGACAGCTATCCCCGCGAGTTTGAAATTCGTGGCGAGGTACTGATGCCGTGGGCTGTTTTTGAGGAGCTGAACGCTTCGCGCGAAAAGGCCGGCGAGCCGCTGTTTGCCAATCCGCGCAACGCCGCCTCGGGCACATTGAAACTTATGGACTCGTCCGAGGTTGCCAAGCGCAAGCTCGATGCCTATCTCTACTATATGCTGGGCGAGGAACTGCCGGCCGAAGGGCATTACGAAAATCTTATGGCTGCGCGTGAGTGGGGCTTCAAAATTTCCGATACTACACGAAAGTGCAGCACATTGGACGAGGTATTTGCCTTTATCGACCACTTCGACAAGGCACGCAAGGAACTGCCGGTTGCTACCGACGGCATAGTGCTTAAAGTAAACTCCCTGCGCCAGCAGAAGAATCTCGGCTACACGGCAAAATCGCCCCGTTGGGCAATAGCATATAAATTTCAGGCCGAAAGGGCACTGACACGCCTCAACGAGGTAACCTATCAGGTGGGGCGCACCGGAGTGGTTACCCCTGTGGCCAACCTCGATCCTATACTCCTCTCGGGCACCATTGTAAAGCGTGCCTCGCTTCACAATGCCGATATTATAGAAAAATATGACCTTCACATAGGGGATATGGTCTACATAGAGAAGGGTGGTGAGATTATTCCCAAAATAACGGGAGTTGATACCGATGCACGGATATTGGTGGGCGACAAGGTGAGGTTTATTACCAAATGCCCTGTGTGTGGAACCCCGCTTGTGCGTGCCGAGGGTGAGGCTGCCCATTATTGCCCCAATGAGTATGGCTGCGCGCCGCAAATGAGGGCCAAGATAGAGCACTTTGTGTCGCGTGAGGCTATGAACATCGAGAGCATAGGCCCCGAAACAGTGGAACTGCTCTTTAACTACGGCCTCATAAAGGATGTAGCCGACTTATACTCCCTGCACCCCGAGGATTTTATGTTCCTTCCCCGTCTGGGCGCAAAATCGGCCGATAATGTGGTGGCTGCATTGGAGCAGTCGCGGCAAGTTCCTTTTGAGCGAGTGCTCTTTGCGCTTGGCATACGTTTCGTGGGTGCCACGGTGGCCAAACGCCTTGCCCGTGCATTCGGTGATATTGATGCGCTCATTGCAGCCACAATACCTCAATTAACCGCAGTAGATGAGATTGGCGAGCGCATAGCAACAAGCGTGAAGGTCTATTTCGATAAACCTGCCAATATGGAACTTGTCACACGCTTGCGCGAGGCAGGGCTGAATTTCCGCCTCGAAGAGGAGGTCGTGAGCAACCGCACATCAATTCTCGCAGGCAAGAGCATTGTTATAAGCGGTGTGTTTACGCATCATTCTCGCGACGAGTACAAAGAGATTATCGAGCGCAATGGTGGCAAGAATGTGGCCGGTGTAAGCAAATCCACCTCATTTATTCTTGCAGGGGATAATATGGGACCAAGCAAGCTCGAAAAGGCTAAAAGTCTGAATATTAAGGTGATGGGCGAGGATGAATTTTTGGCACTCTTGTCGGGTGCTACAAATTGAAAGAAATAATTAATATTTGAGGTAAAAAAATAAGGATATTGGCAATATTTGATGTAATTTTGTCACGATAAAAAGAAATTGAATATTTATGATGCAAAAAAGAATAGCCGGAGCCGGTGTAGCGATAGTGACACCCTTCACAAAAACCGGCGAAGTTGATTATGCCGCGCTTGAAAATCTGGTGCAGATGCACCTTGATTGCGGTACCGATTTTCTGTGTGTGCACGGTACAACGGGAGAAACTCCTACACTCACCATCGAAGAGAAACGTGAAACACGAAAGCGCATCATAAAACAGGTGGCCGGTCGCATCCCTATAATGCTGGGTGTGGGTGGCAACAACACGTTTGCTGTGGTAAACGAGCTTAAAACCGAGGATTTTACAGGCATCGATGCAATCCTCTCGATAGTTCCTTATTACAACAAGCCCAATCAGGAGGGAATGTACCGGCACTTTAAGGCGATAGCCGCTGCTACCGAGCTTCCTATATATCTTTACAATGTTCCCGGTCGCACAGGAGTGAATATGGTGCCCGAAACAGCTGTGCGCCTTGCAAAGGAGTGCAAGAATATTGTCGGTCTTAAAGCCGCATCGGGAAATCTGCAACAAATTTCCCATTTGATGGATATAAAGCCACAGGGCTTCGATGTACTTTCGGGCGACGATGCGCTCACTATCGATATAATGAAGATGGGGGGCGTGGGAGTAATCTCGGTCTTTGCCAATGCCTTCCCCGCCGAATTGTCGGCACTTGTAAAGGCAATACAGGAGGGAAAGAACGAAGAGGCACGCCGTATCGACGAAACTTATCGCAATATCTACCGTCTGCTTTTTGTCGATGGTAATCCCGCCGGTGCAAAAATAGCACTAAACATAATGGGTAAATGCGAAAATGAGCTTCGTCTGCCGCTTGTTCCTGTGAGCACAGCAGTGGCACAGGAAATGAAAGAGGCAATAGCAATATTGAACAAGAAACTCTGAAATGAATAAATTGAAAAGACTGCTCGATGAAAAGGCAGCCCTTTATAATTGTAAAGAGTTTATAGATAACGACCCTGTGTGGTTCCCCCACCAGTTCAGCGACAGGCGCGACATTGAGATTGCAGCCTTCCTCGCCTCGATAATAGCTTGGGGTAACCGCAAGATGATACTCGCTTCGGGCAGAAAAATGCTCTTTGATATAATGCGTGGCAAGCCCTACGATTATATAATGAGTGGCAAGTGGAGCGAGTTGTGCGGAACCGACAATATACACCGCACATTTTTTGCGCGCGACCTTGTTTATGTTGCCCGCGGATTGAAACAGATTTATGAGGAGCGTGGCTCTATGGAGTCTTTTTTCTCGGGCACCGATGATGTGTGGGAAGGAATGGCAGCCCTGCGTAGTGAGTTTCTCTCGGCAAACAGTGGAGCAGAAACAAGGCACATTTCGAACCCCTTGCCACGGAAAGGGAAACCTGCATCGGCGTGCAAGCGTCTGAATATGATGCTGCGGTGGCTGTCGCGCAACGACGGCATTGTCGACCTTGGAATATGGCACAACATATCACCATCGAAACTTATGATACCGCTCGATGTTCACGTTGCACGCATAGGGCGCAGATTAGGGCTCATAACCCGCGCACAGAATGATAGAAAAACAGTGGAAGAACTCACGGCCGCCCTGCGGGAACTCTCTCCTGCCGACCCTGTGATTTACGACTTTGCCCTTTTTGGGGTAGGGGTTGCCGGCGATGAGTTTTTTCTGCAACTATAATATAATTAGGAATAATAATAGTGCATAGGAGGCACTGATAACTAAACAATATGGCAAAAATTAACAAAGAAGACGCATTGAATTACCACGAGGGCAAACGCCCGGGAAAAATAGAGGTGGTCCCCACGAAACCCTATTTTACACAGGCCGACCTGTGCCTTGCATACTCTCCCGGTGTTGCAGAGCCCTGTCTTGAAATTCAGAAAGACCCGCAGAACGCATACCGATATACCGATAAAGGAAATCTTGTGGCCGTAATCTCGAACGGAACTGCCGTGCTTGGCCTTGGCAACATAGGCGCATTGAGTGGCAAGCCTGTGATGGAGGGAAAAGGCCTTCTATTCAAGATTTATGCCGGAATCGATGTATTTGATATAGAAATCAACGAGACCGACCCCGATAAATTCATTGAGGCCGTGAAGGCAATCTCACCCACATTCGGTGGTATAAATCTCGAAGATATAAAGGCACCCGAGTGCTTCGAAATAGAGCAACGCTTGAAGAAAGAGCTCGACATTCCCGTAATGCACGACGACCAGCACGGAACAGCCATAATATCGGCAGCCGGTCTTTTGAACGCTCTCGAAGTGAACGGAAAGGATATTTCCAAAGTGAAGGTAGTGGTAAATGGTGCAGGTGCCGCTGCAATCTCCTGTACAAAACTCTATATAGCCCTTGGCGTGAAGAAGGAGAATGTGGTGATGCTCGACAGCCGTGGCGTAATAAACAGCGAACGCACCAACCTCACCCCCGAGAAAATGGAATTTGTAACATCGCGCACTGATATTCACACCCTCGAAGAGGCCATCAAGGATGCCGATGTATTCCTTGGCCTCTCCAAAGGAAATGTACTCTCAAAGGATATGGTACGTTCAATGGCAAAAGATCCCATTGTGTTTGCTCTTGCCAATCCCGAGCCCGAAATTACATACGAGGATGCAATGGAGAGCCGTCCCGATGTGCTTATGAGTACCGGTCGTTCCGACTATCCCAATCAGATAAACAACGTAATAGGCTTCCCCTATATATTCCGTGGTGCCCTCGACACAGCAGCCGTGGCCATTAACGAGGAGATGAAGCTCGCCGCCGTTCGTGCAATCGCCAATCTGGCCAAATTGCCCGTTCCCGAGGTTGTGAACAAAGTTTATCACGTTAACCACCTTGCATTCGGTCGCGATTATTTCATCCCGAAACCTGTCGACCCCCGTTTGCTTGTCGAGGTATCTACCGCAGTGGCAAAAGCTGCCATAGAGAGTGGCGTTGCCCGCAAGACAATCACCGATTGGGAGGCCTACAAGGAACATCTGCTCGAATTTATGGGTCGTGAGTCGAAACTCACACAGCAGATTTACGAAATGGCACGCACCGAAACAAAGCGCATCGTCTTTGCCGAGGGTGCTCACCCCTCGATGATGAAGGCCGCCGTTAAGGCAAAGGAGGAGAGAATATGCCAGCCCATTCTGCTCGGTAACGACGAAATTATAGCCAAGCTCGCGAAGGAACTCGATTTAAGCCTCGAAGGCATTGAGGTTGTGAACCTCCGTCACCCTAACGAAATGGCACGCCGTGAGCGTTACGCCCGCATATTGGCCGAGAAACGCCAGCGCAAGGGATATACTTTCGAGGAGGCCAACGACAAGATGTTCGAACGCAACTATTTCGGTATGATGATGGTTGAAACAGGCGATGCCGATGCTTTTGTAACCGGTCTTTACACAAAATACTCCAACACCATCAAGGTTGCCAAAGAGGTAATTGGCCTTCAACCCGGATTCAATCACTTTGCAACAATGCACATTCTGAACTCCAATAAAGGAACGTTCTTTGTTGCCGACACCCTCATAAACCGTGCGCCAGCAACCGATACACTCGTGGATGTGGCTCGCCTGATGGAGAAGACCGTTCGTTTCTTCAACCACGAACCGGTGATGGCAATGGTGTCCTATTCTAACTTCGGAACCGACAAGGGTGGCAGTGCCGGCAATGTGCAGAAGGCTGTGGAATATCTGCACGCCACTTATCCCGAATGGAAACTCGATGGTGAGATGCAGGTTAACGTGGCTATGAACCGTGAACTGCGCGACAACAAGTATCCTTTCAACAAACTCAAAGGATTGGATGTCAACACTTTGATATTTCCCAACCTTAATTCGGCCAACTCCTCATATAAACTGTTGCAGGCTTTGAGCCCCGACACCGAGATTATAGGTCCGTTGCAGATGGGATTGAACAAGCCCATTCACTTTATTGATTTTGAGAGCACTGTGCAGGAAATTCTCAATGTAACTGCCGTTGCTGCAATCGATGCAATAGTGAACAACAAGAAGTAAATGCACTTTACATAAAAATCCATCGCCCTTACACTCAAAATGTAAGGGCGATGGATTTTTATATCTCCACCACGGGCAGGCTCTTCTTCCATCTGTCGGCATAAGAATCGAGAATAGTTCTCACGTTCCTGCCTATTATGGCATAATCCTCCTCCTTTAAATTGGCAAGCGATACCCGTATGCTCCATTCGGGCCCGTCGAAGCCCCCACCGTTCAGAACCACCAGCGATGTTTCGGTTGCCAAGCGAAAAACAACATCGAGCGGGTTATAGTTCAAACGCAAATAATCGGCAAAGTCGTTGCCGTAGAACCTCTTTGCCCACACAAGAAGGTCAATCTCGGAATAATAACCTGCCCGCAAAGGGTCGGGCGGCAAGGTAAATCCCATATTCCTCCACAGAGTGTCGAGTCTGCGTCCTATAATATCAATCATCTTGCCGCGGAACCTGTCCTCCTCGCGTTTGTCTATAATGGAGTAGAGTGCAAATAGGCTCATCTGCATCTGCTGCGGCAGGGATAATCCCGCAGTGTGGTTCAAAGCAACCTGTCGGCTGTCGGCAACCATACGGTCGATGAAACGCATATTCTCTACATCGTGGCGTATGCTCCCGTAGCGTTGCTGCAATTCACCTTTGCGTTTGCGGGGCAATCGTTTCAGCAGCCCGTCAAAAATATTGTCGCGGTGCATCACAGTTACCGCAGTGCGCCAGCCTGTCGCACCAAAATATTTCGAGAAAGAGTAAACACCTATGGTGTTGTGTGGCAGTTCGCCGATGAGCGACCGGAATCCCGGAACGTAAGTGGCATAAACATCATCGGTCACAATCATCAGGTTGGGGTTCCATCTGTTCACTATGTCAACAAGCGCAGCAACCGTGTCGTTGCTCAACGAGTAGCTTGGCGGGTTGCTTGGGTTCACTATGAACACCGCTTTATATGCCGTGTCGCGCAATCGGTTAATCTCGCGCTCGTCATACTGCCACAAGTGCAGCCCATCCTTGCTCATTCTGTTTGCCGGGATATGTGTCACTTTGAATTTGTAGCGGCGCAGTTCGGGAATCTCAATGTAGGGAGTGAATACAGGGGTGAGCAGCGCAATGTTGTCGCCCTTGCCCAACAGATAATTCTGTTGCAGGCTGTCGAATATGTAGCACATTGCGGCAGTGCCACCCTCGGTCGCAAAAAGGTCGAATTCTCCCTGTGGCGGTCGCCCTCCGCAAAGTTCCTGTGCTATGTAGTCGCGAACGGCAATCTCGGTGTATTGCAGAATGCGTCCCGGCACAGGATATTGGTCGCCGATGGCACCCTCCACCCATTCGTGAACAAGGCTGTCCGCATCGGCTTTATGTTCGAACAGCATATAGTTGTAACACTTTTGCAGAAAACCGGCACCCTCCTTGCCACCCATCTTCTCGATAAAGAGATTGAATCGCTTGGCAATGCCATCCTTCTGTGGAATTCCGGCAAGCCCTTCGGGGCACTCCCACACTCTGCGACACTCATTGAGCCCGAATTCTCCCAACAGGAAAAAGGCCTCGCGAGGCACAGTTGCCACCCAATTGGGGTTCCCGCGTCCGGCATTAAGCATTGTATGCATCATTTTGCGCACACTCTCATCGGCAAGGGAGATGAGCTTGTCTTTCAACTCAAACGGGCTTATCTTCTCCATTTCCTTATCGAATGGGATTACCTCACTTTTATCCTTTAACAACTTGTTCATAAGCTATGTGAATTTTAGAAACTAATATATAGGAAACTGACCGAGTGAAATGTTCAACTGCATAGTAAAACGATGAACACTCCCCACAGAATGAGCAGGGTGTTACCCACGGCATAGGTCACAGTGTAGCCAAGTGCAGGCGTGTCGCTGCCAAGCGTTTCCTGCAATGCGCCAATGGCGGCAGTGGTGGTTCTTGCTCCTGCACAGCATCCAAGAGCTATGGCAGGGTGGAATTTGAACCAGTGTATGGCAATGTAGAGCCCGAACAACAGCGGTAGTGCTGTTGCAAATATTCCTGCAATGAAAAGCGAGAGTCCCACTTCTTTGAATCCCTCGATGAACCCGGGGCCGGCAGTAATTCCTACCACGGCAATAAAAATATTCAGCCCCAAATTGTTGAACACCCATAGCGCACCGTCGGGAATTGCGCCAATCGTGGGGTGGTGCGACCGCCACCATCCGAATATAAGTCCGGCAATGAGTGCGCCACCGCTACTGCTCAGGCTCAATGGTACTCCGCTTATGTGCAGTGTGAGGCTGCCGATAACAGCTCCAAGCAGAATTCCGCTTGCAAAGAATACCACATCGGTAGCATCGCTTGCCGGTGCAGGGTAGCCAATCTCCTTTGCCGCAGGTTCAACATCGAACTTTCGGCCTACAATCTCAATCACATCACCTGTATTCAGCTTGGTGGCAGGGAACACAGGAATGTTCACTCCCATACGTTGGATATTCTGTATGCTCACTCCGTGCATAAAAGTCTGTGCGCGAAGTTCGCTCACTCTCTTCCCATTGTAACTGCATATACGCCCTTTGCTGTAGCCTGCAACCCTCGTCTTTATTACCATAACCGGGAATTCCAGAATTGCATCATCGTCAACCTCCGTGCCAATCCACTGTTCCTCGCCAATGACATATTCCCTGCGTCCCGTGAGCACCACTTCGTCGCCAATGTTAAGAATCTCCTTCGGACCGAAATTGTCCTTAATCCTGCCACCGGCTCTTATGCGTTCCACAAAGAGCCGTTTCCCTTGCAGTTCAAAGAAACGTTCCAACTCCTCCACACGCTTCCCTGTGGCGAACCACTCATTCTCCACCTTGTAGGCGCGGAAGATAACCGTGCGTTTGGCCTCCATAAAATCGGGCTTGTTACTGTCGTTGCCACCCATTTTCTCTTCAAGCTCCTTGCAGGCGGCCCTCACTTTTGCAAAGCCACCCATAAGGCGCGGCCCGAGTCTCGAAATTATCCACGCCGAGCCGGCTGTACCGAAAATATATGTAACAGCATAGGCGACAGGTATTATGTTTATCATCTTCTCCTGCTCCTCACTGCCGATGTTCAGCCCGCGTATCGTATCGTCGGCAACACCTATCACCGCGCTGATAGTTTGCGAGCCCGACAGAAGTCCGGCAGCCTCGCCCGCACCGTAACCCATAATCAATGAGATTATCCAAGTGAAGAGCAGAATGGAGAGGCACATACAAACGGCAAAATACACCTGTGGCAGTCCCTCCTTCCTCAATCCGTTGAAAAACTGTGGGCCCACCTTGTAGCCTATGGCAAAAAGGAACATAAGAAAAGCTACCGGTTTAAGCGTGCTGCCAATGGGAATGTGCAGCTGTCCTATGATTACACCAACGAGAAGCACGCTCGACACTATGCCGAGGCTGAACCCTTTAATGCGAATTTTGGAAATTAGAAACCCCGTGGCGATAGTAAAGTAAATGGCAAACTCGGGGTGAGAGCGTAAAAGTTCTGTTATCCAATTCATAAAATCTTTGTTTTATGATGGATAACGCTTGCGAAACTATAAATGTTTTTAAGGCCGTATTTTCGGTATCAGGAAATAAGGTCGTATAACATATTAAGCTCCTGTTCGTCGGCACCGCACTCGACGAGGGTGTGAGAATCCTTTATCATTTGCAATGAGAAACTCTCGTCGTTGGCACACAACTCCTTTGCTTTCAGGTAGAGTCCCACCGCCGTTACATTCTCGTGCAACATCCACTCTGTGTGCGCCGCGTTCATATAATCGGTGAACTTAACGCCTTCCCGGCTCAAAATCTTACTGTAATAATTGCGTGCCTGCTCATACTTGCCGGTGAGGAATGAGCACCACGCGATGGCACGTTGCGTGCTTATGGAGCCGGGTTTCAGGAACTCCATCTTGAAGAAACATCTAAAAGCCTCGTCGTATCTTTTGAGCAGTGCAAGGCACTCGCCGGTCTGTCTTAACAGCGACAGATTGTCGGGAGCAATATCCTCGGCCATCAGATAGTAGCTTATGGCTTTGTCGGGCTTTCCCGCCATACGGTAACACTGTGCTATGTGCAACAAAGTCCACAATGTGTCGGGCTTCATAATATCGGCACGGGTGTAGTAGTCTATTGCGGTAATATACTCTTGTTGCTTCTGCAAGCAATAGCCCATTTCTTGGTAGAATTGTTCGTCGGGAGTATTGTTCATCTCATAGATGTCGCCAACCATTTCGGCCTCGGCATAATATCCCTTGTCGATAAGGTGGCTGAATGTGCGCAACAGCGTGTCGGGCTCGTTCACCAACGGGCACAATACATCACTTTCAAACAGGTTGAGCGACAGGATAAATGGGTCTCTGTACTCATTCCGTGCAGGTGCCAGCTTGAAGAAACGATAAAGGTCCTGTATGTATTGATTGCCTTCAATCTCGGCTCTCTTCTCTTTTGGAATTTCTGTATTTCTGTCAATCCCCTGTTCGCCAATCTCGTCGTCGCCGGCAATCTGTTGCATAAGCATCTCTTTTTGCTCTTGCGGCACCTGATTAAGAGTGAGGCAGAAGGAATATTTGTCGCTGTTGCAGAATACGCTCGAAGAACATATTGTCGATAGCAATGTGTTCTTTGCCCCATTGCTTTGCGGCATAATGTCGGCAATGGCAGGGAGCGTGGGGTCGAACGGCCGCAACCAGTTCATCGCCTTTTTGAAGAACGGATAATTCTTCAATTGCGAGAATGTGCTCATATAAACATCGGCACCCTCTATTTGCCATTGGGTAATCTCCTCCAATTTATCCTTTATCTTGTCCTTCTCGGCCCACTCTTTCCAATCGGGATTTTTATCCTCCTCCTGCTCAATCTCGCGTATAATGTCGAATCCTATTTTGCCGTTAAGATGCGGGTTCTTCATCATCGCCGGTATAATCTCTTCGCGCATCTTACGGTCAATCTTCTGTGTCTCCCGGCAACGCAGCAGTTGAATTTGTATTGTAGCAATGCGTGCGAGTATTCGTGGCGAGTCTGTCAGCGACTCTGTGGCTGCAAGAACTTCGGGGTAATATTCCAATCGAGTATCGTATCTGAATATTACCAGAATGTATCCTATAAGAGCTCTGGTGGATATTCTTGTGCTCTTGCTTTCCACTGCTTTAATGAGTGTCATAGCCTTTGCCGGTTCAAAGCACTTTATGCTGCTCAATGTGATTGCGCCTACAATAACAGCCCTGTCGTTCACCGGCAATTCATTGTCGTTGATTATTGTCAGCAGCAATTCCGTGTAGCCTTTGTTCCAAGAAATACTGTTTACGATGGCTGTGAAGATGTTGTCGAGCAGTCTGTCGTGCTCTTCAAACAGTTCGGCTCTCACTCGCTTGCAATCTGTTTGTGGCAGCAAGGAGGTAACCTCAATGTTTGCGCAATTCTCCCGCAATTTGCGGTGCATAGTGTCGAGCTCTTCTGCGGAGTGGCTTTTGTAATATGCTTTGCGTGCAATGGCAATCTGGTCGTTAAGCATATAGCACTCTCCAATGAGAGTCTTGTGCATATTTTTCCGTCCCGGGTCGGGGGCACCTTTGCGCAAGTATTCCAACAGGTACTCGTAGGAACTTTTCATTTGGGTGAAACGTGTGCGCAGAGCCCACTCCTGCAAATCGTCAATGTCGCTACACAGGGTGTCGATAGCCTTCTTCAACTGCTTGGCTGCAAGTAGTTTGTTTACCTTTTTTCTAATCTCTTCGCAACGTTTATCTTCCATAAATGTTTTTATAAATGTAAACAGCGTGGTTTTCCACGCTGTTTACCCATATTCAATGAATTATTTTAATTATTCACCTTTGATGGCAGCTACTCCGGGGAGCACCTTGCCTTCGATGGCTTCGAGCAATGCACCGCCACCTGTTGAGATGTACGATACTTTGTCGGCCATATTGAACTTGTTGACACAGGCAACAGAGTCACCACCACCTACAAGCGAGAATGCACCGTTGGCAGTAGCCTTTGCAATAGCCTCGGCAATAGCGAGTGAACCGCCAACAAAGTTGTCAAATTCAAATACGCCTGCGGGGCCGTTCCACAAAATTGTCTTTGCATTCTCGATGGCAGCAGCAAATGCTTTGCGAGCCTCGGGACCTGCATCCAAGCCTTCCCAGCCGTCGGGAATTTCGTTCACGGGAACAACCTGTGAGTTTGCATCGTTAGAGAAGTCGTCGGCAGCAATGCAGTCGGTAGCAAGAACAAGGTTAACACCTTTTGCCTTTGCCTGCTCGATGATGTCGAGTGCAAGCTGCAACTTGTCGTCCTCAACGATTGAATTACCAATCTTGCCACCCTGTGCCTTTGCAAATGTATATGTCATACCACCGCAGAGGATAAGGTTGTCAACCTTGTCCATAAGGTTCTCAATGATACCAATCTTGGTAGAAACCTTTGAACCACCCATAATGGCAGTGAAGGGGCGTTTGATGTCTTTGAGAATATTGTCAACAGCCTGAACCTCTTTCTCCATCAAATAGCCAAGCATCTTGTTGTCGGCATCGAAGTAGTCGGCAATAACGGCTGTTGAAGCGTGACGACGGTGTGCTGTACCGAATGCGTCGTTGATGTAGCAGTCGGCATACGAAGCGAGAGTCTTTGAAAACTCTTTCTGCGACTCTTTCATAGCCTTCTTTGCATCGTTGTATGCGGGATCCTCCTTGTCGATACCCACGGGCTTGCCCTCCTCTTCGGGGTAGAAACGGAGATTTTCGAGCATAAGAACCTCACCGGGTTTCAATGCGGCAGCAGCCTCGGCAGCCTTTGCGCAGTCGGGTGCAAACTGAACGGCAACGCCCAATTTCTCCGATACAGCGTCAACAATCTGGCTCAAAGAGAACTTTGCGTTCACCTTGCCTTTGGGCTTGCCCATATGCGACATAATGATGAGCGCGCCACCATCGGCCAACACCTTTTTGAGTGTGGGGAGCGCACCGCGGATACGGGTGTCGTCGGTAATTTTACCCTCTTCGTTCAAAGGCACATTGAAGTCTACGCGAACGATAGCTTTCTTGCCTGCAAAATTAAATTTGTCAATAGTCATAATTCAATTTATTTTATGTTAGTAAAACTGTTATTGTTGAATATTTATTTTGCGAAGATAATGTTTTTTAAATAAAAGAGATAATTATTTAGGGAAAAATTGAGAAGCTGTTTGAATTTCTAAAAAATATTTTTCTTATAGAAGCCGAATCTCTCGCCATTTTTATATTCAAGAATGTTTGTTTCCTTCTTTTTCGTGGTTATGTAGCCCGCTACACGCCCTTAAAAAAGAAATAAACATCCTATCCTCGCTCTATAAAAACTTTGGCGATATAAATTCAAACAACTTCTGAAATATGATGAATTTATGTGATGTTATTTTATCAACACATGCAGGTATTCTGTTGTTGAATCGGCAATATGCTTTCTGTTCTCTTTCTTGTCGGCTCTAAATCTCTGGTACTCCTTCTGAAATACTTGATATTGGCCATATTTGCTCATTATGTGTTTAATAGTTTCGACAGACATCAATCCTTCATTGTTGTATGATAGTATTATATATTTGAATTGTGCGTCACGAATTAAATCTTCAAAGGATTTTTGTACACAAGTTTTACTGCAATAGTTAGACTTGTTGTATTCTCTTAATCCTGTTTTACCTTTCGGCATAAACGGTTTATATTCGGCAATTGTGTTTAATAAATGATAATTGGCACCATATTGCCTTGCATTGTATGGTGGGTCAAGATACAAAATATCTCCTTTTATCTGTTTGATTAATAGGTTTGCATCCTGCTTGTAAACTTCGTGTTCATTACAATTAAGTTGAAAATAGGCAGGCTGCATAACAATTTTCTTTTGTGCTGATTTCTTCAACTGTTTAAGAAATGCACCATACACCGATGCTGTATTTGCAATTTTATCCGCACATTCAATTAAACTGCATATTAGGAAATAGTATATATCGTCTGAAATTTCTCCGCTTATTTTCCAGTTTTCAATAGTCGTTCTTATCGCATCTATTTTCTTGCCATTCTCGTCCGAGAAATATTGTCTGTTATTGCCACCTCCTTTGCAATATTGTGTATATACAAAGCCGTTGTCAATACCGTCAAGAGAATTAAGTTTGTTTATATATTCATCTTTGCCCTCAAAATCTTTATGGTTGCCAATGTAGTTGCGGTTTAGAACATAGCTATAATATTCAAGGTCGTTGGAAATAACTTTGCGTACTTGTGTTTTGAAGTGACGACCAACGATTCCTGTACCGGCAAAAAGGTCGCAAAATACAAGCTGTGACATATTATCGCCAACAATGCTTTTTATGGTTCTGTCTATAAAGTCGAGCAGTGAATATTTCGAGCCAATGTAGTTCATTGTTCAATACGGTGTCTTTGTGAATATCAAATTACTTCCATTATCGGTAACTTCTATATATTCTAATGGCAAACAAATGCCATTGTATTGGGCGTTAAAATTATGAAACGCTTGCCTTGTTGCAATATCTAAGTTCGAAGCCGGACAGATTAGCACAGGGCGAATAGTGCTAGGCTTGTTAGGTATATAATATTGTTTTATCCAATCTATATAACGAGAAATCTGCCTTATGTTGCCAGCCGATGCAGGTACAGCTTTTAATTCTATCGGTACAATTTCTCTATCTATATCATCATTTTTCTTAGAGAACAAAATGTCGATTCTTTGCATTCCCACACCACAAGACACCTCGTTGCCAAGCCATTCCAGAGTCTGACCGGTTATATTAAGAACTGTATCGAGAGAATGGTAACTACCTAAGTTCTGAGTAATAAACATTTGCAAATGCGATTCATACGCTTTGTTATTAGCCTTCTTGTTTAATAACCTTGGCAATATGTCAAATGCATTATGTGTATCACCGGTATAATTCGTTGGTTGCGTGCCGAGTGCAATTTGTCTGTTATTGTAAAAGGAGTAACTATTACCGGTGATATAATTGTTGTTGTTTTTTGCTCTAATAAGCCCGAATAATCGTTCTGCTTCATATAGAGTAATCATAGTGTTCCCGCGATTACCTTTTAGCTTTCTATAAATTAAACTCCACAACATTTGATTCGGAGCAGCAATACCTTTAATCTCATCTAATGCTTCCCATTCAGTAACACCTTCGGCATACACCTTATATGGTTTTATTCTTGCTCTAAAAGTTAAATTTTTACCTAACTCGTTAAATAAATACTGTGTAGCTCCGCTTGGCTCATAAAATGGTAAACTTTCTATTTTATAGATTCCATAGAATTTGCCTTCCATTCCTTTCGTAGCCTGAACATAGAAAATTACAAAGTCGCCAATTCGCACTCGACTAAAATCTGCCATCATAGACACTAAACCATTTTCGGTCTGTGAATGCAAATGGGAATCTTTATTTCTATTAAAATCTATATCTTTGTTTTTAGAGCCGGTCCCAACAAACATATATTCCAAATGTACTTTGAAACTTCGTTCATCTACAATAAAAACATGGGTAGTCATAGTTTTGTCTGCTTATTCGGTTGGATACAACTTTTTCATTATATATTCAGCTGTATGTTCTGAGGCCTCCTTTGAAACTCTTGCGATACAACTCTTTCTATATGCAACAGGATCATACTGATAACAACCAACGCAACCCAACGCTTCGGTATAGTCACCATCTCCTTCATAAAAAGGATACGGGTTCCCTTTAATATTTTGTGCATCCCACCTTTTACCGGTTCGCTTGCACTCTTTGCATATTTGACGCTTTACGTCATTTGCAGCCTTGCACAGAGGCTGAAAGTCATTCAAATGCTGCGTGGTAGGATTGGATACACGCCAATCTTCTTTCCTTCCATCCTTATGGTCAATTTCGATTTTTGTATTCTCGGAAAAACCGCGTACTCCAAGCATAACGCAACGTTGGTTCTTATAGTAATCCCGAATATCCTTTCGAATATTCTGGTTAAAGGTATCCTCTTTTCTAATCCCCGCCAATCTTATAGCATCAATAGAGTTACCTTTTGTTTTTGATTTGTCAAATTCAACAATATATTTCTTTGCCAAAGATGAACTCGCACGACACCAACTACCTCCATTGCCCAATTGCAGGTCGGCGTACTCTCCAACAAATTCTGTTGAATGTACCCATCGACTTTTGCCTTTTTCATTAGGTTGTGCCAGTTTTATGAATAAATCTGTTTTTGTCATATCTTAAAGTTTCTTGAATACAAAAATGTATTCGTGCTTAAATAGGAAATAGTCACTTTTTAATGCACGGTACTTCCATATATCTTGTACTCCCAATTTCCCTCTGTTTCCTTCAATGTTCTTTACTATGATCCCTTTCATTTTTACTTTGAACTTTTGTCGAATGGAATTCATAATAAGGAATGCAAGAGGTACAACTTCACTTTTTTTATAAATATCACCTGCCACTACTGCAAAATAGCCGTTCTTTTTTAAATATCTGAAACCATTATTTATGGCATTTGTAAGTTTTTCCAAAAACAGGTCAACATCGGCAATGTTAGATAAATCTTTTTTATTGTCAGTGAATTTTACAATATCCAAATAAGGTGGATGGGCTATCATAAAATCAACTTGTGAACTGTTTTTTCTGGCAAGCCACTCCTCAATGTTTATAGTGAACTCCCTTGAATCTGTGACATCAGCATTTTTAATTTCATAATCAATAGCGGAACTGTCACCCATTGTTTCGTTTACATACTTTATAATATTTTCGTTTATATCAAAACCAATGTAATCCCTTTTAAGACTTTCGCATTCAAAAAGGGTTGTACCGCTTCCTGAAAACAATTCTAGAACAGTGTCGCCAATATTTGTATACCGTCGTATCAGTTGATTCGGAATTTGAGGGACAAAATTACCGTGATATATATTCTTGTGCTTGCCACCTTTTGCTCTTTCCGGCATTATCCACAAACTATCTACATTAATATCGGTCTGCTTCCAATTTTCGATATTTATTTCATCGCTCATACTGAATACAAATTTATAAAAAACAACGAAATTGCAGTTCCCAATATAAGAAAAACTTTTTCTTAAAATCTAAGCAGCTTCTAAATATTCCTTCTCTCAGACTTTTTGATACTCCTTGCAAAACCCTCTTAAACCACATTCTTCGCATTTTGGCAACCTGGCCTTGCACACATATCTGCCGTGCAGAATGAGCCAATGGTGAGCCTTGGGAATAATATCGGCGGGAATATACTTTACGAGCTGCTTTTCCACGCTGTAAGGAGTAGTGCAGCGTTTGGGCGCAAGCCCTATCCTGTGGCTCACCCTGAAAACGTGCGTGTCAACGGCCATTGCACTCTTGTTGTAGACAACAGCCTGAATAACATTGGCAGTCTTGCGTCCCACGCCCGGCAGAGTGACAAGCTCTTCGAGAGTGCAGGGAACTTCGCCGTTAAAGTCGCTGCACAGTTTTTGCGCCATTCCCACAAGATGCTTTGCCTTGTTGTTGGGGTACGAAATGCTTTTTATGTAGTTAAAGACCTCATCGGGGTGGGCGGCTGCAAGCTCCTGCGGTGTGTCGTAGCGTGCAAACAGTTCGGGAGTTACGAGATTTACCCGTTTGTCGGTGCATTGTGCCGACAGAATTACAGCCACAAGCAATTCGAACGGGGTAGTGTAGTGCAGCTCCGTTTCGGCAACGGGCATAGCTTTTTCGAAGTGCTCAATCATAAGTTTGTATCGTTCTGCCGTTCTCATACCCCATCCGTTATTTTCTATAATACAAATGTTCTTATCTCACAATTTCCCATAAGAGTAACATCGCGGTGAGTGACACCTTCGAGCTCGGCCTGCATTATGCGACACAGAAAGCCGTGGCTGAATGCAAGCACTCTCTTGTCGGGATATTCTTTACGCACTTTATCGAAAAATGCATTTGCTCTTTTAATCATCGACTCCTCGCTCTCAACCGTTTCGTTCAGCACGGCACCTTTTATGGGCGTGCCGGCAAGGTTGCCGAGGTCGCGCTCGCGCAGCAGAGGCTCTTTGATGAATGTGCATTCAATGCCGTCGAGAGCAATCTCCGCAGTGTCGAGGCAACGTTTAAGGTCGCTGCACAGCACAATGTCGAATGTCATTTCTGCAAGGCGGGGGCGCAAGCTCACAGCCTCTTCTTTTCCTTTCTCTGAGAGGTGTCCGGGTGTCTGTCCCTGAAATACTCCCTGTGAGTTCTCTATTGTTTCCCCGTGGCGAACAAGATGTAAAGTAGTGCTCATAAATGCTTTGTGTTAAACAAGTTTTTAAAAAGAGCCGGCAATCGTTCGATTGCCGGCTCTTTATCTTAATCTTAATTTGCGTTCTCGAACAGTTTTAAGAATCTCACATCGTTCTCACTGAACAATCGCAAGTCCTTCACTTGGTATTTGAGGTTGGTGATACGCTCTATACCCATTCCAAAAGCATAGCCCGAATACTCCTTGCTGTCAATGCCGCAAAGCTCCAATACATTGGGGTCCACCATTCCGCAACCAAGAATTTCCACCCATCCTGTATTCTTGCAGAAGGGGCAACCCTTTCCGCCGCAAATGTTGCAACTGATGTCCATTTCGGCACTGGGCTCGGTGAAGGGGAAGTACGATGGGCGCAGACGAATTTTTGTATCCTTGCCGAACATCTCCTGTGCAAACAGCAGAAGTACCTGTTTAAGGTCGGTAAACGAAACGTTCTTGTCAATATACAAGCCCTCCAACTGATGGAAAAAACAGTGTGCACGGTAGCTTATGGCCTCGTTGCGGTAAACGCGTCCCGGAGCGATGATGCGAATGGGAGGCTTGCTTGTTTCCATTACCCGACTTTGCACGCTGCTTGTGTGAGTGCGCAGAATAATGTCGGGGTGAGCCTCAATGAAGAATGTGTCCTGCATATCGCGGGCAGGATGGTCGTCGGCAAAGTTCATCGACGAGAATACGTGCCAGTCGTCCTCAACCTCGGGGCCGTTGGCGATGGAGAAGCCCAAGCGTGCGAAAATATCCACAATCTCGTTCTTTACGATGGTCAACGGGTGGCGTGTGCCCAATGTTGCAGGGTACGAGGGGCGTGTGAGGTCAATCTCGCACTGCTCGTCGTCGCCCGTTTCGAGCTTCTCTTTAAGTGTGTTTATGTGTTCCTGAACAGCGTTTTTAAGCTCGTTCAGTTTTACGCCCACCTCTCTCTTCTGCTCCGCAGGAACTTCGCGGAACTGTGCCATAAGGCTGTTCAAAAGACCTTTCTTGCTCAAATATTTAAGGCGCAAGCCCTCCAACTCCTCGGCGTTGGCAGCAGTTGTCCCCTTAATCTCTTCGAGCAACGAATTTATCTGTTCTATCATATATTCTTTGTTTAATTTGTTCTCTACATTGTGCGGCTGTCGGAATTCGGCAGCCGTAGGCTGCAAAGTTAATCAAATATGGCGATAAATTGAAATAGTAAATCCAACTATTTTATCTGCTTCGTCGCTTATTGCCTCATTTTTGTCGAAAAACAATACAAAAAAGAGGAAAATCTTTGCTTTTTAATAAAATTTCACGAATTTCGCATTTGCCTATGAAGATATATAATATAGGTGATTATATACAATGTTACACTTGTTTGTCATTTCGATGGAGCGGAGCGACGAGAAATCTGGATATCAGCATTGTTGAGATTTCTCACATTGACTTTTGCCCCTACGGGCGTCGACCGTTGGTTCGTTCGAAATGAC
>JAFTUV010000060.1 GCA_017466065.1 Bacteroidaceae bacterium
ATCGGTTAAAGATATGGACTACACACCTGATGTCCGCAAAAGAATAGTGCTAATTCCGCGTGAGGATATTATATCCGTATGGGAGAAGGACTATACAGAAATGTTGGTGAATATGATATATGGCACTAATAAGCCGACTTTTAATCAGATTATGGAGAAGATGCAAGTTTTGCAGGACAGATTCAGACATTTGTGATTAGCGAATAACTTTACAACCAATATCCTATTTAGAACAGCAACAGCGACATTCGTCATCTATCCTTGCATTAAGAAGACGATGGAAACAGTATTACACGGTTCTGCCAACAGAGTGGATGCCCATGTAGCCACAAAAGAAACGAAGCGCGGAGGGAGTACAAACACAGAGGAAGAGCTATTTACAACTGTCCCGCTTTTTAAAGAGGGGCAGTGCGGAGCCACAGCACTGCATTGCTTATGCGACAACCTGCTGCGCTCGTTGCGATTGAAAATAAATTTTCACTCACTCGCTGGCAAGATCATTGCGACGACAAGATATTTATATCCCCAATGTTGCGATTAAGCGAGTGCAGAAGGCAAGTTTACTTGCATTATGCCGAGCGCAAGCAACTTCGCCAAAAGCAAAGGAGTGCCGAAACGCAGTGAAGGTCACAAAGCGGAGGGGTGAGGGGATTAAAAATCTAAATGTTTTCACAGAGATTTCTCCCTGCGGTCGAAATGACAAAGTGAAGCAAACACACAACTCCTCCACCGCGGGGCAGTCCCGGGCTCTCCCGCTTTTAGAGGGAGTACGGCGGTAGCCGGGAGGGAGTATAAACACAGAGGAGGAGCTATTTACAACTGTCCCGCTTTTTAAAGAGGGACGAGAAATTTACTTGTAAATTTCGGAGGGAGTTTTAAAAACACCCGCGATGTAGGGGTAGACCGGTGTGTCTGCCCAAAAGAAAAAACACAAGCAAAAAAGAAAAACAAAACGCACAGCCCGCAACCAAAAAGATTCACCCACTGCAATTCCCCGTTCAATGAAATTTTGCGCTTTTTTGCAAAAAAACAGGAGGCAACACACTCATTTTTAAAAACTTTTTGTAATTTTGCCCCAAATATGGTAACGTGTGCGCAAAGTATGCGCCGGAATACCGTGTAGCACATATTTTACAAAATTGACACAAACAAGCAATTTTGTAAACTTGCCCGCAAGGGCACAAAAACGACTATTTAACTATTAACTTAATATTAACTTTTATGAAAAAATTTACTTTTTTTCTTGCATCATTGCTCGTAGCATTTGGTGCAGTGGCACAGACTGCGATTGAAAGCTCTGAATTCAGCACAGAGAATGTATATCGCATCTACAATCAAAAATCAGGCGAAGATGTAAAAGCATTCGCGCCTAACAGTGACGGAAGCAAAGGTGCTTTGACAACCTACGACGAAAATGATGCAACACAAGAGTGGCGTCTTATTGAACAGGATGGCAAATACATCTTCTTCAACCTTTCTTCTTCAAAATACCTTCAAGGCGTATATGGTTCTAATGGTGCAAGCTTAACAAGCGACTTAAACAGTGCAACAGCCTACACTATGACAATCGAGGAAGACGAAACAAATGGCGATTGGTTCATCTTTAACCACTCAACAAATCAGGCTAATTATCTGTTTAACGATGGTAACGGCAACTTGTGTGGTTGGACTAACGATGCAGGCGACCACAAGTTCCATTTAAGCTATGTAAAAGCTTTTGACGAGTTCGAGAGTAGTAAATCTGCCGCAAAGGGCACTATTACCGGGCTTGCACAGATAAATGTAATTTACCCTGCCACAACTGACTATGAAACAAGAATTGATGCAGCAGCGGATGTCGATGCCATAAATGCAATTGTAACAGAATACAAGAAAAGCGTAGATGGCAAGAATGTAAAACTCACAAACTGTTCCGGTGATGCTCGTGGTGGCAGATACCTCGGTTACGACAATGCCAACAGCCGTGCAGCTGCCGTTGCTTCAAGCGGTGACGATGCTATATGGACTATCAAAATTTGTGAGGATGGAACATTTAAGCTCTACAACTGGGTAAACGACCTCTACCTTGCAGATCCCGAGACAGCAGCTACCACCACAAGCGAGAGCGATGCACTTGCTTTCTATTTCATAGCTACCGCAGAGAATAAGGGCGCCGTAGTATGCAGCAATGGCAAGATGGTACACATTGCCAACCACTCAGATTACAAGGTAATGTCCTATTACAGCCTTACCGACGCAGCTTCACTTTGGAACATCACAGCAGTAGATCCTATCGTTGTTACACACGATGAGTATAACGCAGCTGCCGCTGCCGCAACAACATTGCCCTACGCTATTCAGCAGGCATACGGCCTTGTAACAGACGCCGCTAACTACTACTCTAACTATAAATCGGAGCAGGAAGGCTCATACGCAGCACTTTTGGACAACGCATCCGACAGTTATTTCCATAGTGCATACGGCAGCGAGGCCGGCGACGGTTCGGGTGTTCACTACATTCAAGCAAACCTCGGCGACGGAAACAGCGTAGATGAGTTCTATGTATATATGGTTCCTCGTACACAAAATGGCAACAACCGCCCTGTAAACATTACAGTTTCCGGTTCTAACGACAACAGCGCATATACAGAGATTACTACAATCACAACCACACTCGATTCTTCTACCTCTCCCTATTTGTCGGCAAAATTGGGCACAGACGGAACAAACTATCAGTACATCCGCCTTACAGTGACCTCTACAAATACCAGCACAATATTCTTTACACTCTCTGAGCTGTATTTCTTCCCCGCAACAAGCGATGTAACCGGCCTCATCGATTCTTACAACGCTTTTGCAACATCAAGTATCACATCGACAGATATGAGCGATGCTGCTACTGCGCTCATCAACGCCGAAAGCACTTTGGCTCTTTCAAACATAAAGAAAGAAATCGCAGCTTTGATTGCAGCGAACGAAAGCAACCACGCAGCCACTCCCGCACTCGGCCAGTATAGCACTGCTGCATACGAAGCATTGGTTGCAGCCAACGAGGCTACCGATGCAACACAAGAGAGCCTTGAAGCTGCTGTTACTACATTCAATGCTTCAAAGAATATTCCTGTTTACTTCATTTCAAGTGCAGCCTCTGCAACCAGTGCAGCTAATTATGCTGCCGGCAAAGCTATTATCTACAACGGTTCGGCTTGGAGATTCGAAACAGCCAACAAGTACAACAAGCAGATGTGGATGACTATCCCCTCATACACAGAAGCTAATATACCTTCTGTTACTGCATACGACGCAACCGGCACTTCATACGAAATCTGCGACTTCCTCACAAACACAGTAATGCGTAACGTGAGTGTTCAGATTGTTGCTATTGATGGTTGGGACGGTGCATACAACTTGCAGTTTGCTGCCGGAACTTCTACTAGCGGTGCACAACACGCACAAAATGGCGGTGCACTTGTTGAATGGGGCCCTGCTTCAACCGATGGCAACTTTGCTTCCGCTTGGTATGTTGAGTATCTCGGCACATCGTACGAACTTGCTCAACTCACCGATGAGCACATCACTGCTCTCTCTGCTTTGCAGGCTGCATACGATGCAAAAGAATACTGCGCAGATGCAGAAATTGGAACAAGCCTTGGCCAGTATTCAGGCGACAAAGATGCTGTTGTTAGCGCACTTACAACAGCCGAGGGTATCCTCAACAGCTCACTTGCAACACAGGCAACAACAGAGGTTGCAACTATTACAGCTGCAACAGAAGCCCTCAACAATGCAACACTCACAATAAACCAACCCGTGGATGGTAAATACTATCGTATCAAGGGTGCTTGTGAGGCTGAACTCAAAGGCTACTACATCACAGGTAACACCAACGCCGACGGCGGTCGTATCGCCTGCGCAGCCGATGCAGATGCTTCTACCATCTACCTCTACACAGATGGTAAACTGGTTGCATACAAGAGCGGTCTTTACATTGCATTGAACGCCTCAACTTGGACCTTTGGTGACGAAAGCGCAGCTTCTGCAATAACATTTGCAGCATCTACTAACATTGCCGGTGCATACTCAATACTCTCGGCCAACCGTTATTTGCACTACACAGTTTACAATGGCGAGGTAGAGGTTAATCGTTGCAGCGATTACAACAATGATACAAACCACGACTGGTATTTGGAAGAGGTAACAACTCTCCCCGTGACAATCACCGATGCAGGTTACGCTACATTCTACTCACCTGTTGAAGTTTCTTACGATGGTTTCGAGGCATACTACACCAAAGGTGAGGTAGATGAAGCAACCGGCAAGTACATCCAGCTGGTTGACTTCAAAGGTGCAATCGCCGCAGGTGAGGGTGCAATCCTCAAAGGCGATGCGGGTGACTATGAGCTCACTATCAACTACGAGGGCACAGCCACTATCGAGGAGAATAAATTAGAGGGCTCTATCGCCAAGAAGCTCATCAGCAAAGAGGCTGTTAACGCTTACTACATCCTTGGCAAGGATACCAATGGCACAGTAGGTCTTTACAACCCCGTAAACGGTGAAGCTACCGATGCATTCTACAATGCCGGTCACAAGGCTTATATGTTGATTCCTGCTGCTGCACAAACAGTTGGTTACAGCTTCGGCTTCGAATGGGGTGGCACAACAGGCATCGAGAACATCGAGGGTGCAGTAGAAGAGAACGCAACAGAGGCTATCTACGACATCACAGGTCGCCAGATTAAGGCTATCACCGTTCCCGGCATCTACATCATCAACGGTAAGAAGACTTTTGTAAAGTAAATAACACACTTGTAATGTTCCCCGCTCACAGGGGAACATTACAAGGTTACTAAACCGATAATTTAAAACTATAAAAGATATGAAGAAGACTTATGTATCACCCCTCACAGCAGAGGTAAACGTAGTAACAGAGAACATCATCGCCGCATCACTCCCCGTAGGTGATAGCGACACAACTGTTGACACATCAACCCCCGGCACACAACTCGGTAACACCAACCGCGGTGAATGGGGAAATTTGTGGAACAAGTAAATTTCACCATCGATAGTACGAGTAGCGAAAGTCGCGTGAAGCACAGACAAAGTTTGTGCCACGCGGTGCGCGAATAACGAGTACTATCAATTG
>JAFTUV010000036.1 GCA_017466065.1 Bacteroidaceae bacterium
AGGTGACTTGGAAAGTAATATCGCTGCATAAGGGACATTTATGACAAAATCCATCTTTTTTAATTAAATCGGGATTCAGAGCCAAATATAAGGTAGTAAAACGAAACCGGATCAAAAATGCTTTTGACCCGGCTTCTTTTTGTTTGTAATTCACTTGTGAGCCCCTCTCTATGAATTCTTCTCTTCGTCGAATATGCGGTTGAAGAGAGCAAGCAGGCTCTCTTTGTCGTCTATGATTCTTCTGAATTGCTGCAAACGCTCTGCATTGGGCGATTGCGGTATCCATAATTGCAGATAGCCGTTGTGCCCGTATTTGTCGTTCAGATGTTGGCAGGCGCGCTCGTAGTGCTCTTGCCGGCTCTTTTCGGGGTAGTGGGCAAGGCCGTACTGTATGGTGCGGCGCATAATGGTTTCACCATCAATGAGGCGGTCGGCCTCGGCAACAATCTTGCCGTATATAGTGCGGGGCGGTTGCTTGTTCGATGCCCGGTGGTCCTCTACGGCATCGGCAATTGTTGCAATCTGTTCTGCTGTGAAAATGGTTCTCAGGAATTTGTCTGTTCGCACTATGTGTGCCGAAACGGTGTGATGCTGTTCGCGTCCTTCGCAAAGCCCTGTGTCGTGGAATGCGGCTATGGTGTACACCATATTTATATCGACATTGTAATGTGTGGCAAGTTGCAGGCTTTGTTCTATCACTGTTGTTGCGTGATGTGTGTCGTGTGCCTTGTCGAAAAAGCGGTAGCGTGGCAGTATCTCTTCTTCGATGTATTCTTGCAGTTTGTGTATTATCTTCTCCATCGTGTCGTGCTTTTCTGCTGCGAAGATAGTGCTTTTTAGTGTATTTATTGTTGAGCGGGTAAAGATAAAAGGTCGCACCGGTAAAAGAGGTGCGACCTTTTATCTTTATAGGTGGTAGTCTGTGGTTATTCCACAAATACCTTTTTACCGTTTATAATGTAGATGCCGGGAGCGTTTATTGTGCCCAGCTTGCGGCCGGTGAGGTCGAAGATTGTGCCGTTGAGGGCATTGTCTATAAGTGTATCTTCAATCTCTACAATGCCGGTTACATCGTCGTCGCTATTCTCGATGGCTGCCAGCAGGTTGTCGTATGCTGTTTGCAGGTCGGCGAGTGTGGCTTTGTACTCGGCAACGGTTTGCTCTATTGTCAGGGCGTTTGCCGATACTTCAACCTCGGCCTGTGCCGCTTCTACTGCATCGGCAACCTTTTCGCCGGGGTAGTTTATTACAGGCTCCTCGCTACGTGGTGTGAGCCCGAATTCTGCCATATGCCAGAATATGTGCCCTCCGGCAGTTTTGTTGGTGGTTGTCACTGTTACGTAGAAACGGAGTGTGCTGTATGCGTTACCATTGCCTATCGTGCCCGATGTCCACTCGGCACCATTCTCTATAATTCCGCCATTTTCGTTACGGGGCTCAACGGTTGCAATATCGGTGTAATCGCTGTCGTTGTTGCTACCTTGTATCTTGATGGTTTTGGGGTAGTCGCCAAGACCGCTGCCGGTGCGTGCCTGATAGTAGAATTTAAACTCCGAAACGGCATTCTCGTCACCAAGGTTCACTTCGATAAAGTGGTCGTCGTTGATGGCTGTTACCGCGTTGTTCCAGTTTGTGTGGAAGAAAGTACCGCTCTCTCCGTCGATGAGTGCGGGAACACCGCCGCCATCCTTTGACGAGTTGTAGTCGTTGTGGTCGGCGTTTGACCATATATAATAGTTCTCGCCTTCTGTAACAGTGAGAGTGGCCTCGTTGGCATAGTAGTCGTAGCACTGGTCGATGAGTTCTTCGGTTTTTGCTATCAATGTTTCAAGGGCGCTCTTGTCGACCTGTGTGGCATTGGAGAAGGTGATTACAATGTTGTCGCCTGCACTCGATGCAATCTGATAACATTCGAGGCCGTTTACGGTTATTGCTTCACCAAGTGTAACGGCTGTTCCGTTGACGGTAACATCGGCATTGTCAATGCCGGCACATTTTACATAGCAGGGCTGGCCTTGGTTGTTGATGATGGTTACCTTGCTTGCCTGATTGCTGTCCCATTCGATGCTTACTGTGAAGTCGCCCACCGCTTTAAGGCCGCTTATGCTACCCTTGCTCCACTCTGTGGGGAGTGCGGGGAGAATGTCGATTACATCGGTGTGGCTCTGCAACAGCATTTCGTTGATACCCGATGTTGCACCGAAGTTTCCGTCAATCTGGAAGGGTGCGTGCGAGTCGTAGAGGTTGTAGTAGATACCTCCGGCATATTGGTTGGTGCCGTAGCTTGTGGAGTGCTTCAACGCCTTGCGCAAGATGGCGTGTGAACGGTCGCCCATAAGAGCACGTGCCCACAGGTTAATCTTCCAGCCCATTGACCAACCGGTCGATTCGTCGCCACGCAGCTTCATTGAATTGATTGCGGGCTCGAAATATTTGCTTGCGGGTGTCAGTTGTCCGAAGGGGAAGAGCGCCATAAGGTGTGACATATGGCGGTGGCTTCTGTCGTTCGATGCGGTGAAGGTGCTGTACTTCCACTCGCGCAGTATGCTGTCGCCTGTTGCAACATTGTTGTAGGTGCTGCCCCAGCTGCCGTCGTAAACCTCGGTGGCAAGGCCCTTATCCATCTTTGTGAAGCGGTCTATGATAAGTTCATAGTCGGCCTCGGTGATGATGCCTGCTGCAACGCCACCCAGAATATCGGCTGCCTTTATGGTGTTGTCGAGGGCCTCCCACGCAATCTGCTGTGCGTGTGCCACTGCATTCTCTTCGTCGGGGCCGTGCTCGGGAGAGAACTCTCTGGGACACTCGTATGTGCCATCGGCTGCAAGAACCATACGGTCGGCCCAGAAGAGCGATGCTCCTTTCATTGCAGGGAAGGCTTTTGCGAGGAACTCCTTGTCGAGTGTGTAGCGGTAGTGCTGCCACAGGTGTGTTACGTACCAAGCGTTGGCAATAACGTAGTTGGGTGCAAAGCCGCTGATACCACCGAAAATGTTGTTCTCGGTGAGGCAGGTCCAGCTATCTTCGCGAACCGCTGTGTTTGTGCCGATCGAGTCGTTGAGCGATTTAACGGCATTGCTTGCCACACCTCTCCACTCGGGCTGTGCAGCCTCATTTATAATGTAGTTGAGGAAGGGCTCGTACATTTCGTTAAGGTTACCTGCCGACACGGGCCAGTAGTTCATCTGCACGTTGATGTTGGCGTGAATGTCGCTGTGCCAAGGGGGAGTGCAGGTGTTGTTCCAGATACCTTGCAGGTTGTTGGGGAGGTCGGCACCGCGTGACGATGCTATCGAGAGGTAGCGACCGTAGTTGTAGTACAACTGCTCCAACATAAGGTTGCGTTTGCCGCTTGCTGCGTTGTAGGCATCTATAAGCTCGTTGGTGGGGAGGTTGTTCTCTACTTCGTCGAGTTCAAGAACTACACGGTTAAAGAATTTCTGATGGTCGGCAACGTGGGCTGCATATACGGCGTCCCAGCCTCTCTCGGCAACAGCGTCGGCTTGTGCCTTGTTGTCGGCGGGGAGGTTCTCGGCATTGCCGTTGACGTGCGATGCGTCGTTGCCGATAAAATCGGTGCTACCAACAAGAACGATGAGCACTTCGTCGGCTTCTTCAACAATTATTCCGTCGGCACCGGTAGATGTAAAACCACCTTTGGCAACAACTTTAAGTGTTGCATTGTAGCTCACTGTCTGCAATTTGCCTGTGAATTGTGCATAGCCATTCGAATAGCTTGTTGTTGCTGAAACAGTGGGCTTGCCGCTTTCCATTGTGATGCGGAATGACAGCTTGCCGGCCTCCGATGCGGTTATTTTTGTTACAATGGCCTTGTCGGGGTTGCTGGTGATGTATTGTTTGGTATATTTTACACCGTTTACATCTTCGTAGGTTACGGTTCCTGTTGCTGTGGCGAGGTTAAGGTCGCGATAGTAGTTCTGCACGGGTTTTGTGCTGTTGTATGTGAAGTTACCGCTTATATCCTCGATGTAAACAGAGCCGAAGGGGAGATAGTAGCCGTATGAGTTGGGACCACCGCTCCACAGTGTCTTCTCGTTGAATAGAATCTCGTCTTTTGATACACCGCCAAAGAGTGATGCTCCTAATTGTCCGTTACCGAGGGGGAGTGAGTACTCCATCCAAGTGTTGGCAACCTTTGTTGCAGGGGCGGGCTGTGTGTACCAGAGAGTGAGCTTCTCCTCGGGTACATCGGGCGACGATGCTGCTACCTTGAATTCGGGATACACAATGTCGCTCTCGCTGATGAACTGCAAGGGGTTACCACTGTCGTTTGAATCCCAAAGGCCAATCTCCTTGCCGGCTCCTGCACCGCCGAACATATTAAATGCAGTGGTTGTGGAGCTTGCGTGCTGTATCTCAAAATAGAGGGGGTAGCTGCTGTTGGCTGTTGCCACAATCTTGAATCCTTGTGCGTCGGCAGTGGCGCTTGTTTTTACACGGCTGCCGTCGTAGGTGAGGTAGTTGCCATCCTTGTTTATAATCTGGCAGCTGTTCTTTGTTCCCACAAGTTTCCACTTTTGAGAGTTGAGGTCGTCGATAGTAGCTGTCTGTATGTTGCTGCCGATACCTTTATCCTCGATTACCCAACCACCGTTACCGAACTTGATGAAGTACCAGTAGCTGTTGCTGTCGTCGCTGAAATTGGGGAATGTGGGTTCGGCACTGATGAATGTTAAGGGGTTGTTGCTGTCGCCGGCTGTCCATACTCCCAGCTCTTTTCCGGTTCCTGTTCCTCCAAACTGGTTCATATAGCTGTTACCGGTTATACCGCTCAACTGTATTTCGTAGTAGCCGGCATTGCTGTTCTCGTGCAGAATGAGGGTTGCTTTGTCGTCGGCCGATGCTGATGTGGCAAAGCGGCTGCCTGTGCTGTTCCAAGTGAGGTAGTTGCCACTCTTGTTCTTCATATAGAAGCCTGTTTCGTCGCCGACTAGTTGCCACAACTGTGCGTCGGTGTAGGATTTTTCGGCTGTCTGCACATTGCTGCCGGCGCCTTGGTCGGCAATTACAGCACTGCCGGTGAGGAATTGTGCCCACCAGTATGTAGGTTCTGCCTCGGTGGAGAAGAAAGGAATTTCTGTAACCTCGGGCTCCTCGCCTTCGAGTATGAAGGCTACGGGGTTACCGCTGTCGCCCGTGGTCCACTCGCTGATTTTCTTGCCCGAACCTGCGCCTTGATACATATTCATACAGCCTTCTGCACCGATGCGCTGAATTTCATAGGCTCCATCGTAGTTGCCGTTTGCAGTCTTGAATACACTCAATTCTACCTTGTTGGCCTCGGTTGTGGAGTAGAAGAACGATGTTTCGCTGCTGTATCCCAGCCAATTGCCGTTCTTGCTTTTCATATAGAAACTGTCGGGTGCTCCGATGAACTGCCAATATTGTGCATTGTCGCTGCCATCTTTGGACGCGGTGAGAGCATTTTGTTCTGCACCCTTGTCGGCCAAGGCCCAATTGCCATTCTGAAATACCACTTGGTACCACGCGGGGCTATCCTCGGTTGAGAAGATGGCAGGGTCTGTTGCAATGGTGGCGAGGCTTAAAAAAGATATTTGATTGGCATCGCCCAATATGTCGGCATCACCTACCGAGCCTGTGATTGCGCGGGTTGCTGTAATCTGGCTCATAGATTTGTTGGAGCCTTTACGCATAATCTCCCAGCTGCCTTTAATATTCTCGGTGAGTGTGAGGGCAGCTTTGTCGCTTTTGTCGGCAGTGGTGGTGTAGCGGTTGTTTGTTGCATCGTAGGCAAGGTAGTTGCCGAGTTTGCTCACAAGGTAGAAACCCTCTTTGTTTCCTACGATATTCCACAAACAGGCGTCGCTCTCTTCGGCTGTTGCTGTTGCAACATTGTTGCCTGCTCCTTGGTCGCAGAGTACATCGCCGCTGGCACTGAACTTAATCTGGTGCCACGCGGGGCTGCTCTCGCTTGCGAATGTAGGAGGAAGTGCCGAAAGTGCCTGATAAACATCGGCGGGGAGAATCTCTTTTAATTTAAGAGGCAGATACACCATAGAGTAGCCGCCGGGAGCCTCCTCGTAGTAGATTGCAAGTGTCTCCTTGTCGGGGAGAAGAGTCATTGACGAGTAAGCTGAATATGCATTTGAGATTGCAATCTTTGTCCATCCGCTCGATAGCTTTGTGGGAGTGTAATCGGCGGGGTCGTTGCTCAATACCTTGTAGAATATGGCAACATTGCTGCGGTCGTTGCCGGTGGGAGCCGACTGGAAGAGTACGTTGCCCACGAGAATAGGCTCGCCATTGGTGCTGTTGCCACCCCAAGCGAGGTCGCCAATATCGTTGGTCGAAACTTCACCAACCCAGCTGCCTTCACCCTTTTCGGCATCGGTGTAACGGAATACGTTGAAGTAACGGCCGCTGTATTTGCGGCTGCTCAATAGTACACTGCCGTCGGGAAGTTCCTCGCACTTGGGCTCGTTGCCATATTTCGAGGGGCAGTTGTCGTAACCGAGCTCTCCAAGGAGATTCCAAGTTTTTCCGAAGTCGTCGGAGTAGATGGCGTAGTTGTGGTGCTGTCTGTTTGTCATTGTTACCACCCACACTGCGCAATAGATGCGGTAGTGGGTGCCCACCTTGATTTTGCTACTTTGTGCTATGCGGCCTGCGCCGATGAACATAGAGCTTGAATGTACAGTACCTTCGCTGTCTTTGAACAGGGGGTAAAGGTCGTATGTAACCTCTTCGGGCTCACCAACTTCCCACTCCTTTGTACTTTCGTTGAATTTTATGTAAAGGCGTGCTACACGGTTGGGGTTTTCGGGATTTTCATCGGTGCCCGAGCCGTAGTTGCCGTCCCAGCAGGTGCGGTTACCGCAAACGCTCATTACAAGCACTTCGTTGCTCTCGCGGTCGGCAACGATTGCGGGGTCGCCGAAGCCTAATTTCCATATACCTTCGTTGGTGTTTCCCAATCCATCGGCAATGGTTACCGATTCTGTCCAGCTGTGGCCGTCCCACTCGCTGCCGGCAGCAGTGCTGTGACGCATAACAAGGTCGACCTCGCCGTAACCAATGTCGTTACCGCAAGGGCGATAGTCGTTGATTGCAAATACATAGCCGTTGGCTGTGGTTGTGAGGGCAGGAATGCGGTAGGGGTGTCCGTTGGGGCCGGGCGAGTAGAACAGGTACTGATATTTGTTGTCGGTATCTACTGCGATGTTTACATTTACGATGAGGCCGCCTTCGGGTAATGTCTGGTTGTCGAGCGACTCGCTGCCATTGAAGTCCATCTTCCAGCCGTGGCACATATAGCCCTTGGATATTCCGAAGGTTGCTCCTTCGGGCAGATACATTGTGCTCGATGCGGGGATGGTTGTTTTTTCGAGCATAGATGTGCCGGTTGCACCGTCTATGGTGATGGCAAGCTCGCCTATCTTGTAGTTCTGCTCGTAACCGCCTGCGGTTTGTGCATTGTAGTTGATTTTTAGAACTTTGTCTGTATCAATCTTTTTGATGTTCCATACAGAACCACCGTCGCCGATGGAGTAAAGTTTGATATTCTGTCCTGCACCGCCGAACATATTGAAGCTCTGGCTGTTGGTGCCGGCAGGGCATATTGCAACGGCTCCGTCGGCCTGTGAAACAATGCAGAGGTCGGTTCCTGTTGTTGTGAGTGTTGCTACCGAGCCGCTGCCTGTTCCGGCAAGTGTCACTGCAAGGGTGTTGCCGGCTGTGCGGCTGTACATCTTGAACGATTCGGGAGTTCCCACGAGGTACCATATTTCGTTCTCGCCGTATATGCTGCTGCCGCTGTTTATGGCGTTGCCTGTGTAGCTTGAGGCTGCATTCATTTTTATCGAGTAGGCTTTGTCGCGGTTGTTGTAAATGGCTACGGGGATGGGATTTTCGAGCGACGATGAGAAGATGTCGATGCTGTAACGTGCCTCGATGCTGATGTTCTCGTCGAGTGTGCTCACTGTGTACTCTGTGCCCAAGTTCTCATCGCCATTGAAGAAGCCTACAAATGTGTAGGGGTTGTTGGCTGTGGCTGTGAGGGTTACGGGGAGGGTCACTGTGTTCTCCCATTCGTTGTAGGGGAGAGTTGTTGCTTCGCCGTTTACAAGAATCTCTCCGGCACCGGCATAGTTGGCTGTTACGCTCAAATGATTGCCTGTGGGCTCAATGTACTCTACAAATACATAGTCGGTGCACCAGTCGGAACTTGTCTGATTGTATGTGTTTTGTGCTTGGTCGAATGTGCTGCCGTCGTTCTTTGTTACAAGGTAGCGGCTTGCATTATCCGACCAGATGGTGGTACCTGCGTGGTTGGCTGCTGCCTTTCCAAGCGTGAAATTGTAGGCTGCATCGGCAAGTGCCTTGTGTCCCAGATACTTTGCGGTGTTACCCACATTCTGGAATGTGTACTTGCCGTTGGTTATGGTACAGGTCCACACATAGTTGTCACTGCTTTCGTCAACAGCGGTACTTAATGCCAATGTCCCGTCGTTGTTATACAGGTAACGGGGTACATAAGCACTGTTGTAGTAAGTGTCGGCATAGATGTAATACTTCTTGCCGCTTTCGGGCGTGCCGGTAGAGGTGTCGCTCATTATCGGCGATACGGCCCAAAGGTTTGCAATGCTCATAATGAGTGTGAGCATATACAAAAACAGTCTTTTGGTTTTCATAAATGTGATTGATTAAAAAGTTATATAAAATTAAATTTATTCGCGGGTGTATATTCCAATTTGCAAATAAACGAAAAAAAAAGCAAACGGCATTGCTTTTTGCGACTTTTTATTTATAAGGTGTGGCCTCTTGGTGAAATAATGTATCAAGGGCTTGCTTTTGTATCTGTTTTGTGCTATCTTCGCATAGTGTAAAAGGCTTTTTGTCTTTGATGCTTTTGAGAGTTCGAGAACTTGTCGGGTAAAATTAAAAATAGTTTTTGAAGTTATGAGTCAGATAGTGTCGCCGTCGCTTCTGTCGGCCAATTTCGGGAATTTGCAGAAGGACTTGGAGATGATTAACCGCAGTGAGGCCGATTGGTTGCATATAGATGTAATGGATGGGGTGTTTGTGCCTAATATTTCATTTGGTCCTCCTGTGCTTAAATATGTTGCGGAACTTTGTACAAAGCCGCTCGATGTGCATTTGATGGTGGTTAATCCGATGAACTATCTTGATGCAGTGAAGGCTTTGAATGCCCGCATAATGAATATCCACTATGAGGCTTGCACTCATTTGCACCGCGCTGTTACGCAGATAAAGGATGCGGGTATGATGGCGGGTGTAACACTGAACCCCTCCACGCCTGTATGTATGTTGAAGGATATTATCGGCGAGCTGGACTTGGTGCTGCTTATGAGCGTGAATCCCGGCTTTGGCGGGCAGAAGTTTATCCCTCACACAGTGAATAAAGTGCGTGAATTGCGTGAATTGATAGATGCTTCCGGCTCGAAGGCTGTTATTGAGGTGGATGGTGGCGTGAATGTTACCACGGGTGCTCTTTTGGCCGGTGCCGGTGCCGATGCCTTGGTTGCCGGCAATGCGGTATTCGGTGCTGAAAATCCCGAAGCGGTAATATCGGCGTTGCGTGCATTGTAACGGGTGTGATTGCTTTTGATATAAAAAAATATCCTTTGCTGAAACTGGCGTTGCCGCTGGTTGCCGGTATAATTACAGGGTGGCTGTGTAGCGTAGATGTGCTGCACATAGCCACCCTGTTTGTCGTGTCGCTGCTTGTGCTTGCCGCAGGCTTCCTGTCGCAGGCTCCGCGTTGGTTGTTCGGTGCAGGTGCGGTGGGTGTGATGCTTGCCGTAGGGCTGTTTGTGATTACTTGCGACAAGCGTGTGGAGAATCCAAAATGGTCCGATGAAAAGGGAGTTTTTGAGGCTCTGTTGCTTGAAAATCCTTATATGCGCGGTGCTGCCACAAGGGCGTTGGCGCGGGTCGTGCGTGAGGGCGGCGCGGCGACGGGTGTGCGCAGCGAGGGTACCGTACAACTCTATTTTGCCAATTGTGTGGAGGCTCTTGCCTTGAAAGTGGGCGACAAGGTGCGTTTTGAAGGTGTGGTGCAGAATCCTATGAACAGTGGCAACCCTGCGGAGTTTGATGCGGAGCGTTATATGCAGATAAAAGGAGTTACAGGGACTGTGTTCCTTCCTGTGGCTGCTTGGGAATTTGCCGGCAGGGGTGAGCGCACTCTTTCGATGCTTGCGTTGGGGGTGCGTGAATGTATTGTGGATATGTATGAGAAGGTGGGCTTCGAGGGTGAGGAGTTGGCGTTACTGTCGGCTTTTTCGGTGGGCGAACGGCGGGAATTCCCGCAGGATTTGAACGAGGCCTATTCTTCGGCGGGTGTGAGTCATATACTTGCATTGTCGGGCTTGCATCTTGGTATGTTCTATATGGTGCTTGTGACATTGCTGTCGTTTGCGGGTGGTTCGCGCGCGCTTTTTATTGCAAGAGAATTGCTTATATTGTTTCTGTTGTGGGTCTTTGCTTTTGTTGCGGGGCTCACTCCGTCGGTGGTGCGTGCTGCAATATTGTTCACAATTCTTGGGGTGGGGCGTTGTCTGCGACGCGATGCTTCGGCTCTTAACTCTTTGGGTGGGGCGGCGATAGTGATGTTGCTTGTATCGCCGCGTCTGCTTTTCGATGTTGGTTTTCAGCTCTCATTTTCATCGGTGGCATCTATCTTGCTGTTGTTGCCGTGGCTGCGTAGTGTTCTGCGTTGCGATGATTATGGCAGTGCCTATAATAGGGTTATGTCGCTTGTGGCTGTGTCGCTTGCTGCACAGGTGGGTGTGCTGCCGTTTGTATGGTACTATTTTGGTACTTTTCCGTTGTATTTTCTGCTTGCGAATATTTTTATTGTGCCATTGGCCTCGCTGATTATGGCACTTGTGGTGCCGTTGTGGGTGATGGCCTTTATTCCTGTCGTGCAGTGGTTGCTTGTGTGGCTTTTGTTGCTCTTGCTCTCTTTTATGAATGGCGTGGTGTGCTTTGTGGCCTCTTTGCCGGCTGCTTCGTTCCTGTTGCCGCAGGTGGGTGTGCCGGGCGCTTGCTTGGCTGCATTGCTGCTTGGGATATTCCTTTGGAGCTTGGCGGGCAAACGTCTACTCCCGGCCGGGTTGACGCTGGTTGTTGCGACGGTGGCGGTTGTGTTGAACATCATTGCGGTGGAGAAAAACCGCGACGAGGATTATTTGCTGTTGTTCAATAATAGGAAAATGGCGGCGGTGCTTGCCGTTGCACGTAACGAGGAGTGCTATTTGCTGTCGTCGGTGCCGGAATTTGATGCCGACTGCGACCGTGTGGTGATGCCTTATGTTGAGCGTGAACGTTTGCAGGAGCCGCAGTGGGCCGATGATGGTTATCGCGACACGCTCTTGGTGCGCTCGGGAGGGCTTGTCTATTTTGGAGGCTTGCGAATGCAGATGCTTGCCGATGATTGTTGGCGTGCCGACAGTTTGCAGCGTCCGGTGGATGCGTTGCTTTTGTGTCGCGGTTTTTTGGGACCTGTCGAGGAATTGCTCTACCATTATCCTGCACGCTGTGTTATTCTCGACGGTTCGTTGTATGATGGCAGCAGGCGCAGGCTGTTGCGCGAATGTGAAAAAAGCGGCATTGCCTGTATTGATATTTTGCGGAGCGGCGCGCTTAAACTGAAAAGCCGTGGCGATGATTTTTATGTGGAATTTATGCGCGGTAAATAATTTTTTCGTGCAGATAGTGTTGCTTAAACGGCACAGGTTGACTATCTTCGCGTTATAATCCTTTTTTTTATGCTTGACAGATTGATTACAGAGGCCCAAGAGGCCGCTCTGAAAAATATTATAGAGTGTAATGAGAAATTTGTGGTTGTGGCTCACAAGAATCCCGATGGCGATGCTGTGGGCTCTTCGCTTGCCTGTATGCTCTATCTGCGGAGCTTGGGAAAGGTTGCCGATGTAATTCTTCCCAATGCCTTCCCCGATTTTCTTCGATGGTTGCCTTCGTCCGGCGATATTGTGCTGTTCGATACTCACAAGGAAAAAGCCACGATGCTGATAAATGGTGCCGATGTTGTTTTCTGCCTCGACTTTAATACTTTGTCGCGTTTGGGCGAAATGGGCGATGTCATTGCCGCATCGTCGGCTGTGAAGGTGTTGGTGGACCATCATCTGCACCCCGATGAAGGCTTTTCGGTCGCAGTATCTTCCCCCACGGCCTGTGCAACATCGGAACTTGTTTTTCGTATGATTTACAGAATATCCACGCTCGATGGACTGGATTTGAATATGGCAAAGGCCGTTTACACCGGAATGATGACCGACACAGGCTCCTTTGCCTATGCTTCGAACCGCAAGGATATTTATCTCATTGTGGCCGAACTTATTGCAAAGGGTGTTGACAAGGATTTAATCTACCGCAAGGTGTTCTATAATTATTCGGAGTCGCGCTTGAAGTTGATGGGCTATGTAATGTATGAGAAACTGAAATTCTTTCAGGGCAGGAATGCCTCGCTCATAACTCTCACACACGATGAACTTAAACGCTTTAATGTGATGAAGGGCGACACGGAAGGGCTAGTGAATTTTCCCTTGCAGAAGAAGGGGCTGCGCCTGTCGTGCTTTTTGCGCGAGGAACAGCCGGGGAAAATAAATGTGTCGTTGCGCAGCGTGGGTAATTTCCCTTGTAATACGCTTGCGGCGGAGTTTTTCAATGGCGGCGGGCACAAGAATGCATCGGGCGGTGAGGTGCGCGACACGATGGAGGTTGCAGTGGCGCAATTTATGAAGGCTCTCGAAGCCTATGATAAGCAGCTTAAAGATTAGTTTGTGTCCCACATAAACAAATTATAAATATTTTTATTTTATTTTTTCGAATATGTTTTTGAATTTTCGTAACTTAATTGTACTTTTGAGTTTGATATGTAAAAACAGATGAAAAAATTGCTATGATGAAGAATTGGTTGATTTATGTGATGCTGTTGCCGCTGATGGCAATATTTCTGACAGCTTGCGAGGATGAGGTTTCATACTCGGATATGAAGGATAAGGAGCAGGATGCAATAAACAAATTTATGACTATTGACGGTGTTTGCGTAATTTCACAAGCGCAGTTTATGTTGCAGAATTATACGACAAATGTCGATAGAAACGAATATGTGTTGCTCGATGATGTGTATGTGCAGTTCGTGAAAAACCCGTTTGACGCGCAGGATGCAAGGAGAATCGAGGATGGAGAGTCAATGAATCTGCTGGTCCGTTACACCGAATACAATGTGATGGAAGGCAGCATTATTTCGACCAACGAGCAGGAACAGGATGCCGACGAAATGACCGTGACAAACGACAGCGGCTCTTTTACTGCGGCACTCTCTTCGGGTGTGATGGTGAATCAGTATGGAACAAGCGCGGTGCCAAGCGGTTGGCTCGTGGTTATGCCGTACCTCTATTTTACACGCAATACAGCGAATTTGGCCGAGGTGAACCTGATAGTCCCGCACACTGCCGGAACTTCGCTTGCGGCAACATACGTTTATCCTTGTTTCTATAACATAACATTCCAACCTGAAAGGTAACCTAAATTCTAATTAAAAACTTATATGACACTAATTAAATCAATCTCCGGAATCAGAGGTACCATCGGTGGCAGAGCCGATGAAGGCTTGACTCCTCTTGATGTAGTAAAATTAACTTCGGCGTATGCTGCGTTGATTCGTAAGACAACAACCAAAAAGAGCAACAAGATTGTTGTGGGCCGCGATGCTCGTTTGTCGGGTGAGATGGTTAACAAAATCGTGTGCGGTACCCTTATGGGAATGGGATTCGATGTTGTGGATATAGGCCTTGCTTCTACCCCCACGACAGAAATGGCCGTTACTATGGAGGATGCCTGTGGTGGTATTATTCTCACTGCAAGCCACAACCCCCGTCAATGGAATGCCTTGAAACTGCTTAACGAGCAGGGCGAATTCTTGAATGCCGCCGAGGGTAAAGAGGTGTTGCGCATTGCCGAGGCCGAGGAATTTGATTATGCCGATGTGGAGACTCTCGGTAAATATCGCCTTGATGAAACATACGACGACAAACATATTGATGCAGTTCTCTCGCTTCCCCTTGTGGATGTTGAGGCTATAAAGGCGGCCGGCTTTAAGGTGGCTATCGACTGTGTAAACTCGGTTGGTGGTGTAATTCTTCCCAAATTGTTCGATAAATTGGGCATTACAAAAGTCGACAAGCTCTATTGCGAGCCCACCGGTGACTTCCAGCACAATCCCGAACCTCTTGCAAAGAACCTCGGCGATATTATGGGGCTTATGGCGAAGGGCGGCAATGATGTTGCCTTTGTGGTTGACCCCGATGTTGACCGTCTGGCTATCATCTGCGAGAATGGTGAGATGTATGGCGAGGAATATACTCTTGTAACCGTTGCCGACTATGTATTGAAACATACTCCCGGAAATACCGTATCGAATTTGAGCTCTACCCGCGCATTGCGCGATGTTACAAACGCTCACGGTTGCGAGTATGCTGCTTCGGCTGTGGGTGAGGTTAACGTGGTTACCAAGATGCGCGAAACAAATGCGGTTATCGGTGGTGAGGGCAATGGTGGAGTTATCTATCCTGCTTGTCACAGCGGTCGCGACGCATTGGTTGGTATCTGCCTCTTTTTGAGCCACCTTGCTCACGAGAAAAAAACAGTGAGCGAGTTGCGTGCAACCTATCCTGCATACTTTATGGGCAAGAATCGCATCGACCTTAAACCCGGTTGCGATGTTGATGCCATTCTCGAAAAGATTAAGGCTACATACGCCGGCAAGGCCGAGATTAACACCATTGACGGCGTGAAACTCGACTTCCCCGACAAGTGGGTGCACTTGCGCAAGAGTAACACCGAGCCCATCGTGCGCATCTATTCTGAGGGTCCCACACAGGAGGCTGCCGACGCTATTGGCGAGGAGATTCTTGCACTTGCAAACAGCTTGATGTAATCCTTTATAAATAATATGCAAAGAGCCGTTCACGCGCGTGAACGGCTCTTTGTGTATTTGATAGGCACAGTCATTACGCAAATATCAAATTTCTCATCACTGCGTCGCTTATGAAAATGCCTTTTTTTGTCAGCGTGAGGGAGCCGTCGGGCGTTTCTTGCAGGTTGCCGGCCGCAATCTCTTTGCGGGCAGCTTCCATCATATAATTATATAAGGTGTTGCCGAATTTCTCTTTTACCCACGCGAGGGGCAGCCCCTTGGCAGTGCGCAAGCGTGTGAGGATAGTGTCGTTGTACTGCTCTTCGGGAGTGAGAATCTCTTTCTCAAAAACAACTATTCCTTCGTTTATACCTTTTATATATTGTACAATGTCGGCAATGTTCCAGCCGCGCGATGTGCCGTCGTAGGAGTGTGCGCCGGCACCGCAACCAAGGTAGGGGGTGTCGTTCCAATAGCTGCTGTTGTGGCGGCTTTCGCATCCGGGAAGGGCAAAATTGGAAATCTCATAGTGGCGGTAGCCTGCCTCTTTCAGTTCTTCAATCAATGTGTCGAATTGTTCAATGTTCTCTTCCTCGGTAAGCTCCTTGATAATTCCCTGTTGCAGGGCCTTGTATAGCGGGGTGCCCTCTTCGTATGTGAGATTATAGGCCGAAATATGTTCGGGTTGCAGGGCGATGGCACTGCGAAGATCGTTTCTCCACTGCTCGGGTGTGGAGCCGGGGAGTGCAAACATAAGGTCGATGCTTATGTTGCGGAAGCCTGCCTCGCGAGCGTTCTTTACGGCTCTGCGTGCACTCTCGGCAGTGTGTCGTCGGCCAAGCTCTTGCAGTTGCCTGTCGCAGAAACTTTGTACTCCCATACTTATGCGGTTGAATCCTTGTTCGTGCAACATTGCAAGGTGGGTGGGCGTGAGGTCGTCGGGGTTGCACTCTATGGTAATTTCGGCATTGGGGTTTATGTGGTACACCTTTCTGATGGTGGAGAGGATGGCTGTTATCTGCCCGGCAGTGAGCAGCGACGGAGTGCCGCCGCCAAGGTAAATGGTGCCGATGGCGGCTCCTTTAAGATACTTCTTGCGCATTTTAAGCTCGCAGCAAAGGGCCTCGATGTAGCTTTGTTGCAGATGGTGCTGTGTGGTTGAGTAGAATGCACAATATCTGCATCTTTGTTTGCAGAAAGGTATATGTATGTATATGCCGGCCATAATAAACTGTTTGAATTTAAAAAAAATGTAAAATATTTCTGCGAAGATAATTTTTTTCTCTCTTTTTAAAAAAACCTCTTGTTTCTATTTGCTTTTTTTATGGGAATTTCCTACATTGCTACCGCTTTTATAACATAACTAACCAAGCAAGATTTCTTGGGGATAGGCAGGGCAGATGAGAGAGTGCGCCTTTATGCGATTGCAGCAGTCTGATGCTTGCTTATCTTTTTTGCGGTCTTGTTACAAAAACAAAAAACAATATGAAAACTTATCAAACTAACGAAATTAAGAACATTGCCATCGTTGGATGTTCAGGCTCGGGAAAAACCACACTCACAGAGTCTATGCTCTTTGAGGGTGGTATTATAAAACGTAGAGGTTCGGTTGAGGCCAAGAATACCGTGAGCGACTATTTCCCTGTTGAGCAGGAGTATGGTTATTCGGTGTTTACAACTGTGTTCCAAGTGGAGCAGGCCGGCAAGAAACTGAACCTTATCGATTGTCCCGGTGCCGATGACTTTGCCGGCGGAATGGTGTGCGCTCTCGAAGTGTGCAATCTTGCAATGGTTGTCATTAACGGCCAATATGGTGTTGAGGTAGGTACACAAAACTGCTTCCGCTATGTGCAGAAGATGAAGAAACCTGCAATGTTCGTTGTGAATCAGGTTGATAATGAAAAATGTGATTACGATAATGTGATAGAGCAGTTGCAGGCTGTTTATGGTTCAAAGGTGGTGCCCGTGCAGTATCCCGTTGCCGCAGGCCCCGGCTTTAATTCCATAATCGACGTGCTGTTGATGAAGAAACTCACTTGGACAGGTGAGGGACAAGCTCCTGTCGTTGAGGATATTCCTGCCGACCAGATTGAGAAAGCTAAGGCATTGCACACAGAACTTGTGGAGAAGGCCGCCGAGAATGAAGAGGAGTTGATGAATAAGTTTTTTGATTCGGATGACCTTTCTACCGATGATATTCGTATGGGCGCACGCTTGGGCCTTTCTACCGGCAGTGTGTACCCCGTTCTTTGCTGTTCGGCTGCTACCGATGTTGCGGTAGGCCGCTTGTTGGAGTTCTTGGCAAATGTAGCTCCCGAGGTTGATGATATGCCGCAGCCTGTTAACACCGAGGGTGTTACCGTTCCTTATGACAGCAATGCTCCCACATCCTTGTTCTTCTACAAGACTTCGGTGGAGCCCCACATCGGCGAGGTTAATTATTTCAAGGTTATCAGTGGAACATTGAAGCCCGGAATGGATTTCGTAAATGCCGACCGAGGCTCAAAAGAGCGCATTTCGCAGATATATTGCAGCGCAGGTGCCACTCGCACAGCTGTCGATGAATTGAAGGCCGGCGACCTTGGCTGTACGGTTAAGTTGAAGGATGTACGCATCGGTAACACTCTCAACGATAAGGATGCTAACAATAAATTTGCTTTGGTAAAATATCCTGCGTCGAAATATTCACGCGCTATACGTCCGGCCAACGAGAGTGAAATGGAGAAACTTATGCAGGCTCTTAACCGTATGCACGAGGAAGATCCCACTTGGCGCGTAGAGCAGTCGAAGGAGCTTCGCCAGACAATTGTGTATGGTCAGGGTGAATTCCACTTGCGCACTCTCAAATGGCGTCTCGAAAATGTTGAGAAGATACAGGTTGTTTACGAGGAGCCCAAGATTCCTTATCGCGAAACTATTACCAAGGCTGCCCGTGCCGACTATCGTCACAAGAAACAGTCGGGTGGTGCCGGCCAGTTTGGCGAGGTACACCTCATTGTGGAGCCATATGAGGATGGTAAGCCTTTGCAGGATGTTTATCGCTTCAATGGACAGGAATTTAAGATGAATGCAAAATCGACCGAGGAGATTACACTCGATTGGGGCGGCAAGCTGGTATTCGTAAACAGCGTAGTCGGTGGTTCTATCGACACTCGCTTTATGCCTGCGATTTTAAAAGGAGTTATGGAGCGTATGGAGCGCGGCCCGTTGACCGGTTCCTATGCCCGTGATGTGCGTGTTATCGTGTATGATGGAAAAATGCACCCGGTAGATTCTAACGAGGTTTCGTTTATGCTTGCCGGCCGCAATGCGTTCAGCGAAGCGTTCCGCAATGCCGGTCCCAAGATTTTGGAGCCTGTTTATGATGTTGAGGTATTTGTGCCTTCGGACAAGATGGGTGATGTGATGAGCGATATTCAAGGTCGCAGAGGTATGATTATGGGTATGGAGAGTGAGAATGGTTACGAAAAACTCTCGGCAAAGGTTCCTTTGAAGGAGATGGCATCTTACTCAACCTCGCTCAGCTCGCTCACCGGTGGTCGTGCATCGTTTATAATGTCGCCTTCTTCCTATGAGCTTGTTCCCACGGATGTTCAGGAGAAACTTATGAAGGAGTTTGCGTCGAAAGAGGAAGAGTAATTATAACCCCTTTATGCATTATATTGAAGAGCACCCTTGATGGGTGCTCTTTTTTGTTAAAATGTTGTGCTTTTTTGCTAAAATGCACTTTGTTTCGAGTTTGTAGTTGTTAAAATCGCAATTATAATCAGCTTGTTTGTTAATTAAAAGGAATTTTGGATAAATATTTCCTATAAATGATGCAACCTTTGTTGTCTGTGATTATATTTGCCGTATGAAAAAGAATGTAATATGGATTGTGGGGCTCGTAATGGGCGTCTGTTGTATGGGGCTTCTTTATTTGCAGCTCACATATATAGAGGCGATCGTGGATATGCGTCGCGAACATTTCGAGGAAGGGGTGAGGAGAAGTCTTTATCAGGTTGCTTATAATCTGGAACTCGAAGAGATGCGGCATTATCTCACAAAGGATATTCAGAAGGATATTCATCGTGGGCAGATTAAGGATGGCTTTCTCAAACTGGAACATAGCTATCTTGCTTCGTCCGAGGGGGGCAATGTCCTGTCGGCTTTTGAGCTGAAAACCTTTGTGAAGAACCCCAGTCAATCGGTGTCGCAATTCAAAATCAACTCCAACCGCGGTAATATGTCGATGCGCGATGCGCAGCGGCTCTCTATGGAGATTTTGAGCAAGCGTTACAAGTACCAGCGTGCAGTGCTCGACGAGGTTGTGTATAATATGCTTTATCAGGCAAGCGAAAAGCCGTTGCAGAGCAGAATAAATTTCAGCAAGCTCAATCAGAACCTTAAAACAGAGCTTGCCAACAATGGCATTCTGCTTCCTTATCATTTCAGAGTGTTGCGCGGAGATTCGAAAGAGGTGTATCGCTGTCCCGATTTTTCCGACGAACAGAATGAAAATAAATATAAGGAATTGATATTCAAGAACGACCCGCCTGCGCGTATGGGGGTGCTCGAAGTTCATTTCCCAACGTTGATTTTGAACAAATATATTTATAGTTCGGTTAAATTTATGATTCCTTCCATACTCTTCACTTTTGTTTTGTTAATAACATTTGTGATAACATTGTATATGGCGGTGAGGCATAAAAAGATAACCGAAATGAAGAACGATTTTATAAACAATATGACTCACGAGTTTAAAACCCCGATTTCCACAATTTCGCTTGCGGCGCAGATGTTGCAGGACCAGACGGTTGCAAAATCTCCCGAAATGTTCGGACGTCTGTCGGGGGTAATATCGAGTGAGACGAAACGCTTGCGCTTTCAGGTAGATAAGGTGTTGCAGATGTCTATGTTCGACGATAAGAATACAGCCTCGCTGAAAATGAAAGAACTCGATGCAAACGACCTTGTGGAGGGCATTGTAAACACTTTTGCCGTGAAGGTGGAGCAGAATGGTGGGGAACTTGTCTGGAAGCTTGATGCCACCGACCCGTTTGTGTATGTCGATGAGATGCACTTTACCAATGTGGTGTTCAATCTTATGGATAATGCGGTGAAATATCGCCGTCAGGATGCTCCGTTGAGGTTGGAGGTGCGCACTTGGAACCACAATGGAAACTTTATGCTGTCGGTAAAAGACAACGGCATCGGCATACGCAAGGAGGACTTGAAAAAGATTTTTGATAAATTTTACAGAGTGCACACCGGGAATATACACGATGTAAAAGGCTTTGGCCTCGGCCTTGCCTATGTGAAGCAGATTGTGCAGGCACTGAAAGGCTCCATAAGAGCCGAGAGTGAGCCCGGGGTGGGAACCACATTTATAATTGTATTACCTTTAAAATAAAGATTATGGACGAGAAACAGAGAATTCTATTGTGCGAGGACGATGAGAACCTCGGTATGTTGTTGCGTGAATATTTGCAGGCAAAAGGCTTTTATGCCGAATTGTGTCCCGATGGTGATGCCGGTTACAAGGCTTTCCTTAAAGGAAAATTCGATTTTTGCGTGCTCGATGTTATGATGCCTATAAAGGACGGTTTTACTCTCGCACAGGAAATCCGTGCGGTAAATTCGGAAATACCCATCATCTTCCTCACCGCAAAAACGCTTAACGAGGATATTCTCGAAGGCTTCAAGATTGGTGCCGACGACTATATTACAAAGCCGTTCAGAATGGAGGAATTGGTGCTGCGCATCGAGGCAATCCTGCGTCGCGTGTGCGGAAAGAAGAACAAGAGTAATACTTTGTACAAGATTGGCCGCTTCCAGTTTGACACACAGAAACAGCTGCTCACCATTGGCGACCAGCAGACTAAGCTCACAACAAAAGAATCGGAATTGTTGAGCCTCTTGTGTGCTCACACCAACGAGATTTTGCAGCGCGATTTTGCGCTTAAAACCGTGTGGACCGACGACAATTATTTCAATGCCCGCAGTATGGATGTATATATTACCAAATTGCGCAAGCATCTTAAAGCCGACGATTCAATAGAGATTATAAATATTCACGGAAAGGGTTATAAACTTATTGCTCCCGAGGCAGAGGCGTAACCCCTCGCTCGTTTATATGCGTATATAAATAAGGAGTAGTCTCCCTAATAAAACAATCAAGCCCCAAAGTTGAAACTTTGGGGCTTGATTGTGTATTTTATCTCTCTTATTTTTCCAGAGCTTTCTTGCCGGCGATGATGTAGGTGATGAAGCCTATAATCATTACAACGTATGTGCTGACATTCAGAGCGTTGATGTTGTTCCAGCCGTTAAAGTGGCTCAAAATGAGAACTAATGCTCCGATGAGAATCAAAGCAAGACCAAGGTATTTGACTTTTGTTGCCATAGTTATATAGTTTTATTTTTATGTAATTTCAACTTATTGTGCAAAGTAACACATAAATATTTATAGTATAAAATTTTTTGCCTAAAAAATGTCGCTTATCCATATTTTCGGGCAATTCGGAGCAAAGAGCGATGGAAAAACTTGCAGTTTGCCGAAAAACGCAAGTGTAAAACTTTGGTAATTGAAAAATTATGCCTATCTTTGCACCCGCGTTTAGATAAACGAAATGTTTAACCAATTTATTAATTAAAAATGAATCAATACGAAACCGTTTTCATTTTAACTCCCGTTTTGTCTGATGCTCAGATGAAGGAAGCGGTAGAGAAGTTCAAAGGCATTCTCACTGCTGAAGGTGCTGAGATTGTCAATGAGGAGAATTGGGGTCTTAAAAAACTTGCTTACCCCATTGAGAAGAAGTCAACAGGCTTCTATGTGATGTTCGAGTTCAATGCAGAGCCCAAAGTTATTTCAAAGTTGGAGCTTCAGTATCGCCGTGACGAGCGTGTTATCCGCTCTTTGGTTGTTAAGTTGGACAAGTATGCTGCAGAATATGCTGCTAAAAGAAGAAATCTTAAAGGTAATAAGGAGAATTAATTATGGCACAGACACCTTCAGAAATCAGATATTTGACACCTCCCACAGTTGATGTCAAAAAGAAAAAATATTGCCGTTTCAAGAAGAACGGTATCAAGTATATCGATTACAAGGATCCCGAATTCTTAAAGAAATTCTTGAATGAGCAGGGTAAACTTCTTCCCCGTCGCATCACAGGTACTTCTTTGAAGTTCCAGCGTCGCATTGCTCAGGCTGTTAAGCGTGCGCGTCACTTGGCTTTGCTGCCTTTCGTAACTGATATGATGAAATAAAAAGGAGGAATAATTATGGAGCTAATATTGAAAGAAGACGTAATCAACCTTGGTTACAAAAACGATATCGTTAAGGTAAAAGACGGTTATGGCCGTAATTATTTGATTCCCACCGGCAAGGCTGTTGTTGCAACAGAGTCGGCAAAGAAAGTGCTTGCAGAGAATCTTCGTCAGAGTGCTCACAAACTTGCCAAGATTAAGGCAGATGCAGAGGAACTTGCAAAGAAGATGGAGGGTGTTTCACTCACAATCCCCACAAAGGTGAGCGCAACCGGTACTATCTTCGGTTCGGTTGGTGCTATCCAGATTGCAGAGGAACTTGCAAAGCTCGGCTTTGAGATTGACCGCAAGATTATTGCTGTTGAGGCTGCAAAGGAGATTGGCGACTACACAGCTACCGTGCGTCTGCACAAGGAGGTTGCTGTTAAGATTGCCTACAAGGTAGTTGCAGAAGAGGCTGCTGAATAATCGGCATTCTCTCTATATAGTAGATTATTAAGCGAGGAATTTTTCCTCGCTTAATTTTTTTTTAGAGTAAAGTGTAAAAAAAACAAGCGCGGCGTGAACATTGTAGCAGGCAGTGTGTTCTATATGTAAACAGCAACAATATTTTGATATAAAAACTTTTTCTTAATCATTCAATTCCCCACGGCAGCCCTCTGTAGTGATACACGGGGCTGCTATCTTTTTTTATGTGTTAAACTATTGCAGATGTGCGCCAATTGATTTACCTTTGTCGCGGATAAAGGTGTAACACCGATTTTTGCGAATGGTGTTAGTAAAAGGGAATCCGGTTAAAATCCGGAGCTATACCCGTAGCTGTGTGTCCAAAAACGTCGCGGTAATCTTTACAGCCACTGTTACTTTGTAATGGGAAGGCGGCCGAAAGACGGACGAGCCAGAAAACCTGCCTTATCTATTGTGTATTATGCAACGCCTCGGGTAAAGGCTTGGTAACCTTGTTTTTTATGCAAATAAAATTTTTGAAGTATCTGCCGTGTACTTTCGGTATATGGCTTTTGTGTGGGCAGTGGTGTGGTGCACAGGTGTCCGACTCAATTTCGCAGCGCAGGCTTGCGGAGTTGGAGGTTGTTGGCAATGTGTCGTCGGGAGTAACCGTGAGCGGCTCACCCACGCAGGCTATGATTAGTGGTGATTTTGAACGCCTTGGTATGCTTGATGTTGCCGATGCTGTGAAGCGAATGTCGGGTGCGCAGGTGCAGGACTATGGCGGCATCGGCGGCCTTAAAACCGTTTCGCTGCGCGGCCTTGGGGCCAACCACACGGCTGTGGGATACGATGGCGTTGCCGTGTCCGAAACGCAGAGCGGTCAGGTTGATATAGGTTGTTTCGGGCTCGATAATGTGGAGAGGCTCTCGTTGGTAATAGGGCAGAGTGATGATATTTTTATGCCTGCGCGATTTTATGGTTCGGCCGGTGTGTTGAATATTACCACAAAGAGGCCCGATGCTACCCGAACTTCTGTAAAACTGCGTGGAGGCTCATTCGGCTCGGCCGCTCTTTCTGCTATTCGTGAAAGGGTTTTTGGCAATAGATGGAGTTATTCGGCTCTTTTGAACGCGCAGCGTGCCGATGGAGGCTATTCTTTTGACCTTGTGAATGGGAACAGGGTAACAAAGGAGAAGCGCAAAGACAGTGATATTAAGAGCATAAACGCCGAGGTTAATCTCTTTGGAAATTTCGGCTCGGCCGGTAACCTTGCGGCAAAGGTCTATTATTATAATTCGGAGCGTGGGCTTCCCGGTGCTGTAAATCTTTATAATAAGGATAATAGCGAGCGGCTGTGGAACGATAATTTTTTTGTACAGGCCAATTACAACCTTTCTGTCACCAAACGTTTGCGTGTGCAGGCTCTTGCAAAGTATAATTACTCCTTCACGCGCTATGTCGAGAAGAATAAGAACTATCAGGGTGGTGCGCAGACTGACAAGAATACCCATAATGAGTATTATGCATCGGTGGGTGTGAACTATGCTCTGTTGCCGTCGCTGTCGGCTGTGCTGACGAGTGATATTACCCACTCTGCGTTGAGAAATAACTTTACAGATGGCAAGGAACCGCGTCGTTGGAATTCGCAGACGGTTCTGGCAGTGCAGTATAAAAGGAGTGCAATCACGGCAACTGCGAGTCTGCTTGCCACCTATATTTCCGATAAATTCAAGGATGCGACTGCCACGGAGGATAATAAACGCTTGTCGCCTGCATTCTCGCTGTCGTGGCAACCGTTGCGGGCAATCCCGTTGCGTTTGCGTGCCTCTTATAAGGATGGCTTTCGTGTCCCTACTTTTGCCGACCTTTACTACAAGCGTATGGGTAATACAGGGCTTAAACCCGAGCGTGCATCGCAGTATAATGTGGGTGTAACCTATTCGCTGGCTGCGGGGCGGTTGAACTATCTCTCCTTGTCGGTCGATGGCTATTATAACAGCGTGAGGGACAAGATTGTGGCTCTCCCCACAATGTATATATGGCGTATGCAGAATTATGGCAAGGTGCGTATGAAGGGAGTGGATGTAAATTTGTCGGCCGAGGTGTCGTTGCCCGCCGATGCTACGTTGCTTCTCGATGCAACATACAGCTATCGTCATACGGTGGATGTTACCGATGCCGAATCGAAGAACTATGGTCACCAGATACCCTATGCGCCCCGTCACACGGGTAACTTCTCGCTCACTCTCAACAACAGGTGGGTAAATATCTCCTATCTGTTTACGGCGGTGGGCAAGCGTTATATGTTGCCGCAGAATATTGCAGAAAATGAGGTTGCCTCCTATGTGGAGCATAGTGTGTCGGCCAATAGGGAGTTTGCGCTTGGGCGCGATGTGCGCTTGCGTGTGCAAGGTGAGCTCCTTAATATAGGTAACGAGAATTACGATATAATCCGTTACTATCCAATGCCCGGCCGTTCGTGGCGTCTTTCGGCTTCTTTAACTTTTTAATATATAATTATGAAAAAATCTGTTATTTTTCTCTTTGCAGCGATAGTTGCATTGGGTTTTACTGCTTGTAGCAGTAGTGATGATGAGGAGTTCGTGTTTGTTCCCGAGGTTGGGTTGCCTTTGCAGGATTTATCCACTCCCCGCTATTTGGAGTCTTATGAAGGCAAGGTGTATGCTACGTTTTTCAGTGGTCACGTGGTGCGTATAGACACAACCTCATTGGTGATAGACGGAATGGTGGAGGTTGGGCGTAACCCCGAGAAACTCGCAGTGTCCGAAGGTAAGATGTTTGTGGCCAACAGCGGTGGCTTGGGCTGGAACTCTTCGTTGGGCTATGACAAGACCGTTTCGGTGATAGATGTGCCTACTTTTGTTGAGGCTGCCAAGATTGATGTTGCGTCGAATCCGGCCAATATATTGTCGGCTGCCGACGGCTCTCTCTATCTTGTTTCGTTCGGTAATTATGCCGATGTTCCCAATACCTTGCAGAAGATAAATTCCGCTACACACGAAGTGAGCGATATTTCATCGGTTGCCAATATGAGCGAGATGTGCTATTTGAACGGTTCTTTGTATGGTCTTCTTTCGGAGTATGATGCAAATTGGAACCAGACTATAAGTTACAAAAGCTATAATACGGTTACCGGCACTGCAACAGCGGGCTGGATAACCGACGGAACTGTTGTTCCCAACCCCTACAAGGTGTTTACCGAGGGTAGCTATTTGTGTGTTTCAACATCGGATTATGTGAACACCGGCGATGTTTATTTCTTTACCGAGGAGGGAACATTGGTTACAAAGATAGGTGCAGGAACAGGCCCTCGCAAGGCTGTAAATGCAAAGGGCAGAATCTATATATTGAACGAGGGATTGCAGAATGCCAATAACTCTTCGCTCACTATGTATGATGCTGCAAGCGGCGCGGTGACCAATAATTACTTTAAGGCTGTGAATGATGGCATTGGCATTGGTGATACTGCCAATGATATTATCGTATATGGCAGCAAGATGTATATAACCGTGTCATCGGATAATATTATATGGGTTACAGACCTGAATGCCAAAGTGATTGGCAAGATTGAGCTTTAATGTAATCCTGTTTGTGATGTGTGTTTCCCAAGCGGCCTAAATGGCCGCTTGGGAATTTTTTGTCGTTACAAAAAAATATTAGAGACTGTTTGAATTTATATCGCCGGAATTTAATTTGTTGTAAAGCACATAAATAATAAAAAAAACGCTATATTTGCATAGTGCGATACATCTAATAATCGTCCGATGTGTGTTAATGTGTTAAATGTCAGAAATTTGTGCGAAAA
>JAFTUV010000037.1 GCA_017466065.1 Bacteroidaceae bacterium
TGCAACAGAATGTAATTCAATAAAAAGAACAGATGCAAGGCTTGCGAAGATTTTATCGAGGGAGTTTGCTTTGCGCAAATGACCGAGAGAAAAGCGAGCGTAACGAAGCAGATGACTTTACTGCAACAGAATGTAATTCAACAAAAAGAACAGATGCAAGGCCTGCGAAGATTTTATCGAGGGAGTTTGCTTTGCGCAAATGACCGAGAGAAAAGCGAGCGTAACGAAGCAGATGACTTTTTGGTGAATTACAGCGAGTCGAGTTGCGCCTTAATCCCCAACAACTCCTCGCGCACCGCTTTAAGACGGTCGATAACCTCGGCGGAACGGTCGGCATTTTCTTTGTTGCCGGCACCTTTCAGGTGCTGTTTGGCACCGGCAAGAGTGAGGCCGCGCTCTTTAACAAGATGATAAATCATTCGGGCTGTTTTTAAATCATCCTTTGTATAGCGACGTACACCGTTGGCACCCTTGTAGGGCGATAATTGCGGGAACATCGTTTCCCAATAGCGCAAAGTAGTTTCGGTAACACCAAGGTCGCCCGCCACCTCTTTGATGGAGTAATACATTTTAAGGTCTTTATCTTTGGAAAGAGCCATAATCAATCGTAAATTTTACCGTGGTTCTCGGCCATTTGCAACATCTGGTCGTAGCCCTCGGCATCAAGGTCCATAAAATAGTAGTTGATGGGATTCACGTGCTGCCCTTTCACAATAACTTCGTAGTGCAGATGGGGACCGGTGCTCTTACCCGAATTTCCGCTTAAAGCTATCTGCTCGCCACGGACAACCTTCTGCCCCGGCTTCACCATAAATTTTTTATCATAGAGGTGAGCATAGAGTGTTTCTATGCCGTAGCCGTGGTCTATCTTCACAGTGTAGCCATAGCCCGACTGCCATTTGGCCGAAACAACCGTGCCATCGGCGGTGGCATACACAGGAGTGCGATTGTCGCACGAGAAATCCATTCCGTTGTGTTTTTTACGCACTTTATAAACAGGGTCGACACGCCAGCCGTAACCCGATGCGGTGCGTTTAAGGTCGCGGTTGGCAATGGGCTGTATTGCCGGCAGATGACGCAAATAATCTTCTTTCTCGGCATCGAGCTGCACAAGCTGGTCGAACGATTTTATCTGCAAATAAATTTGCTTGTCGAGCATATCCATCTTCTGCGCCGTTTCAACAACAAGTTCCGAATTTTCCATATTCATAAGCTCGTCGTAACGGCTTGTGCCGCCGTAACCCGATTGCCTTGCAAAGGTAGGCACAGGGTCGGAATTCAGCAACACACGATAAAGATTGTCGTCGCGCTGTTGTATATCTTCGAGCACCTCCATCGCATCATCGAGGCGTTGCGACATAATTCTATATTGTGCAAGCAACCTTGAATTTTCCTGTTGAAGTTCGGTCATAGAGGGCGTTTCTATGAGCAGAAAGAATACGAGGAACGACAAGCCGCCAAAAATAACGAACAGCAATATCCTGCGCAGAATGGTGAGGAAACGCTGCGCCATATTGGGATATACACGGTCGTATGTTCGCGTGGCCGGATTAAATATGTAATAGACTTTCCGCATCGGATAATTGCAGTTTACTGCAAAAGTAATAAAACCTCTCTTTTTTTGCAACATTTTACCACTCGCATTAACAGAGAATAACAATCATTCGCGCACACGAACATATTTAAGGACGATTATTCGTTTTTTACACTCGTTTTTTGTATCTTCGCGCCGCGAAGATAGCGGTACATCATTTCTGCCGGAAAACATCTTGCGCGCTACATAAAAACACAAATAACCTAAATAAAAAAATATGCTTACATCAAAAGAGATTAGAGAATCTTTCAAGCAATTCTTTGAAGGAAAAGGACACCTCATTGTGCCCTCGGCACCTATGGTTGTAAAAGACGACCCTACACTGATGTTCACCAATGCCGGAATGAACCAGTTTAAGGATATAATATTGGGTAACAGCCCTGCCAAAAGCAAGCGTGTGGCCGACTCGCAGAAATGCCTTCGCGTGAGCGGAAAGCACAACGACCTCGAAGAGGTGGGCCACGACACATATCACCACACAATGTTCGAAATGCTGGGCAACTGGTCGTTTGGCGATTACTTTAAGGAGGATGCCATTAACTGGGCGTGGGAATTCCTGACACAGGTGGCCAAGCTCGACCCCGAGCGTATGTACGCCACAGTATTCGAGGGATGTGAGGCCGAGGGATTGGAGCGCGACAACGAGGCGGCCGCCATTTGGAGCAAGCACCTCCCGGCCGACAGAATCATAAACGGCAACCACCACGACAACTTCTGGGAAATGGGCGACACAGGCCCCTGCGGTCCCTGTTCCGAGATTCACATCGACCTGCGTAGCGAGGAGGAGCGCAAAGCTATCCCCGGCCGCGACCTTGTGAACGGCTCGCACCCACAGGTTATTGAAATATGGAACCTTGTATTTATGCAGTTCAACCGTATGGCCGACGGCCACTTGGAGGAGCTACCAGCAAAGGTAATCGACACAGGTATGGGATTTGAGCGTCTGTGTATGGCACTGCAAGGCAAGCAGTCGAACTACGACACCGATGTATTCCAGCCCATAATCAAGGCCATAGGCGAGATTAGCGGCAAGAGCTACGGAAGCGAGGAAATGACCGATGTTGCAATGCGTGTTATTGCCGACCACATACGCACCATTGCATTCTCAATAACCGACGGACAGTTGCCATCCAATGCAAAGGCCGGTTATGTTATACGCCGCATTCTTCGTCGCGCCGTACGCTACGGCTACACATTCTTGGGACAGAAACAGGCATTTATGTACAAATTGGTCCCCACCCTCATCGAGAATATGGGCGATGCCTACCCCGAACTTAAACAGCAGCAGGAGCTTATAACCAAGGTTATAAAGGAGGAGGAAGATTCTTTCCTGCGCACACTCGACACAGGTATGCACCTGCTCGACAAGGTTATCGCAGCCACTAAGGCCGAGGGCAAGAGTGAGATTAGCGGTGTTGAGGCATTCACATTGTACGACACATTCGGATTCCCCATCGACCTCACACAGCTCATTCTGCGCGAGAATAATCTCACAGTGAATATGCAACAGTTCGACGAGGAGATGCTCAAACAGAAGACCCGCGCACGCAACGCTGCTGCCGTGGAGAATGGCGACTGGGTTACAGTGAGTGAGGGCGACTGCACATTCGTGGGATATGACAACACCGGGTATGACACCACAATTCTGCGTTACCGCCAGACAAAGCAGAAGAACCAGACACTCTACCAGATTGTGCTCAAAGCAACACCCTTCTACGCCGAGAGCGGAGGACAGGTGGGCGACACAGGCTATCTTATCTGTGGCGACGAGCGCATAGAAATTATCGATACAAAGAAGGAGAACAACCTCCCTATTCACATTACCAAGCAGCTGCCTGCCGACACTGCGGCAACCTTCCGCGCCGAGGTTAATTTGAAGAAACGCAATGCTTGTGCAGCCAACCACTCGTGTACTCACCTGCTGGACCAAGCACTGCGTCAGGTGCTCGGCACACACGTTGAGCAGAAAGGCTCGCTCGTTACACCCGATGCTATACGCTTCGACTTCTCACACTTCCAGAAGGTTACCGACGAGGAGATTGAGCAGGTTGAGCGCATTGTGAACGCACGCATACGAGAGAATATTCCTCTCACCGACCACCGTAACATACCCATCGACGAGGCCAAGAAGCTCGGTGCCATTGCCCTCTTCGGCGAGAAGTATGGCGACCACGTTCGTGTGGTTCAGTTCGGCACCTCCATTGAGTTCTGTGGAGGAACACACGTCGATGCAACAGGTCGCATAGGTATGGTGAAAATCATATCCGAGAGCTCTGTGGCAGCAGGCGTGCGCCGCATCGAGGCAATCACAGGCGAGGCCTTGGAGGCACACCTCTACAAGGCACAGAACCTTATGAAGGAGATACACGCCCTCTTCAACAATGTACCCAATCTTAAAGCGACAATCGTAAAATCGATTGCCGAGAATGCAGAGCTCAAAAAAGAGATTGAGGAGTATGCAAAGGAGAAGGCACAGACAATGAAAAACCAACTGCTGAAAGAGATTAAGGAACGTGCAGGCGTACGCTACATTAGCACAATGTTGCCTATGGCACCCGCAACCGTAAAGGACATTGTATTTGCCCTGCGTCAGGAACAGGCAGAGAACCTTCTCATTGTTATCGGCAGCATCTACAACGACAAGCCCCAGCTTACAATTTCGGCAAGTGCCGACCTTGTGGAGCGTGGCATTAACGCCGGAAAGATAGTGGGACAGGCTGCGAAAGAGATGCAAGGCGGTGGTGGCGGACAGGCACACTTTGCACAGGCCGGCGGCAAGAACCCCGCAGGCATAAAAGCCGCAATTGACAAGGTATTTGAAATTGCCGGAATTTAAAGACAAATAGATAATCATCAAGAGGGTGCTTCACTATGTGGATGCACCCTCTTATTCTTTTTTTACTTTTTTCTCTTCGAACTTTATTTCGCCGTCGTTGTTCTTTAATGTAATTGAGAATTAACCGCTAAAAACAATTACAACAATGAAAAAGAAGTATCAGCAACCGAGGATGAAGTTTATAGAGATTGCAACCACCGAGATTATTGCAGCATCCACGGCCGCATTAAGCAACAGGAACAACAACGGCTACAAGGGCGAAACAGCAGGCAACAGAAACGGATGGGATGGGTTGTGGATTAAATGACAACCCATCAATCGGCAACCTGTTTGTCGCTCCAATTCACAAGGTAGAGTTTTTCGGTGGCACGGGTAAATGCAGTGTACAGCCAACGGTAATAGTCGGGGGCTGCCATTTCCGGAGTTACATACCCTTGGTCTATAAATACCCGTTTCCACTGACCACCCTGCGCCTTATGGCAGGTTACCGCATAGCCATACTTCACTTGCAAGGCATTGTAATAGGGATTTTTCCGTACCTCCTCCATACGTTTGCGTTTAGAGCGTATTTCGGGATAATCCTCCCACACAGCAGCAAAGAGAGCCTCACTCTCACTGCGGGTGAGCGACGGTGATTCGCTCGTGAGGGTGCCAAGCATAATTTTTACATCGAGCTCACAATCCTCATAATCGTTAAAGGAGAGTGTTACATCGGCGAAACGAAAGCCATACATCTCCTCGGTGGAGCCCACATATACAATCTCGGCCATATCTCCGTTGGCAATAAAATCTATTTTTTCGAGAATGGTCTTATCCTCTTTTCCAATCTCTTCGCGCCAATAATAGTTGTTCTTCACCATCATAAGCACATCGCCACGGTTAAGTTCCTCCTCGCGATAGAGAATGCGACGACGTATGCCTTCGTTGTAAACATTGGCACGCTTGTTCGAACGGCAGAGGATTATAGTTTCATCTATGCCCGCATCGCTGTAACAGCTGTCGATGGCCTCGATGAGCTCCTCGCCCTGCACACGACACACATCGGCAAAGCCTTTGAGTTTTATTTGCGGCAGATATCCTGCATCGCCCGACGAAATGACCCTGCGCAACATTGTGGCATTCTGCAATATTCCCGACCCATCGAGCTGACGCATCACCTGCGTGAGCTCCACGGCCGTTACATCAAGGAACATCGAGCGCAGATAGTGTGGCGAGAGGGCCGGCGATAGTTCCTCGCCAACAGGAGGCAACTGCGCTGTATCGCCGAGCAACAGCAACGAACAGCCGCGCCCCGAATAGACAAACTCAACAAGGTCGTCGAGCAAGGCCCCGGAGCCAAAATTAGATGTACCCTCATTGGCAATCATCGAAGCCTCGTCAACCACAAAAAGCGTGTTTGTGGCCCTATTGTCCATAAGCGAGAATGTCGAACCATCCATTATCGACTTTTGCCTGTAAATGCGCTTGTGTATAGTATGAGCCGGCACGCCCGAATAGGACGAAAAGACCTTTGCCGCCCTGCCGGTGGGAGCCAGCAGCACCACTCGGCGTTCGAGTTGTGTCATAGTCTTCACGAGTGCCGCCACAAGCGAGGTTTTTCCTGTTCCTGCATAACCGCAAAGAATAAAAACCTTTCTGTCATCACCCGATAAAATAAATTCCGATATTTTTTCGAGTGATTTTTCCTGCTCTTCTGTTGGAACAAAAGGAAAATTTGATTTAATTTGCGAGGTTAAATATTTATTTATCACAATTATTCAATAAATATACTACTACAAAAACGTAAATTCGTTTTTTTATTTTATTTTTGCAACACGAAAATACATAAATTAAATATAGAAACAATGAAAAACGTATTAAAAGTATTGCTTATTGCCGCAGCTGCCGGCCTTGCATTCATCTGCTACCGCAGTATTATGGACCCCATTGAATTCTCCGAAGTGCGTGCAGAGCGTGAGAAAAAGATTGTGGCTCGTCTCATCGACATCCGTACAGCCCAGATTGAGTATCGTAACAACCACGAAGGTGCATACGCCGACAATTTCGATTCACTCGTCAACTTCCTTAAAATTGCCAAGATGCCCATCGTTCTTAAAGTGGGTGAGCTCGACGATGCACAGCTCGAACGAGGCCTCACCGAGGAGAAGGCACTTGCCATCATAAAGAAAGCCGAGAAGACCGGAAAATGGGGCGAGGTTGACAAGGAAGGCTTGCGCGGTTTCCGTCGCGACACCTCTTGGATTGCCATTCTCGACACAATCTTCCCCAAGACCTTCGTTGCCGACTCTTTGGCATACGTTCCTTTCGGCAATGGCGAGAAATTTGAATTGCTCACAAGTTGCGACACTACAAAAGCCGGTAGCGCACAGTACCTCTTCGAGGCACGTACTCCCTATGACACATACTTGAAGGATGTGAACGAGCAGGAGCTTGCCAACCTCAAATACCAAATGAAGAAGATGGACCGTTACTGCGGTTTGAAGGTTGGTGACGTGGAGAACCCCAACAACAACGCCGGTAACTGGGAATAATATCTCTTTGATGAAAGGAGAGACCTCACCATATAAAACATTATCCATTCGTATAAGTACGAATGGATTTTGTTTTTGCACCTACACGGCAAGCAACCCCGACACGGTGCAGATTCACTTCTACAAGACCGACAACGACATTACCCTGTATGCCAACCTGTGCAAGGCAATAGACAGTTGCCCGCTCGCGCTCGACGATGTGAGCGAAGTAAAGGCCATTATTGCAACCTGCGACTTTACCACCATTCCGGCAGAGTATGACAACAGGAATCAGTATAAGATATTCTACCGCAGCTGTTTCCCGAAAGCCGAAACTAACATAGAGATTATTGCAAACAGGCTTACCGCACAGAACATCACTGTGCTCTTCCCCGTGGATAGGAACATATACGACCGCCTTTCCCGTATGGGGAATGTAACCTATTACACTCCGGCAAGCATCATCCTCGGCTACATTGCTCACAGGCCTTTCGACTGCGAAAAATATATGCTTGCATATTATATGGACGAAGGTTCGTTGATAGTGTCGATGAATTCAGGCAAAGTGGAACTGATAAACAGTTTCGTCACCCCCGACAACCGGAACCAGATTTATTACCTATTGGCTATATGGAAAGCACAGGGCCTCTCACAGACTGCCGACAGGCTCTATTTATGCGGCAACAAGCGTGTAGAGGAGCTCTCGAACTTCATTTCACAGTTCATACGTAACAGGGAACGCATCAACCCAAGCGAGCTCTTTACCCCGAACCTGCTCAACAAAATAAGCGCGACTCCATTTGACATTCAAGCACTATTACTATGCGAATAATAAGCGGAAAATACAAAGGGCGACATTTCGACATTCCACGCAATTTCAAGGCACGCCCCACCACCGATTTTGCCAAAGAGAACCTCTTTAATATACTTTGCAACATTGTTGATTTTGAGGAATGCCACGCCCTCGACCTCTTCTCGGGCACCGGCAGCATAAGCCTCGAACTGCTTTCACGCGGTTGTATGTCGGTAACATCGGTAGAAATGGAGCAACTGCACTTCAACCATCTGAGAAAGAGCGCCACCACGCTTGGCGATGCTGCTTGGCGGCTTGTGCGCGACGATGTATTCCGCTACATACGCCGTTGCAGCAGTAGTTACGACCTCATTTTTGCCGACCCGCCATACGCGCTCAAAGAGCTTGCCACAATCCCCGAACTTATACTCCAAGGCAATATGCTCAAAGAGGGTGGAATACTCATTTTTGAGCACGGAAAAGATAATGATTTCAGCAACGACCCTCACTTTTTCCGACACATTGCATACGGCAGTGTGAATTTCAGTTTCTTCAAGAAAGAAAGGAGATTAGAGTAAAGGCGAGAAGAGCCTTGCTGCCGACTCGGCACAACGACGCAGGAAAGAGCGTGAGGCATATTCGCGCATTGTCAACAACGAGCAGGCCTTTTCGTCGGCAAGAAACATTGTTTTAAGGCGACGGGCCACAGAGCGGTCATAGACAAAGCCGCTCACCTCGAAGTTATAATAGAAACTGCGAAAATCGAGATTGGCCGACCCGACGGACGAAACAGAATCGTCGCTCACAACCATCTTGCTATGCACCATTCCCTCCTTATATAAATATATTTTCACTCCGGCAGCAAGCAGCTCGCCCAGATAGGAGTAGGTCGCATAGGTGGAGATTACACTATCGGAACGTTGCGGAATCATAAGCCTCACATCCACTCCGGCAAGAGCTGCATTCTTTATCGCAAGTTTCAAAGAGTCGTTCAACATACAATAGGGAGTCTGCATATAGAGATACTCACGCGCCGATGTTATGATTGTTATAAGAGCGGACATTATTACGCGGTTGTCGCCCACGGGATTGGACTGTGCCACCTGTATGATTGCACCACCCTGCGACTCCACATTCGGGAAATAACGACCGCCACTCACCAGCGACCCGTTGGCAAAATACCAATCGACCAAGAAAGATGTTTGCAGGCCGTGAACACCATTGCCACGCACACGCAGCATCACATCGCGCCAACGGCCCCACTCCACTCCCTTTATATATCTGTCGGCAATATTGCAGCCGCCCACAAAACCCAAGCAACCATCAACAACCACCACCTTGCGATGATTGCGATAATTAACCCTGTTGCCAAATATGGGGAAATACACTTTCAAGAAAGCCTCAACCTGCCCTCCTGCAAAGCGTATCTGCTCGAAAAACTCCTTGGGCACACGCCAGCATCCTACACTGTCGTATATGACACGCACCTCCACTCCCTCGCGTGCTTTTGCGACAAGCGCATCGCGCACCCTGCAACCAAACTCATCGTTCTCAAAAATATAGAATTGCACGTGCACGTGCTCGCGAGCCGCATTTATTGCCGCAATCAGCTCATCGGCAAACTGTTGTATATTATCGATTACTGCTACATCGTTGCCGGCCACAGGATAGGCCGAAGCTACATTTTCGAGATACGAAATAAGAGAAGTATATACAGACGGATACTCCACAGGCTCCTGCGAGCGATAGAACAGATGGCTGCGCTGCTGTATCTGCGAAAGGGAACGGCGACCGATGTACCTGAGTTTCCTTGTATCGCGCCCGAAGAAAAAATAGAGCAACAACCCCAAAAAAGGAAGAAACAGGAGCACCATCATCCACGCAAGAGTCTTTATTGGGTTACGGTTGTTCAGGACAACCCGCACCACAATAAACACCGCCACAATAATATTCAGCCAATATATGTAGCTCCACAATCCATCTATCTGCGAAAAATCTCCCATAAAAACCTTTGTGCGAATATAAAGCATAAAAAAGAAAAAAGCTATAAAGAACCTTGGTTTTTATAGCTTTTTAATAAGTGTAAATTTATGGGGAAGCATCAGAAACGCCCGCCGCGGCCACCACTGAAGCCACCACCGAATCCTCCGGGAGGAGGCCCTTGACGCATACCGCCATATCCGCGAACAGCCTTCTCGGCATCCTTCCTGTCGCCTCCGAACTGGTCGAATTTATATATAAGGTGGAACATACAGTAGCTGTATATGGAATTATCCTCACTGTCGCTGCGCGAAATTGCCGATATTGCACGCGACACATTGCTCTGTTCGTGCAGAATGTCGTACATACGGAAAGATATTGTGAGTGCATTCTTTTTAAGGAAACTCATCGACAGTTGCGCATTCCACAACAGTTCATTGGTGTTGAACTGCGGATCGCTGTAACCACGACGGCTGCTCATCGAAAGATTGCTCGACAGCTGCAAATTGTACCAAGGCAGGCGCAAGGTTGCACTGGGGCCGTAAGAGAAATTCCACGTATCCATATTATTTTCGGGACGCATACTATATGTGCTATAAGAGTAGAGCACACGGCCATCGAGCGAAATATCGAAATAGTCGGAGCGGTACGAAGCACTCAAACGTTCCCCGACATCGGTTGTTTCGGCGGTGTTGCGCACACTGCCGTTCTTGTTCCCCACGCTTATGTAACCAACATTATGCCTATATCCGAGAGAGGTCGAAGAGCTGTATGTGTACTTTTTGTTCCACGGGAGTGCCGAGCTGTAAACAAATTCGCCACCGGCATTCCAATTGCCGTTTATATTATCGGGAGTGCTTATGCTACCACCCGTCTCCTCGTTATACTCCACCTTGCGCTCAATGCTGTTGGTAGTGAGCGTGAAACGCAGGTTCACGCTTATGGTGCGCTGCTTGTCGGGGTTATTTGTGGTAAAATCGGTATATAGATTATGAGAGAACGAAGGCTTCAAGCCCGGGTTACCTTTTGTAATGTACAAGGGATTGGAGTCGTCGGTAACATCGAGCAGGTCGGTCATCGAGGGCTGTGTCGAACGACCGCGGTATCTCATATTAAGATAGGTGCTTTTCGACCAACGATAGCGGAAACGCACGTTGGGCGACACATTATGCACGGTGCGTTTCACCACGGTGTCGAGCCCCAAGTACTTATAGTCCATTTCCGATTGTTGCGGCATCCACGACACGCCCGCGCTCAAATTCATCTTCGAGGTAACGTAGCGGAACATCAGCTGAACATCGTGACCGGTGTTCCTGTATTCCGAGAAACGGCTCTGCCCTTCGTCGTAATATCGGTAGTAGTCCTCGGGAAGAAGAGGTTTGTTGTAATCGCGGCTCATCTGCAAGTCGTATGCATCAAGGTCGTCAAAAACGTATGTCGAGCGGTCGCTATTCTGATAACTCTGGCTGAAATTATAGTTCAACTGCAAAAAGAGGTTCTTTATTATAGGCTCGGTGTAGCTTGCACGCAACGAATAGTTCCAATTCTTGCCGGGCGTGGTTGAATAGCGTTTCTGCGAATCATCTTCACCATTCACCGTTGCACGATAGTACTTTACATTATTTGTCGAATAGGCATCGTTCTCGCTCTTGCTATATGAAACATTTCCGCGGAAGGTTATATTACGCCCCGGCTTGCTCAGTCGCCTGTTCAGCATAAGCGTTGCATTAAGGCTGTGACTTTTAGTGAGCCCCAGACTCTCGTTCCTGTTGCTGTTGAGAGCTATTGTTTCGAGCCCCTCAATAACCTCGCCGAACATATCTTTGGGGTAGGAGACGCGGGTGAACGGGTCTTCGTCGAAGGTTGCCGACTGGCTGCGCGACCAAGAATCGTTCTCGGAGTAGGAGAACATAGGAAGGAATATGATGCTTGTCATTGTGTCGGGCTTCCACTCGATGCGGAAATTACCTCCTACGCCTACATTGTGGCCAAAAGCGGTCCTGTTGCTATTCGAGAAACGATTGCTGGTATTACCCGACATAAATGTTTCGCTCGAAGTGTAACTGCGCGAGTCGCTGTTGTTGTGATTGAAGCGTATGTTACCGCCCGTTTCCAATTTCTCGGTATTTGTGGCAAAGTTAAAGCCTCCGTGCTTGGCATTTACAAGCCCACCGCCACGGCCACCGCCCGTCATTCCTCGGTCGTTGGTATTATTGGCCGAAAGGATTGCCGTATAGCGTTGCTCATCGGTAAAATAGTTACCCATTGCCTTGGCCGTATAACGGTCTTTGCTGCCATAACCAAGATCGACATTGGCAAAGAGGCCATCCTCAACATCCTTTTTCATTTGAAGGTCGAGCACCGTCTCCTCCTCACCATCATCAATGCCGGTGATGCGGGAAAAGTCGCTCTTCTTATCATAGAATTTTACCTTATCGACCACATCCACAGGGATATTTTTCAGTGCCATATCCTTGTCGGTACCAAAGAAATCCTTGCCTTTCATAAGAATGCGCGAAACTGTCTTGCCATTAACCTTTATGGTACCATCATCGGCAACCTCAACTCCCGGATATTTCTTTATGAGTTCTTCGAGCATAGAACCGGCCGGCACTCTGAATGCGGCTGTGTTATAAACAGTCGTGTCCTCTAAAACAGTTATTGGCGACACCTCGGCAGTAATTTCGGCTCCCTTCAACACCACCGCATCAGGTTCAAGCTGTATCTTGCCTATATCGATGCGCTTTTTAGGTTCAATCTTCACCACCTTATCGGCAGTTATATAGCCAATATATGAAACACGCAGAATATAAGAGGCTGCGGGTGCCACAATGGTAAAAGCACCGTGCATATCACTTGCAACACCGGTCTTATACACAGTGTCGGGAAGTTGCAATAATTGCAACGATGCTGTTTGCAACAACTCTCCACTATCGGCAGCAGAAACAACTCCCTCCAAAGTACCGCTCTTTGTCTCTTTCTGGGCAAAAACAGCGGTCATCATACAAAAGAGAAAAGATAATATAAGTAACGCTCTCATAATAAATTCCACATCTGTAAATAACACTATTTTATTTGACGACAATAATATCCAAAGGTTTAAAGTTTATTTTAAAAAATCATAAAAATAGAACTTATTGAAAATATTTTGAAAATAAATTGCAACTATTTGAATAATTATTTACATAATGCCTTATATTTGTATGGAATTTCTCAAAGATATACAGGAAGCATAAAATAGAGAGTATGCACGAACCAACAGAACTGCTGGCACTTATTACAGGGAAATGGAACAGGGAATTTGGCTTTGAATTTATTAAAGCATTCAACGCTTACTTTAAGCAAGACTGTAATAATGACAGAGTTACTGCAACAGGCATCGGCTGTTCTTTATTTCTGTCGAGTATCACACAGGGGTTTCCAACAGACAAGTTAAACACCTTTGTGCGCAACGTTCGTGAAGATTGCCCGTTTTTAGCATTTAATTGCAATAATTATGAGCAACTTTACAATACAATGGAAAAAGGCCCGTTACTTTTAATAGACGGGAATTTGAATTATCATAAATGTAAAGTGAAGAAAGAAGATATATTTGAAGCCTTTGACTTTGTAACCAACATTTAGTAGAATAGCCGATTGTATCATCTTGAATATTAACACATAAATACATAATAGGAATATGGACGATAAATACAAGAAGTTCTTACTATTCACCGACGAAGATTGGGTCGACTCACTCACCAAAACTATGGACGACGAAACTTTGAACGAATTCTTTTTTAAGATAAAGTGTGCCCCTCTGCTCAAATATATATCTTTAAATATATATAATAGCGAAAATTACTTCGACCTTCTTGGAGAGTTCTATGTAATGCTCTCGAACAACAATTGGTATATTCTACGTCAGTTCCGCAAGAAAAACAACGCCACATTATACAGCTACCTGTCACGTTGCGCAATAAATCACTTCCTTGCGAAAAAGAGGATGGAAAAGAAATTTCTTCCATTATACGCCGATGAGAATCCCGAGATTGCAAAGATGCTCAACAGCCTCACCAATGAAGAATATACCGAAAGGCCATCCATAATGCTTGCATACGAGAAGCTCGAAGAGCGCGACAAAGAGTTCATACGCCTTCTTGTACTCGATGGCAAGAGTTCTTTGGAGGCCGCCGACCAATTATGGCCCTATGTAAAATCATCAAACGACTGGCGGGATATGCCTGTAACACGCGTGCAGAGCACTATCTCTATGATAAAGCACAGGGCTTTATTTCATCTGACAACAGAAATAAAGAATTTAAAATAGAGAATATTTTACAAATAACGGCAGCTTCACAAGATTGTGAAGCTGCCGTTATTTGTAAATCTATGCAGGCATTTAACCCCAAAAACAAAGATTCCTCTATTCTTTAACAGGAAGCGGAAGGCGATAGACATTTGTAATCTTGGGCTGAAAACCGGCCGAACAATAAAGCGCATTGGCAGCTACACGCGAGGGCTTGGAGGTGAGCATCAGCGTGCCTCCCTTCTCTTTTGCACAATCTATGGCATACTCCACCAAACGGCGACCGTAACCGCGCCCGCGAAAAGCATCGTCGACAACAACATCTTCTATCCACAATTTGCGCCCCGTGGGAGCAAGGTAACTGCACAGAGTGAGCATTCCGGCTGTCTGCCCATCGCAATCCAAAAGAAAAAGCTGCGACGCAGGGGACTCCACTATCGCCCGCAATTCATTCTCGCCAAATTCAATGGGCGACGAAGATAATTGGGCAAGCAATCTCTTTATAGGCTCCACATAGCAAGGAGCCGGTTCGGTGAGTTCAAATATCTGTTCGTTCATAATGTAACTATAACTTTACCTTGCATTTCACTCCCTTTGATTCATTCTGCAAACGGTCGAGCACGGTAACTATGTATGTGGCCTTACCCTTCTGTTCGGCAGGAATCTTGTAATATGTGTGGGTGGTCATCGCAACCACATTCTTCATATTTCCGATATTTATCTTCTCGCCTTTTGCGAAACGATAAACGATATATTTTGCAGGCTTGTTCATAATGTCGTCACACTCCTCGGGAATCCACACAAGCACATTATCCCCATTGTCGGCAGTAATCAGTTTCACCCCTTTCACTTTCTTGGGGGCTTTTTCGTCTATGAACGGTGCGGCGGGCATAAGTGCCGGGTATCTGTGATAGTTGGCTGCCAGAATGTCGCGATAGCCGCCTACGTTGTTTGCAGCCGATGCTGCATCCCAAAGGCAGGAGCCTTGTATTGCGGGCTGCGCACGTTGCATTGTCATCTTCTGCACCAATTGATTGCGCGAGGGATTTTGTGTATCCTTGGCTTTTACCGTGCGATTGACATCCTGCCCTATGTAGAGCGGGCGGTTAGATGCATATTTTGCCCACCAAGCTACAAGAGTCTCATAATCGGCGGCCTTGTGACCAATCTCCCAATATACCTGCGGAATACAGTAATCGACCCACCCTTCGTTTATCCAATGTAGAACATCGGCGTTAAGGTCGTCGTAACTTTGCAACCCTTTCGTTGCACTGCCCCACTCCCAGCTGCCCTCGTTGCGATATATGCCGAAGGGCGATACTCCGAATTTGAGCCACGGCTTTACACCGCGCACAGTCTTGTGCAAACGCTCTATGAGCAGGTTCACATTATTTCTGCGCCACTCTCCCTTGGAGGCGTAACCGCTGCCTTTGAACCACTTATCGTCCTTGAAGGTTTTTCCGTTCGAGGGATAGGGGTAGAAATAGTCGTCTATGTGCAGGCCGTCAACATCGTAACGGGTGATAATATCGGTTACTATTTTGCATATATGGTCGCGGTTGCTTTTCAACGATGGGTTGAAATAGAGCTGTCCTTCATACTCGATGAAGTTACCGGGGTTATTCACGCTCGGGTGGTTCTTTGCCGGCGAACGTGTGCCCTTGGTTCGGGCGCGGTAGGGGTTTATCCAAGCGTGAAGTTCCATATTGCGGCTGTGAGCCTGTTCCACCATAAAGGCGAGAGGGTCCCAACCGGGATTCCGGCCTTGTGTTCCCGTGAGGTAACGGCTCCACGGCTCGTAGGGCGAGGGGTAGAGTGCGTCGCCCTCGACACGCACTTGGAAAATTATGGCGTTGACATTTACTTTTTGCAAATTATCGAGCATTGTAACGAGGTATTTTTTCATCTCCGCCTCGCTCATTCCCATAAACTGCCCGTTCACGGCCTGTATCCACGCTCCGCGGAATTCTCGTTTAGGCTGCACATCCACTATTGCTTTCTTGCTCGACGAGCAGGAAGCAAGCAATATAAGTGACACTGAAAAAGCTATAAAAAATCTCATAAGTGTGTGTTATTCATTTTAGATGTGCGAAGATACAATATTTTATGGCAAAAAGGAAAACCCGACGGTTATAAATAGATATTAACACTATCTATTTTTCATTAAAGATGTGCAAGGTTGCCGTTTTTTATGTATTTTCGCGGTAGATTATCAGAAGCTGTTGATATATGGAGCAGAAATTCATAACCATACAAGGTGCGAGGGTAAACAACCTTAAAAATGTGAGTGTAGAGATACCGCGCGGCCGTCTGGTTGTTATAACCGGCCTTTCGGGGTCGGGAAAATCCTCATTGGCCTTTGACACCCTGTATGCCGAAGGACAACGCCGCTACGTGGAGTCGCTCAGTTCATACGCCCGGCAGTTTCTGGGGCAGATGAACAAGCCCGAGTGTGATTTTATCAAAGGAATTCCCCCGGCAATAGCCATAGAGCAAAAGGTGAACAACCGCAACCCCCGCTCCACCGTGGGCACAAGCACCGAAATTTACGAATATCTTAAACTGCTCTTTGCCCGTGTGGGCAAGACCTACTCCCCCATTAGCGGCAAGCTGGTGAAGAAGGAGAACCCCGAGGATATTGTAGAGAGAATGAAAAGCCGCCCCGACGGCACACGGTTCCTTCTGCTCGCCCCTATTCCCAAGCGTAAAGGTCGCACAATGGATGAGCAGCTGTCAATATATCTGCAACAAGGATTCACCCGCATCTATATAAATGGCGAGATTGTGCGCATCGAGGAGTATAAATACAAGAAGGGCGACACCCCCCTGTTGCTCATCGACCGATTGTCGGTGTCCCAATCGCACGAAACGATAAGTCGCTTGCTCGACTCGGCCGAAACAGCCTTCTACGAGGGTGGCGGCACCTGCATACTGCAATTTATCGACGAAAAGGAACAACACACATTCAGCACAAAATTCGAGGCCGACGGCATTGAATTCGAAGAACCGAGCGAGCAGCTTTTCTCGTTCAACTCACCCATTGGCGCCTGCCCCACCTGCGAAGGCTTCGGGCGCATTGTGGGCATTGACGAGAACCTTGTGGTGCCCAACAAGGCATTAAGCATCTACGATGGTGCGGTATTCTGCTGGCGTGGAGAAAAAATGGGCGAGTGGCGAAAGGAGTTCTGCCGCCACGCCCCGAAGGACGATTTTCCCATTTTCGAGCCCTACTACAATCTCACACAGGAACAGAAGGACTATCTGTGGCACAAGGGCCCTTGGATTGAAGAGTATGGCGAGAGCATCAGCATCGACAACTTCTTCAAGATGGTGCAAGCCAACCAATACAAGATACAGTATCGTGTGATGCTCGCCCGTTACCGTGGCAAGCCCATCTGCCCCACCTGTCACGGCACCCGCCTCAAAAAAGAGGCCACATACGTTAAAGTGGGAGGCGCAAGCATCACCGAACTTATTGAAATGCCGGTGAACCACCTGAAAGAGTTTTTCGACAATCTTAAACTCGATGAGCACGACAGCGCAATAGCCGCACGCATTCTCACCGAAATAAAGAACCGCATAGACTGCCTTATGGATGTTGGGCTCGGTTATCTCACTCTCAACCGATTGAGCAACAGCCTTTCGGGCGGAGAGAGCCAACGCATAAACCTTGTAACCTCGCTCGGCAGCGCACTTGTAGGTTCACTATACATTCTCGACGAACCAAGCATAGGCCTGCACAGCCGCGACACGGAACGCCTCATAAGCGTGCTCTACCGCTTGCGCGACCTTGGCAACACTGTGGTTGTGGTGGAACACGATGAGGAGATTATACGCGCCGCCGACTACATAATAGATGTAGGCCCGAAGGCCGGCTCCTACGGAGGCAACATTGTGTACAAAGGCAATATGCACGACCTTGCACCGGGCAGCAACAGCTACACGGTCAAATATCTGTTGGGCGAAGAGATTATCGACACCCCCACGCACCGTCGCAAATGGAACAACTGCATAACCGTGAAAGGAGCGCGTGAGAATAACCTCAAAGGAATAGACATAAACTTCCCGCTCAACGTACTCACGGTTGTGAGCGGCGTGAGCGGCTCGGGAAAATCGACACTTGTGCGCGACATTCTCTACCGCTCACTGAAACGCCATTTTGGAGAAGTTACCGACGCTCCGGGACAGTGTGAGGCGGTGGAAGGAGCACTCAAACAGATACGCGGCGTGGAGTTTGTCGACCAGAACCCCATAGGAAAATCGTCGCGCTCGAACCCCGCCACCTACCTCAAAGTATATGACGACATACGCCACCTTTTTGCCCAGCAACCGCTTGCCAAGCAGTTAGGGTTCGGCGCAGGCTACTTCTCGTTCAACGCCGAAGGAGGACGATGCGAAGAGTGCAAGGGCGAAGGAATCATCACCGTATCAATGCAATTTATGGCCGACCTTCAATTAGTGTGCGAGGAGTGTCACGGCAAACGCTTCAAGAAAGAGGTGCTCGAAGTAAAATTCCACGACAAGAATATACACGACATTCTCGAAATGACCGTGGGCGATGCAATAAACTTCTTCCAAGAGCACGGCGAGAAACGCATAGCCGAAGGGCTGCAACCCTTGCAGGATGTAGGCCTTGCCTATATAAAGCTGGGGCAATCATCATCGACCCTGTCGGGAGGAGAAAACCAGCGTGTAAAGCTCGCCTACTATTTGAGCCGACAGAGCGACACCCCCACCCTCTTCATCTTCGACGAACCCACAACCGGCCTTCACTTCCACGACATAAAAAAACTGCTGAAATCTTTTGAGCGACTCATTGCCCGCGGACACTCCATCGTTATAATCGAGCACAATATGGACATAATAAAATGTGCCGATTACCTCATCGACCTTGGCCCCGACGGAGGCGAGGAGGGAGGCACGCTTGTTGCCGCCGGCACCCCCGAAGAGGTTGCCGCCTGCGAAGCATCGTACACAGGGAAATTCTTGAAAGAGAAGCTACAAGATCTGTAACATCTCTTAACTACACTAACCATTAAAACACTGCGTTTGAATCAATCAATCCTAAATTACTACTATTTTATTTCCGATTGAGGTTTTGAAATCTTTGGAATAATCTGAATAACAAACCTTTTATTGTTTTCTTCAACTTTTTCATCTCTATTGTTTCCATTAAAACCACTTCCTGCAATAATAACTTCGGTATTATAATTTCGAAGGTTTATGCCTTTTGAAAGCCATCTTCGATAAAGTGATAATGCTCGATGGTAGCTTAGTTCATACATTCTTTTATTATCTGCATTATAGCTATGGTTTTGAAGTAGCTGCCAAGGAATGGCAGCATAACCTTCAATAACTAATTGGAAATTCAAATCTGGATTCTTATCATATAGTGTTTTTACGACTTTTAAAAGAGATTGCCCAACAAAATCTACTGTTTGAAGATATTCTTGCTTAATAGTAGTTGCTTCTTCCCAATTTGAACCTGTAAACGGGTTGAAAATTTCAATACCAATAAAATCCTTTGCAACAAACATCTTCTGTTCCTCGACATATTGTAACGCAGACGATTTGCTTAGTTCTACAAACATAGTGTCAAGTTGTAGAATACGCTTTAATTGTTCATACGAAGCTTTCGCATCATTTATTTTTGCGATACAAACAATGAACAACACTAGCATAATGAAAAATAGGCTCGTCATCAAATCTGAATAACTAAGCCAGAATGAATCATTTTTAGCCATAATTATTTTTCATTTATATTTTTAATGGCTTTTGTCATAGCATCTACAGCTCGCAGTGTTGCTTTGTGTAACTCAATGGACTCTTGCTGAGCATCTTTATAATCTTTACGTAAATTCAAAATTTCACCCTTCAAGTCCTTGTAGCAATCAGCTTGCACTTGTGTATATTGTACCATCGTAGCAAGCACTTCTTTCATCTTTTCGAAAGTGTCAAAGAATTCCTTGTTGTTCGCTACAAAGTTTTGTATATGCTCTGTGGATGCAGTAAGTTGTGTAGACAGGCTTTCTGAAACTTGTTTCCCTTCTGAAATAAACATGTCGAACTCTTTGCGCCAAACATCCCTCGCTTCCGAGCCTATGGGGAAATGTGTTGTAATGGCCTCTTGAAATTCTCGTTGCAATTCACTCGTCTTGTTCTGATTACTAACTACGAGTGACAGACCAGCCGAAAACTCGTCAAACTTGTTGAGCAATGTTTGTATCTGGTTGACCATACCCGACACATTGGCAATCGTGGAATTGAGTTGCTGCTGATACGTTTGGAATACAGAAAGGGAATCGGACGAATCTTTCAGTTGCATGAATGTTTCCGCAATCTTGTTAGCCGTGCGGGTTAAACTCAGTTTGTTTATTTCTTCCAGCACCAAGTGTTGCTTCTCCAGATTATCATTGAGCAATTCGGCAGAATCAGCATAGGCGTCAAGATTGCGTCCAAACTTGTCAACGAAATGCCCTAAGACTCCACGCAATGAGTTAAGGCTTGAAGCCATACTATTTGATAATAGAGGCATTAATTCACGACGAAGGAAGTCCATATATTCCTCTTTGCCATCATTAGCAGCAGATACGGCTTTTTTGTACGTGACTGCACTATTGAATACGGTTAGTCCTAATCCGAGGAAACTGGCACTCATGGCAATAACTACACCATAAAGCAGATGTTGAAGTCCTGTCAGTTCGCCACCAACTCCAAACATCTTCTGAAAGTCTATACCCCACAATCCTGTAATAATGCCAATGAATGTTCCTGCCAAACCCAAATAAAGAGGCACATTAAGGCTATTGTGTATTTCGTCTTCCAACGCATTCTTTTGGTTGTCGCAAATGTCCTCGAGTATGCCCAAGTCAGCACTCGTTCCTGTATTCTTGCACAGATATTCATTAGTTCTGTTTACAATTACGCCGAACCTTCCGCCAGCTTTTCTATTGCCTGACATTGCAATCAATGAAAGGTCAATATAGTCTATCCTTTCATCTTCTCCATCCTCAGACTTTACATGACGACTGGGAATGTTGGAAAGGAACTTCTGTAAGGAACTTTTAGACCTTAACACACTTGGAGTCAAAGACGTTTCTTTCAAGAACAAGTCCTTCACTTCATCAAACAGGGTTCCTAATTCGGAGATTTTCAACCTTGTCTTGACAAAGCTTGTAATCTGCAAAACAACGACAATTGCGACAACTACTAATGCCACAATCAGACCCATGTACTCATTTATATTTTCCATATCTATATGATTTTATTCGTTATTGTCGAAAAGGCTTACTGATTCTATGGTTTTCTGCTTCTTGGCCTTCTTCTTTATTTCTTTTCTCTGCTCCTTGTCTCGTAATTTCTTTTGCTCCAATTCATCTTTCGTCATTGGCTGATAGCCCTCTAAGCCCTTAGGATAATTCCCTTCGATATAGAGTTTTACAAGCCCTGCATGTGATAACGGCTTTGAAGCATCTCGGAAATCGATGTTGGTGTTATAATCTAATAGAATTATATCTTGTATCTTGCTTTGCTCTTTTATACGTTCTACTACATGATGCACTTCTGGGACATTATCGAGTACCCACTTGTACGTTGGTAAATAAATGAGCATTCGAGCCTCAAAGTAGCCTAACAATTCTTTCCCGTATGCTCCTTTTCGATGTCCCTTTGGCATACCATACTTGCGAACTGTTCGTTTCAAGTCTCTCATCGTGTCATTTCTGAATGTGGCAAAATCTACATCTGCACCATCAAAGACCTTCAGCCCTTGCCATACGGCCTCTACACATGTAGCCGTCAGTCCTTCCGTAAAGGGTATGGGAATGTTCATGTGCGGATAGAAAGGACTCAATATCTGCGCATATCTCATATTGGAGGTTGAAGTAATATCCAGTATTGCTGCATTGGGGAAATCCTCTTTGACTTTCTCCAGCTTTCGCTTTTTATTTACGACGTATATCATAATTCAAAATTTATCTAGATTTATTATATACTTTTTGGAAAGGAATGTTTTAATCATAATCTCTGCTTGGAAGTAGGAACGCTCTTCATCGTCCAAGTCAAAATGTTTGGATGCTTTAACCGAACGAAAATGTATTTGTTTCAAATCGTCAATTGTACTACCAATGTTTACAGGTTCGCGCTTTATTGTTGCATTCTTATTGGAATACAATGCACTTGCAATACAAGCAGCTCTTATGTCAATTATAAGATTTACAGGGTCGGTTATTCTACCATCATTTTTCGCTATATATTTCATTGGGTGTTCCCCCGTGAAACTGATTCTTACATAGTCTTGTAGATTTCTGTTTACATCTAATTGACGACTTAGTTGACCTCCTCCGGGTTTTGGTATTCTTATTCCATGCTTCTCACAATAAGCCCAAGATAAGAGCCCACCATATCTTTTGATTAGTGGAATGTTGCTTCTGTCAGTAAAATGATACAAATATCTTATACCATTCTCATTCAAAACATCAATTATTGCCTGCCAGTCATCCTTTAACTCAGAAGAAAGCGTCTCCAATCGCTGACGTTCTTGCCGTTCTGCATCTTCTTTTCGTCTTGCTTCATCGGCAAGTCGTTTTGCTTCTGCTTCCCGTCTTTCCCTCTCTTCTCGCTCCTTTTTCTCCCTCTCCTTCTTTGCCCTTGCTTCCGCTTCTTTTTGCTTTTGGGCTTCATTCTCTCTGCGCCGTCTTTCTTCTGCGAGTCTTACAAGTTCCTCTTGTTTAAGTTCAGTAAGAAGTTTATCTAAACAGATTTGAAGATGCAGAAGTCTTTGTCGAATAGAAGAATCTTTTACTTTGACTATTTTCTCAAGAGCAGTACTTAATTTACGTTTTGCATCTTCAGCATTTCGTTTCTTTATTAATGATTCGACATCTATGAGTAAGACTTTTACACTATCTTCCAGAACTTTCAAGTCATGAGCTTCTTTCTTTAATCGTTCTTCTTTCAGTTCTTTCAGAGTCGAAACTTTACTAAATTTATATGCCTGAAAGATATTATTCGAAACTTTTTCGATATGTTTAGGAATAAAAATCTTATACCAACTTATAGAAGATAATTTTATTTTTTCTTTTCCTTCCTGAGCGATTCTCTTTCGATTTTCTAATTCCCGTAAGGAGTGTTCTTTGTCTAACGATTTTGGCAATGTAATTTTATCACCGTCATTTTCATTCGACGGTGTTGTTACTATACCTAATATCCGTTTTATCCAATTTAGAACCATTTTCTGTTTATATTGTCCGTAAAAAGTGAGGCGCAGACATTCGCCATACGCTTCACGGTTCACCACAAACCACAACTATATATGGGAAGCCTGCGCCCATATCGGGTGCAGCTCCTATAATAGTTGTTGCTCCTTTTGTTCAAGTGGTGATTGTGAAGCTATAGAGCAAATATGTCTTGTGTCTCATTGACTATACTGCAAAAGTACTTAAAATTATTGATAACGCAAGAATGAATTTATTTTAATAGTGCATATTCATTATTATTTGTACCTTTGTTGGCAAATAATAAGCATATGAGCGATTTACAGACATACGCTGAGGCGGTACGGGTTATTAAGGAAGCGATATTGCGTAGTCAGTATCGTGCAGCATCTGCGGCTAATAAAGAACAACTATCATTGTATTACGGTATAGGTTGCTATGTTTCTAAGAACTCCCGTGAAGGCTTTTGGGGCAAA
>JAFTUV010000038.1 GCA_017466065.1 Bacteroidaceae bacterium
CTGGATGAGTACATTATGCGACATTATTAAGCGCGAATTACCTCAACAGGGCGCGCCCTGTTGAGGTAATCCATCCTACTTTTTGTCCAATAAGAGATTTTTAGAGTGAAATCATCCTACTTTTTGTCCACGTTACCGAATTTATGTTTAACCTAAATATTGAGTTATGGAAAATCTGAATGAAGAAAAAAAAGAAATCAATGTTACAACAAGAGATGAACAAACAGTTAATCTTAATTTTCGCATCATTTTCAAATGGGCATTAGTTGTTTTAGGACTTGTGTTTATTGCGTATGGCAGTTATATGTATAGCCAAGATTTGGGTTATTCTTCTAATCCTATGGATTTTCACGAAGAAAGATATGTTGGTGGTGATGCGTACAACTACATCATTTCAGCATCACGCTCAGCAGCAGTAATGATAAAAAGTTTGATTTGGTTTGTTTTAGGGTGTACTTCTATTATTATTAGCAGAACTATTCGTAATACAAAGTAAGGCTTATGGTTGTCAAGAAAAAGACTTTAATAATTGTTTGTATTATTATTGCAGTTGGAGCAATATTCGGCACTATCGCAACCGTAAAATATGTACAGCAATTAAACGCGGAGCGTGAGAAAATAGTACAAAAAGAAAGGTTTGACCGTGCTGTGGATAGAGAATACAAACAGCTTGTAAGAGAATACGAGAGCATTGTTGAAACAATCAATGATTATTCTTATTCTTGGTCATTCCGTTATAAGTACGTTAAAAAATTGAACGAATTATTGGTGGCAGAGGTTTATCCTATAAATTATGATTCTGAATTTTACACCGTGTCGGATTGTATAGATTCATTAAGGCATAATAAAAATAGAGATTTAGAAATTCTAAAATCAAAAGCTGCGTTTAACGCCTTTTTTGGTGATTGATAAGATAAAGAGCCGTCATTCCGACGGCTCTTTATCTTTTGGGTTGTAGTTGAGGGCTTGAGATAGAAATGGGTCTATTTCATATTTTTGCTCTTGCTTTTTTTCTTGAATTACACTTTCCTCGGTTGGTAAAATATTGTGGCTTGCATCAATAAGTATGTTAAAATCAGATTTATATTCTCTGTCCTGAATAACTCTAAATTTACTATACTCTGTTTCGGCAAAACGCTTGGCAATATCAGCTTTAACTTTGCCTGCATTGGTCAGCACTGGATAATCATTAAAGTTTAGGAATATTTCAAGCCGTTTAGCCCAATCCTCCATCATATATGTTCCTTTGCCAAGTTCCGCTTGGCGTTCTGCATAATCAAGAAACATATTTACAAGTCGGTTTAATGCTTTTATCTCATCTTCTGATAGATAATTCTTAGCCTTTACGACATCGGATTTATATATTTTCCCACCCTTTTTTTGATTCTCCCAACTTGTCAATCCCATATATGGCTTTGAAGCGTCAGCCCTTTCACGCAATATCTCAGCAGCTGTATGTTGATGTATTGCGTAATGAAATTTATTTTGCATTGCTGCATAAAATTCGTGTGAAACAGGAGACTTTGGGTCATAATCCCTGCTACAATCCCTAAAAATATCCGTAATTTTTTCATAGAACATTCTTTCCGACGCACGAATTTCTTGTATTCGCTCTAAAAGTTCTTTGAAGAAATCCTTGCCAAAAAGCCTATTCCCTTGTTTTAGCCTATCGTCATCCAGAGCAAAACCTTTAACAAGATACTCTTTTAATATACGGGTAGCCCAAATACGGAATTGCGTTGCTTGATAACTATTTACACGGTAGCCAACAGCAATTATTGCATCAAGAGTATAGAATGTTGTTAAATATTTCTTTCCGTCAGTTGCAGTTGTTTCCATTTTGGAAATAACTGAGTTTTCAGACAACTCTTTCTCTTCAAAAATATTAGATAGATGTTTGCTAATAGCGGGAACTCCAACGCCAAATATTTCCGCCATTCCTTTTTGTGTAGTCCAGATGGTTTCCTTGACACTATCCACAATGACTTGCACATTTATTTTCCCATCATTAGACGAGTAGAATAGGAAATTTTGAGGATTTTCTAAATAGTTATCCATATATCAATTCTTTATATGTTAGACGATGTTCAGTATTTTGCAAAAGTAAATTAAATCTTCCACATTCGGAATAGTTGCGAGTATTGTACCTAAAAACAAACTCATCAACATAGCGTTGCAAGTGCTGTTTAGAGGTAAAATGGTATATACCGATAATACCACGTTTCAGCAACGACCAAAAGCCCTCAATAGTATTGGTGTATATATCGCCACGCACATACTCCTTGCATTTGTGGTTTACGATACTATGCTTAAATAGTTTCTTGATAGAATTATAGCCCCACCATTCATCAGTACAAACAAGAGCGTCTTTCACATAACGTACCGTTTCGCGTGTCAATGTTTCGCAAGTGGTATCTTTTACAACTTTCGCATTTAATTTACCCTCACGCTCTACCATACCAAATACGGGTGTTTTGTCCTTTGTACTACGACCTTGTGAAAACTCAACCTTTTTATCAGCGTGGCGGTTTTTATTCTTACCACCCACATAAGTTTCGTCAAGTTCAACGGTATTAGTCAGGTTATTGTTATTCTCAATGCCGAAACAGTTGCGTATGCGTTGAAGCATAAACCACGCTGTTTTCTGTGTTACATCAATATCTCGGCTTAATTGTAACGAAGAAACACCTTTCTTGTGGCAAATTACAAGCCATATAGCAGCAAACCATTTTTTCAATGGTACATTTGAATTGTCAAAGAGCGTATTTGTCTTAACATTAAAGTATTTTCCTGTGTTTTTACAACGATATTTATTACCTTTGCACTTATAGACCTTTGAGGTACTATCAAAAGGGCTTACCACGTTACCATTCCAACGTAATTGTTCCAAATGGTCTATACAGGCTTGCTCTGTTGAGAATACCTCAAATAGTTCTAACACCGACTTAAATTCTTTCGTTATCATTGCTCTTGGTTTTAATTACAAAACAAAGATACGAAGAATTTTACACTAAACAAAATTATTCGGTGTAAAATTGTATATAATTACCTTATTTAAATAGTTTATGCTATATTTGCGACTGTGAAAAACAGACTAATAAACAGACCGATAAATTATGAAAAAGATTTTATTATTATTCGTTGCTACAATTATTTGCACGACAATCAGTGCCAACAAGCCATATAAGGTATTCTGTGAGTTGGTAGGGAAACAGAAGTTTTTAAGCGCAAAATGCACGGTGGAGATTGATATGGGGCAGAATCCATACGAGAATAGCAAACTTGTCGACAAGAGAGGAAAGAAAATCACTTTTAACTCTATGGTCGATGCTATGAACTTTATGGGGCGTCTGGGATGGGAGTTTGAACAGGCTTATGTAATTGCCGGCGAGAATGAGAATGTTTTTCACTGGCTGCTAAGCAAGGATGTTGTGGATGATAGTGAAGCTAACGAAGGGATTACCACAAGAGAGCAGTTCAAAAAACAACAAAAGAAGATAGATAAGCAGAATTAAGCTCAGTAGAATTAACGGGCCTGATAGCACAAGAGCCATAAACAACAAAAAGTCTTGCTAAATAGCAAGACTTTTTGTTGTTGGGCTACCCGGACTCGAACCAGGAAAGGCAGGACCAGAATCTGCAGTGTTACCATTACACCATAGCCCAATGCTCAAATGCGATGCAAAGATACAAATTTTCTCATTAAAAAAAATATTTTCCCTCTTTTTTTACTTAAATAAATTAAAAAAACAGGCAATAATATATGTTTTAGGGTAAAAACTACCTATCTTTGTGGAGATAGAGTGCGCTCACCCGAAAATACATTAAAGATTTATGCCATTTTGGCACAAATGCCATAAAATAGCGCGTGGTATGAATTTTGTAAATACTTTTTAGGAACCGAAACAACAAAATATGCAAGAATTCATCAAACAGATAATAGACGCCATTCAAGAAAAGAAGGGCAAAGAGATAACAATCGTGGATATGGAAAAGTTAGGGAACAGTATCTGCGACTACTTTGTTATATGCCAAGGAAACTCCCCGGCACAGGTGAGTGCTATAACCGACTCGGTAGAGGATTTAGTGCGTAAAGGATGCAAGCGCAAGCCCTATGCGGTAGATGGGTTAAGAAATGCTCAATGGGTGGCAATGGATTATGGCGATGTGCTTGTACATATTTTCCTGCCCGACGTACGTGCTTTCTACGACATTGAGCACCTGTGGGCCGATGCCAAAATAACAAATATTCCCAACCTCGACTGATTATGACTACAAAAAATAGCAGCAAAAAACCGCAATTCAGCTTCACTTGGCTCTACATTATAATAGCAGCCGGGCTGATGTTTTATTACATCTTTGGCGACGGAGAGGGGTCACTCACTAAAAAGGTCGACTACTCCGAGCTTACATCCTATATAGAAAAAGGATATGTAAAGGGCATTACCGTTTACGACAACAACGACATTGAAGCGAAGATAATCCCCGATTCTGCAAAGTATATTTTCAAAGGAAAGGTGGACAAGATAGGCAGCGAACCGGTGGTAACATCACTCATCGGCTCCAAGGAGAAGTTCGAGGACTTCATCGACGAACAGGAGACGGCCGGGAAGTTCACAGGCAGCCTGCAATATGAAAAGAAGCCCGACTATTTAGGAGGTATGCTGTGGAACGTGCTGCCCATTGTGGTGTTTGTGGCAGTGTGGCTGTTCATTATGCGCAGGATGAGTGGCGGCGGTTCGCAGGGAGGAGTTTTCAATGTGGGAAAATCACAGGCCAAGCTATTTGAAAAGGAGAAAAACGACAAAATAACATTCAAGGATGTTGCCGGGCAAGAGGGTGCCAAGCAGGAGGTAAAAGAGATTGTTGATTTTCTTAAAAACCCCGGCCGATACACCGAATTGGGCGGTAAAATACCCAAAGGCGCATTGCTCGTAGGCCCTCCGGGAACAGGAAAGACATTGCTGGCCAAGGCTGTTGCCGGTGAAGCAGATGTACCATTCTTCTCACTATCGGGTTCCGATTTTGTGGAGATGTTCGTGGGCGTGGGCGCATCGCGTGTGCGCGACCTTTTCCGACAGGCAAAAGAGAAGGCCCCCTGTATCGTATTTATCGACGAAATAGACGCTGTGGGTCGTGCGCGTGGCAAGAACCCTTCAATGGGTGGCAACGACGAGCGCGAGAATACCCTTAACCAGTTGCTCACAGAAATGGATGGCTTCGGCACAAACAGCGGCATTATAATTATGGCTGCGACCAACCGTGCCGATATTTTGGACAAAGCCCTGTTGCGTGCCGGCCGTTTCGACCGCCAGATTCACGTCGACCTTCCCGACCTTAACGAGCGCAAGGCCATCTTCGGCGTGCATCTGCGCCCGTTGAAGCTCGACCCTTCGGTGGATGTTGACCTGCTGGCCCGTCAGACACCCGGTTTCTCGGGAGCCGACATTGCCAACGTGTGCAACGAGGCTGCCCTCATTGCTGCACGAAACGACAAGCGTGCTGTGGAAAAACAGGACTTCCTCGACGCGGTGGACCGCATAATAGGAGGCCTCGAAAAGAAAACCAAGGTGATGACCGAGAAGGAGAAAAGAACCATCGCCATACACGAGGCAGGGCACGCTACCCTATCGTGGTTCCTCGAACACGCCAACCCGCTTATCAAAGTAACCATCGTGCCGCGCGGTCGCGCATTGGGAGCCGCTTGGTATATGCCCGAAGAGCGACAGATTACCACCAAGGAGCAGATGCTCGACGAAATGTGCGCCATACTCGGTGGCCGCGCAGCCGAGGAGATATTCATCGGACATATATCCACCGGTGCTATGAACGACCTTGAACGTGTCACAAAGCAAGCATACGGAATGATTGCCTACGCCGGAATGAGCGACAAACTATCGAACCTATGCTACTATAACAACAGCGAGTACTCTTTCAACCGCCCTTACAGCGAAAAGACCGCCGAACTTATAGACAGTGAGGTACACAAGATGATAAACAGCCAATATGAGCGTGCAAAGGCCCTGCTAACCGAGCACAAGGAGGGGCACGCCGAGCTTGCAAGAGTGCTTATGGAGCGTGAAGTAATCTTTGCCGAGGATGTTGAAAAAATCTTCGGCAAGCGACCTTGGGCTTCGCGTAGCGAGGAGATTTTTGAAAAGGAGGAGAAAAGCGAAGCGCAAGAACCGGAGAGCACACTCGCACCCGAGGAGCCTGCCAACAACACTGTTGCCGAAGATAAAGAATAGACAATCAACAAAATAAACAAAATGAACAAATTATTAGTACGCTTTATGACAGGAGTACCATTGGGGCTCTTGGCATTGTGGGCAATGATTTACAGCCACATATCTTTTGCTGTGATGTTCGCAATAATAACAATGCTCACTGTGAACGAATTATGCAATCTCGTGCACGAGTACAAGAAAACCAATTTCAGCACCCTGCTTGCCGTGCTTGGAGGCGGCTATCTGTTCCTCGCATTATATGCAACCTCGCATCTGGGCGTGGAAAGTTGCGTTGCACTCTACGCGCCCTACATTCTGTTGCTTGTTTACACATTTATCAGACAGCTTTACAGAACCGAGGGAAGCTCACTCGACAATTATGCCTATTTTGTTCTCACACAGGTGTACGCTGCCCTGCCTTTTGCACTGCTCAACATTCTATCGACCGCAGGAGAAGTGGATGGGACATATAATTTTGTGCCGGTACTTTCCGTATTTATATTTATATGGAGCAACGACACAGGAGCCTTCTTTGTAGGATGCTCGATAGGACGCCACAAAATGTGGGAGCGAGTGTCGCCTAAAAAAACTTGGGAGGGAACCATTGGCGGCATTCTCATTGCAATGTTGGCCGGGTACATAATTTCACTTTACAGCCCCCTGCTCAATGCTTGGCAATGGATGGGAATGGCAGTTGTTATTGCAGCCACAGGCACATACGGCGACCTTATAGAGTCGTGTATGAAACGTGAAATGGGCATAAAGGATTCGGGCACAATCATCCCCGGCCACGGAGGATTGCTCGACCGTTTCGACAGCACCATCGTCGCTGTTCCAAGCGCGTTAATCTATTTGAGCCTGATAGGGGTTCTTTAACACCTGTCGGAACTATGGAGCTGTGTAAAAATACAATTTTGAGCACAGTTCCGTTAGGTTTGTAAGAATTGACAAAATACAAGGCGTTGAGATTTAAGGCGAAAGGAGTGTACATCGGTACTCGACTGAGCCTTAATATTGATGACAACGAAGTAGTTTGTTAGTTATGACACACCGCCCGTTTGTATTTATTTCTTCAACAACTGCACCATTCTCTCGGCTGCGTGACGCGACGCGCCCGGCTCACCAAGAATATCAATCATACGGTCGTACCCGGCAAGCATTGCAGCCCTGTCGGGCGAAGAGGAGGGCAACAACTTTTCAAGCTCGCCTATAATGTTACTCACTTTCATATCAGCGGCAACAAGCTCACGCACAACCTCGTCATTGGCAATAAGATTCACAAGAGAGATATATTTAACTTTCAGGAAATAGGGTTTCAACTTCGAAATGAGCCAAGGCACAGGAGTGCTGTAACACACTACCTGCGGCACACGGAAGAGAGCCGTTTCCAGCGTAGCCGTACCCGAGGTTACAAGTGCTGCGTGGGCGTGGTTGAGCAGATTATAGGTATCGCCGAAAATTATTTTTGCACCGCCGGCCAAATATGGAGCATAGAATTCCTCCTCAATTCCGGGGGCACCGGCTATCACCGGGCGATATTCGGGAAAGCGTTTCATTGCATCGAGCATCATAGGAAGATTGTCGGCAATTTCGTGCTTACGGCTGCCGGCAAGCAGTGCCACAACAGGCTCCTCGCCCAGAGAGTAACGGGCACGAAAGGCCTCATCGTCGCGTGGATGGGCCCCACGGTAGGCATCCACTGCATCCACGCAAGGGTTTCCTATATAATTTATATCGCAACGATGCTTCTTAAAGTAATCGACCTCAAAGGGGAGAATCGAGAAAATCTCATCAACATCGCGCTTGATATTTTTTATTCTGCCCTCACGCGATGCCCACACTTTGGGAGCAATGTAATAATAGACAGGAATATCGGTGGTGGCGTGAATGTCGCGGGCAATGGAGAGGTTAAAGCCGGGATAGTCCACAAGAATAAGAACATCGGGTGCCCACTCTTTAATATCGGCCTTACACATTGCCATATTGGCAAAAATAGTGCGAAGGTTCAGCAGCACAGGAACAAACCCCATAAATGCGTGGTCGCGGTAGTGCTTTACACAGGTACCGCCCACTTGTGCCATAAGATCGCCCCCGAAAAAGCGGAATTCGGCATTCTTATCGACCTCTTTCAGGGCCTTCATAAGGTTAGATGCGTGCAGGTCGCCCGAGGCCTCGCCTACTATAAGATAATACTTCATTGTATCATTCGTTTTTTATTGTTACAAGCCCCACCCTTGCATTTCGGCAAGCAGGGAGTAATCGGTAAAATCTATTTTAGTGGGGGTAATAGCAACATAATTGTTGTTGAGAGCCACACGGTCGGCCCCCTCGTCGCTATCCTCTATTACAAATTCACCGGTGAGCCACCACCACTGCCCTCCACGCGGATGAGTGTGGGCCTCCCACTCGTTCACCCAGCTGCCTATTGCCTGACGACACACCTTCACACCCGCATAAGAGGGTGCATCGGGGAAGTTGACATTAAGGCAACTGCCCGCAGGCAGCCCGCGTTGCAACACCTCGGCCACTATGCGGCGTATATAGGGAAAAGTGGGGGAAAAATCGGCATCTTCGTCGTGGGAACAGAGCGAGAAGGCAATGGAAGGAATACCCTTCATACAGCCTTCGAGCACCACACCCATTGTACCGGAATAATGGGCATTCACCGCCGAATTGTCACCGTGGTTTATGCCTCCTATCACAAGAGACGGGGTGCGTGGCACCACACTGTGGCAGGCGAGCTTCACGCAATCGCTCGGCGTTCCGGTGCAGGCATAAACCTGCAACCCCGGCTCCGCAGCCACCTCCCACACCTTTATTGGAACCTCGCTTGTTATGGCACACCCCTTGCCCGAACGGCCTGTATGAGGAGCCACCACCACCACATCACCAAACTCCATCAGCACTCGCACCAAGCAGTTTATACCTTTGGCTTTATAGCCATCATCGTTCGAAACAAGAATTAAAGGACGTTCCATAGCAATTTAAGTTTATTATCAGATGCGAAGATACGAAAAAGCCCGAAAAAGCCCAAAGGAGTGAGCTGCGAATAACGAAAAAGGCCGTTAAAATTCGCCACATTTCAGGGGGCGACAGATTTTTGTGCTACACAAACAATGTAATACATTGATTTTAAACACTTTTAAAAACAAAAGTGACAGATTATAAATACTCTAAAATTTGCAATGGGGTGAAATTAGTGGTAATTTTGTTACAGCAAAACAAAAAAATCATCAAATTGAATTTTAAACAAAATCATATTAAAGTAAAACTATTATAATATTGGGAACGCATCCTGGCGGTGTTAATAATTGGAAGTTTAAATAATACAACAATAAAATTAAAAAGTCGTTTCTATGAGAGCTATATTTAAGATCTTATCTCTATTTCTTGTTTGCAGCACATATTGCAATGCAATAAACAATTCGGCATATACTACCGATACATTAGAATTAAGGTGCAAATACCACAACCCGTGGGCCGGAACCGTTGTTGGAGTAAACAGATGGGATTTAAAGGAGAGTGTTGAAAAGTCACACTTGGAAAATTATATCTTTCAAAAAAAGATGATTCAAGAATATGTCCATAAAATAGAATTTGACTATATCACATATAGAGATGGTTATAAAACATTCAATTATAGTATTCCTTATGACACTTCTTTATATGTTGTCGAACTTACTCAAAAAGAGAAAGAATACATAGAATCTTGGAGAGTTCATTTCGAGAAAAGAAAAAAAGACTCCGTTTATGCACAAGAATATGAAAAAGAATTAATACAAGGGTTAGAAAATGATAAACGGTTGAAAAAAGCACACCGTGGTGATTATTGGAATGAATTTCTTGCACTACACAAAAAATATGCATCACCCGATTGGCACCACGATATCAAAACTGCAATAAACGAGTATCACGAAGCATTAGCTCTCCCTTGGGAAGACAGCATTTATGTTTGGGATATGAGCAGAGAGAAAATCATCGAAAATATAAAAATCGGCCTAAATAATATCGAATCAGACAGATACAAAGAAAGTAAAGATAACCTTGATCACTATTTTAATTTGAAGAAAAGCGATTCTTCTAGAAAAGACAGCGTTCTTTCTACCGATTTGAGAAACAGAATTCTTTCTACTGTCTGGGAAAAGGATTTGCAGTTCGTACAAAAAGCAAGTGAAAAAAGCAATGCCCCCATCAAGCTGAAAGGGTACAAAGAAACGGGAACCGTAAAAAGTGAAAAGCACAAGAAGAAGGTGATAAAGGAGCTTTTTTCCCCACACAGTTGCATTGCACTGAAAAACGGGCCACACGCTACACAATACGGGATATACAACATTGGGTTCATAGGAGGCCTGCTGCCCGAGAGAGAGAACATC
>JAFTUV010000039.1 GCA_017466065.1 Bacteroidaceae bacterium
ACTCTCACCTGAAGCCAAATACTCATTAATGAGATGAATGCGATCGGCGTCACTGAATGTCCTACGTTTTGTTGTCATTTTGTACTAAATTAGGGTTACAATTAATATCTATTTTTTGTAAACCTATTTTAGGAATAGACACATCCTCGCTCTTCGCAGTAGTTTCCCCTTGTTTAGGGCGTACCCCCTTCCAAAAATCTTTGAGCGGCATCTCCACAAACTCCATCCAAGAAGGCACATCGCTCTTTGGTTCGCCTTTTACAGGCAATCCCACCAAACTCTTAACCTTATCCCAAAAGTCGCTCAACGCACGTTTCACACGCTCACGAAGAGAAATCTTCTCGGCAGCATCAATAACATTCTGTGCCCCCTTAATCTCCTCGCGGGCACGCTCCATCTCGCGGTTGTAGTTCTCCCTGCCACTAAGGCGAGAAAGCACCTCGCTCGCCACGCGGTTTTCGTTACCCCATATATCGCGGTAATTCTCATCGAGCAGCACCTCATTCCACACGGGCGATGCCTTCAAACCATCAACTATTCTTGCCCACAACTCAGGATTATTCTTCTCCACGGCACTTGCCCATAAGTGAGTGTATTCGTGCACAGGAGTATCGGGATTCAATCCGTCGGGGGTGAGATAGATTTTGCCATTCACCGCCCAGCCGTAAACAGTTCCATTGGAAGTGCGCATAATTTCAGGCTCAACCTTTGGATTTTCAAATTCTTCTATTACCTTTGCAACAGATACAAGTTTCGGATTTGCGTCTTGACGTTCTTCCTCATAGGGAAGTCCAAGCCAATCCGAAACTTTTTCTTTTTCCACCCAGCGCAGATAACCTTTCAATTTTTCACTATCGAGCAAAGATAAACGCTCAATCTCTGTTGCAGCATCTTTGCTGTGAACACTGCTAACATTGCTAACCTCTACCACATTACCGTTCTCGTCAAGCCGTAATGCAACAGAAAGTTTGCCCCCTTGTGCTTCAATCTCGGTTACCACAACCAAATGTGGGCGTGTTTCTCCGTGTCTGTAAACTAATATCGGAGACTGAACAGCCTCTGCCAGCCCTTTCAATTCATCGGTAGTAAGATTATGCTTTTTCAGATGTTGATGTAATATCGTCGGCGATACAGTCAATTCCTTAGCATTCACACCCGCAGCACTTAACACGCCCATAGGAGCACCAAGATGCAGCAATCCTTTGTGGCGGTTCTCTTTGAAAGCATCAAGCTCTCTGTTAAACCTCTCGTTAGCCTCGGCAATTATCTGCTGTTCTGCACCCATTACCATCTGCACCTGCTCGGGAGCGGCAATCTCCACAGGAAGAATACTCTTTGCCTGCTCCACAGTTCTATTGGTGGCACGCTCAAATTCAGGGCTCTCGCGGTCCAGCGTTAAAGAACCCTGTTGCAGTTCGGCAAACGGCGACAATCTTCTCTTGCGCCCCAACCCTGCCGCTTTCAGCTTTTCAATAATTGCATTATAAGAGGTCTTGTCAAAATTTTCAAGCATCGTGTCAAGAACGCGCTCCGCTTCGCTCAAAGCATCACTTACGCGCTGTTCTGCATCGGTCTTTATGGGAAAATCAAACAAACGCTTAACAGCATTTACCAATCGTTCCCACAAACCAATCTTCTTCATCTTTGTACGGAAATCCACATTGGCAAGCTCTGCCACCATTTCATTTACCGATGTAATGCCATACTCGCCGGCAACCTCTTTGTTATCCTTTATAAGGTTATAAATGCGCTCCAATTCCGCACAAGCATCTTTTATCTCTTGTGGCAGACCGTTATACATATCCGTGAGCACACCACCTTTATTTCTCACACCGTGCAATGCAGTAGCATACATTGTTGTCGTGTGTATAAGTTCGTGCAACAACGTGGTAGCCCGGCTTTGATTGGTATGCGGAGCATAGAAAAGAGCAGCAGCATACTTTACAATACCATCTGTGCCGGCACTGCCCATAGCCGTTGATAGCTGGTCGCTTATTTTGATTTTTAACCCCAATCGTTTTGCAACCTTATAAACTTTATCAAAAAGTTCACCTACCGCTTTGTCTTCATTTAAGTTATCAAAGAGAGTTTTTACATCTTCGATAGCAAGATTTTTATTATAAGAGAGTTTTACACCAAACTCACTCTTCCAATCCCCGTTATCTCGTTCTTCAAGCAACTCTTTTGCCGCCGCCAATCTTATCTGCCATTTTCTCAATTCATTATCGGCTTTCTCAAAATCTTGCTCCGATGCGTGAACTGCATTATAAGACAGTTGCGGTAAAGCATCCTCAATACTCTTTACAAGTTGTTTTAAATCCCTGTTCGCATATACAGATAGGTTCTTCTTATCCTCTGCTATTTGCTCTGTTATTTGCTTTTTATCGGGAGTATTATTATCTTTGTCGGCAGAAACATCAGTGGGCTGTGCAGCTTGCCCTTTATTGGTGTCACTTATAGCACTTGTGCCATCAGCTTTTGTTTCATCATAAGCCGTGAGAACCCAGTTCTTATCGGCTGTTTTTTTGCCCTTCTCCCTTACATTTTTACGAAGTGTAATTAATTTATGACCTTTCTTTATTACAATCTTGTCACCATTACTGAATACAACATCCCCATTCTTTAAGATGTCGGCAATAGAATTTTTAGCATCATCATACGTTGAAAAACTCTTTCCCTCACCGGTATGTTTCTCGATAATATGGCGTAATCCACCTTTTTCATCGCCCCACACAAGGTCAATTTCTCCAATATCACTACGCTCAAAAACAGCAGTTGCATCACCGGTTCCCTCTTTAACAAGGAAATCAAATGCCTCCTCGAACTTATTTTTGAATTGAGTATATATCCTGCCAAACGGCCCCACCTGCTCTCTCTCAACAGACTTTTCCTCAACTATTGGCCCATTTTCCGTGGAAATTGTACGATTTTCGGCGTTTGATTGGGCAGTTTGCGCATTTTCGCCACTTTTTTGCCCATTCTCTTGCGAAATAGAAACAGGCGCACTATCTTCGCTTGTGGAAGACAAACCGAGCGGAAGAGCAGAAAGGGCTGCTGCCGACCCGTCATTGGGAGAAAGTATGAGGAATTGCCCGCCCTCTCGCTCGGCTTGTCTTTGCATTTTTGCAAGACCTTTCTCATTTACCATTCTCCAACCAACAATCTCAACGACATCTTTTCCTCGATAAACATCAAGTACCACAACGGCATTTTGTTCACCGGTTTTAATGGCAACTTTATAATCCGGTCGCTTTATCGGCTGTGTCGAGCCCACAATATTGGGGTTATATAACGCAGAACGCAATATATTTCTGCTGTCTTCCGGCTCCAATTCAACGTGAGTGTTCCCGTTCTTTTCAAACACGTTCTTTTTAATCACCACAGGTCTTCCCTGTGTCCCAATCGCAGTAGCTACATTCTCCGGCACAGCAGGCAATCGCACATTTCTCGTGGGATTTTCAAAATCTTCGTCGGTAATATCATCAATATAAGCGACCTCTTCAACAATAAGACGGCCGTTATCATCAATAGGGTTGCCTTGGTTGTCAACCAATGACACTTGCTCACCACTTGCCGGCAACTTGCCGGTTTCCCCGACAGGTTCGGTTACTTCTGCCTCTCCTTGTGCAACTGCATTGGCTGTGCCCAAGTCGCCTTCGCTCGGCAAAGCATCAAACGAGTTTACGCTTTGCGCTTGCTCATTAGCTCCATTCTGGCTACCGCCTTGCACATCACTTGGAACCGCTCCTCCTTCGTTCCCTTCTCCAACAGAGTCAACTCTTGTGGCATCAACAGGTTGTTCCGCCTGCAATATATTACCGCCTCGGCCAGTGCTCTCGCTTTCTCTTTCGGTGTCATAACTACTCTCTTTTTGATATTCGTTTGCTAAAATACTATAATACTCCTGTTCATCAAAGCCTGTGTAATCCTGAATAACACGAGGAAGAACATTCTCTTCGTATGTAATGTAATCGTCGAGCTCCATATCATACGCCTGTTTGATGAACGATGCAATCTCCTCGCGTCGTGCATCGGCCTCGGCTTTCGCTCTCTGCTCGGCCCCACGCTTCGCGTATGTTTTTGGGTTGCCATCGGCAAGAACCGATATAATCATATCCCTTATATCCTGCACATCGCCCTTAAAGCCTGCGCCCGCAAGCTCATCACCGTAGTTCTCGGCAATAGCCTCCGCAGCTCTCTCTACCGACACGCCGCCTTTATCCTCGCTCGCAATGTAGCCCACAAGTTTCTGCTGCTCCGCATTACCAAGTCCCGTTTCGCGTTTGAAACTCTCGGGAGTAATCTTTATGCCGCCCAAATAAGTGGAAACAAGTTCGTCGGGCGTTGCAATACCCTCCGCAACCTCAACAGGAGCATCGGCCGCCTCCTGCAACTCGCTGCGCTCAATCTCCGCCTCACGCTTTTTCAGTGCAGCATAATAATCCAACTTCGCCTGAACAGCATCTTTCTTCTTCTGCCACTCGGCCTTTGCAGCCTTGTACTCCGCAATGTTCGTTCCCATCTTCGGCGCGGCAGTTTCCACTCTTCGCAGCTCGCCCTGCGCCTCGGTAATGTTATTGTCGATGAACGCCCCAATCTCCTCGGGGGAGAGTTCATTGTTATGCAACTCCTCCAAAGTGCGCTCTATGGGCACAAGATGATACGCAGGCCGGGCACTCCTGCCCCTGCCCTCTTTGGGAATTTCAACCCGTTGGGGCTGTGATACCTCACTTGCCGGCTGTTGAGTATTAGATAACCCATTAGATAACCCATTAGACAGCTCACCCTGCGCACCGTCGAGCTCCTCGCGAGTGAACTGCATAACCGTTTCACCCTGCGGTGTGGAGAACTGCACGGTAATCATCCCGTCCTCATTCTCCGCCTCGGCTACAACACCGTTATAGGTATTGCCATCCACAACCACGGAAACCTCCTTGCTCAACGCATACGGGTCGGCCACCCTCTGCTTGTTATATTTGTTCACCATCGTCTGCACGGTAGCTTTCGGCAGTTCACCTCGCTTGCCGTCAACATCAGCCTACTGCTAATAGAAAATAAAATTTGACTTTTTGGTTATAAAGCACTACTTTTGTGAGCAATTAAGAACAAGCGTTTGCAAATATGGAAGGAAAAATCGTCAATATCACAGAAACGTCGGGCCTAATACTCGAAGGAGGAGGAATGCGAGGCGTGTTCACAAACGGTGTGCTCGATTGTCTTATGGACCGTGGAATACGCTTCCCCTACACCGTGGGCGTGAGTGCAGGAGCCTGTAACGGCCTTTCATATATGTCGGGACAACGCGGCAGAGCAAAATATGCCAATATCGACCTGTTGAAAAAGCACAATTACATAGGATTGAAGCATCTGTTGCTGAAAGGCTGCATAATGGACTTCGAACTACTCTTCCACACCTTCCCCGAGGAGATTATCCCGTACGACTACGATGCCTTTGCCCGATGCAGCGAAAAGTTTGAAATGGTAACCACCAGCTGCAAAAGCGGAGAGGCCTGTTATTACGATGAAAAAGAAAATCCCAAACGCATAATAGAGATTGTGAAAGCATCGAGCAGTCTCCCGTTTGTAACCCCCATCGCTTATATCGACGGCGAGCCTATGCTCGACGGCGGCATTGCCGACTCTATTCCCCTGCTGCGTGCCCGTTCACAGGGATACACCAACAACATAGTGGTGCTCACACGCAACAAAGGCTACCGCAAGCCAAGCAAGCCCGCACGGGTACCGTTTTTCTACTATCGGAAATACCCCGAGCTGCGCGAGGCCATACGCCGACGCAACGAAATGTACAACAACCAGATAGCACTTGTGGAAGATCTCGAAGAACGTGGCGAACTAACCGTCATACGCCCCGAAAGGCCCATCACCGTCGACCGTATGGAACGTAACACCGACAAATTGCTTGCACTCTACAACGAAGGGTATAATGTCACTGCCGGAATTGATTTTCGCACAGTGAAAGGATAATCATCCTATCGTTTCCCGCGATTAATCACATAAATGCCGGCCATTGCCAGCAAAGCCGCAAAGAGATATTTCCAATAAAAAGGCTCCGAGAGGCAGAGGCACGATGTAACGGCACCCACCACCGGAATAAGGGAATTGAAGATTGCCACCTTGCCCACCGGATTACAGCTGATAAGTTTATTGTAGAGCATAAACCCCATTGTGGAGATACCCACAAGGAGTGCCAGAATTCCTATGCCCAAAGGAGTAACCAACGGCAACGCAGCACCCATAAAAAAGCTCGGCACCACAAGCATCACTCCGCCTATGGCAAGGCTGTACCCTGTACCCACAAAAACATCGACACGCTCGCCAAGGCCGCGTGTAAGCAGCCCGGCAAAGGCCGCACACAGGGCATTGAGCACAATCATTCCATCGCCCGAGAAAGTAAACTCCCTACTCTCTCCGCCACCCATATTAAGAGCAAGCACACCGGCAAAGCCGAGCACACAGCCTGCAACCTTGCGAAGAGTGAGCCTGTCGCTTCTGAAAAACAGACAAGCCAGTAGCACCAGCATAAAAACTCCCAAGGAATTAAGAATGGCAGCACGCGCCCCGGCACTGTGCGACAAGCCAATGTAAAAGAATGCATAATGCAACGCTGTGTTCAGCAATCCATAAAAGGAAACATACCACCACCCATCGGAACGGAGCATCGTAAAGTTGCGTCGTGTGACACGGGCAATGGCAAGCACAATGAGCCCGGCAAGCGTGAACCTAACACCTGCAAAAAGCATCTTATCGGCAGTCATCTGCGGAAGAATGCCAAACTCGGCAAACCCTAATTTTATAAGCGGATAGGCCCAGCCCCACGCCACCGCAGCCGACAGGGCAAACACTACAACCCACACAGGGCGTTGAAATATACTCTTTTTATCTGTTTCCATAATTTGTAACCGCCACACAAAGAGAGCGAACAGGCACAAAAATACCTAAAAAACGACAAACACAGGCAATATACCCACAGAAAAAGTATAGCATAAAAGGCATCGGCCACACAAAAAGAAGATAAAGAATTTGCATTCTTAAAAAGAATATTTAACTTTGCGACATTAGGAATTATATATTCCCTCGCAAAGCACCCTACCACTCGCAAAAGCCTATGGGAAACAGATGCCTGCATTGTATAATGAATATTATTTACAACCAATAAAACTTTAACCAAAATGAAAATTCTACTAACCGGTGGTGCAGGCTTCATAGGAAGCCACACCTTGATTGAGCTCACCGAAGCCGGCCACGAAGCTGTTGTAGTTGACAACCTCGACAACTCTTCTCCCATCTCATTGAAACGTGTTGCCAAAATCATTGGCAAAGAGGTACCCTTCTACAAGGTAGACATCCGCGACCGCGAAGGCTTGCAGAAAGTTTTTGACGAGCACAAATTCGACGCTTGTATACACTTTGCCGGCTTAAAGGCTGTGGGCGAAAGCTGCGCAAAACCCCTCGAATATTACGAGAACAATATGAACGGAACATTCGTTCTTGCCGATGTAATGCGCAAGAACGGTTGCAAGAATATGATATTCTCGTCGAGCGCAACCGTTTACGGCGACCCCGCAATAATCCCCATTACCGAGGAGTGCCCCAAAGGCCACTGCACGAACCCCTACGGACAGACAAAATCAATGCTCGAAGAGGTGCTTATGGATATTCAGAAAGCCGATAACGAGTGGAACATCGTTCTTCTACGCTACTTCAACCCCATCGGTGCCCACAAGAGCGGAACAATAGGCGAGAACCCCAACGGAATACCCAACAACCTTATGCCCTACATTACACAGACAGCTGTGGGCAAACGCGCCGAGCTTGGTGTGTTCGGTAACGACTACGACACACACGACGGAACAGGTGTGCGCGACTACATCCACGTTGTCGACCTTGCACGCGCTCACGTTGCTGCATTGAAGGCCATCGTAGAGAAGAAAGGCATCGCCATCTACAACATCGGTACAGGCCACGGCTACTCGGTTCTCGATGTAGTAAAAGCATTCGAAAAGGCCAACGGTGTTCCCGTTCCCTACGCCATCAAGCCCCGTCGCCCGGGTGACATTGCAACCTGCTACTGCAACCCTGCAAAGGCAGAAGCCGAGCTTGGCTGGAAGGCTCAATTCGGCATTGAGGAAATGTGCCGCGACAGCTGGAATTGGCAGAAGAACAACCCCAACGGCTTTGAAGAGTAATTAAATTCAAGCAGTTGCTAAATATTAAAAGTCCCAAGCAAAATTATTTTGCTTGGGACTTTTAATATAATGTGGTATAGAGATTCTGCACTACTCTATCTTCTGACTCACTTCATCGACTCCCTCAATCTGCGACACATTGGAGATTACCTCCTGCAATTCGGCCGAGGAGTGAACGGAGAATACCACGGAGCAGTTTACAATCTCGTCGTGACATTCGGTGTGCAGATGCAACAGGGATAGTTTCAGTTTGTTGGTTATGCAGTCGATGAGGTCGATGAGCAGATGGTAGCGATCGACTGCCACAATTTTCACGTTCACGGGGTAGAGAAAATCGGCATCCTCTTCGAAATTCACGGCTACAATGTCGTCGCCACGTTGCGAGGCGAGGCGTATTGCCGACTTACAGTCGCGACGGTGCACCTTGATGCTGCCGTCGGGATTTATGAAGCCTATAACTTCGTCGCCGGGCAGGGGGTGACAATTTTCGCAACGTTCGTATTGTAATTTGCGTTGCTTGCTCAATATGCGGTTGAGGTGCGATTTTGCTTTGTAGGTTGACACGTGTTCCAGCCAATCGCGTTTGGGCACAACGTTCATATTCTGCCCTATCTCCACGCAGTCGCCACGACGAAGCACGGTTTTTATGGAGCAGAGGGTGCCGTTGACACGGGCATACTGGGCGTGTGCTCCAAGCTCGCTGTGAATTTCAAAGGCAAAGTCGAGGGCTGTGGCTCCCGTGGGCAGTATTATGCAGTTGCCTTTGGGGGTGAACACCATTATGTCGTCGTTGTAGAACGATGAGGTTACGCCCTCCATATATTCCACCTCCTTGCCGTGGTGTGCCATATCTTGAAGGAGCAGCTTGAATTTTTCGAGCCAGTTGGTGATATTTGTTTCCGAGCTTTCGCTCACGCAGCCGAATTGCGACTTGCGCACCATTCGTTCAGACGAAATGTGTACCTCTTCCCAAGTGCCGTTGGGAGTGAGCAGCTTGACGTGGAAACTCTGGTAACCGTTCTCTTTGGGTGAGTCGATGAAGTTGGCTACCGAGGCTGGCTTCTCCTTGAAGCGGTCGGTGAGCATCGAGTATATTTTGAGGCTCACATCCTTCTCGGAGTAGTCGTGGGTGTTGGGGTAGATGATGCGCACATAGAACTTGCCTTCGACGTGACGGAAGTCGCAGCCTGTGGCGTGCATCTTTTTCCAAGTGTTATAGGGGCCGCGGCAGCATAGCTCGGTGCGTCCCATATATATTCCGCATTTTTGCAACATATCTTCTATTTGTTGCATAAAGGGTGCGAGGGTTTGCTCTTTCTTTGCCTGTTCTTCGGCGAGGAGTCGCTCTATGAGGTCGTATTCGCGGGGGCAACGGTAACGGAACGAGAGATTTTCGAGTTCACGCTTAATGTGGTAAAGGCCTAAACGGTGGGCAAGGGGGGCATAGAAATAATCGGTCTCTCCGGCGATTTTCATCTGCTTGTCGGGGCGCATACTTTCGAGGGTGCGCATATTGTGCAAGCGGTCGGACAGTTTAATGAGGAGGGCGCGTATGTCGTAGTGTATGGAGTCGAGCATCTGCTTGTAGTTGTCTATCTGCTTCGATGCATCGTACTCTTTCTTTTTCTTTTTGGTTATTACGTTCACGAGGAATGCAACATCGGCCCCGTAACGTGCCTCAATGTCTTCTATGGTTGTGGGGGTATCCTCGACTACATCGTGCAGAAAGGCTGCAATGATGGGATTGGCACCGAGACGCAGTTCCTCGGCTACGATGCGGGCAACGGCAATGGGATGTATAATATATGGCTCACCCGACTTGCGACGCTGCTCCTTGTGTGCCTCCTTGGCAAACTCGTATGCATCCTTTATTCTTGCAATATCCTCACCCGACAGGCGGCGCGACAAAGTGGACAAAAGTTCTTCCACTTGCTTGTCTATTTCTACATATTCCATAGCTTCCTTTGTTATTGATTACCGAAACTCCCGTAGCTATATATTATGGCAATTATATATAATTTTACACCAATAGAAAAACTGATAAGAAACTGTCATTTCGAACGAACCAACGGTCGACGCCCGTAGGGGCAAAAGTCAATGTGAGAAATCTCAACAATGCTGATATCCAGATTTCTCGTCGCTCCGCTCCATCGAAATGACAAACAAGTGTAACATTGTATATAATCACC
>JAFTUV010000040.1 GCA_017466065.1 Bacteroidaceae bacterium
TAAACATTTTCCAAACAAACAATAGCTATTCCAATGTTTATCAAAGGAATAGCTATATTTTTATTTATAGATGGTATGAATGGACATATATGAAGAAAAACTAAGAGGGCAACCCATTTTTACTTTTGGGTCACCCTCTTGATAATATTTGTATGTTTGTACAATCAGGCACAATGCTTGAATCTTGTATTGGTTCTGTAACCATAGATGGTAATAACAATGAAACAGATGAGCGGGAGAGTGAACGACAAGTGTGTCGCAGGCATTCCGGCAATCGTTCCCATATCTATCATTGCAGCTTGCAAGGGTGGCAGTACCGACCCTCCCAAAATAGCCATAATGAGCCCTGCCGCGCCGAACTTCGCATCCTCGCCGAGGCCGCGCAGCGCAATACCGTATATTGTGGGGAACATCAGCGACATACAGGCCGAAATTGCAACAAGGCAATAGAGCCCGTAAACATTCTCAAATATAATCACTCCGGTAGTGAAGATGCAACCGCCTATTGCAAGAATGGTGAGCAACAGCCCGGGCTTTATGAAGCGTAACAGGAACGTGCATATAAAGCGGCTGCAACAGAAAATCACCATCGCCGCAATGTTGAACTTCTGCGAGAGAATCTCGGCAGCCCTCTCCTCCATTCCTTCGAGCATAAATATGTGTGTGCCATATTGTATGATAAAGGTCCAGCACATAGTCTGCGCACCCACATAGAAGAATTGCGCAATAACACCCTCGCGATAGTTGCTTATCTTTGCCAGCCTCTTTATGGTAGCACCAAGATTGATGCTTGTGTCCTTGTCGCCGTTCTTTGGCATCTTTGTAAAGAAAATAAGCAGGAATATGATGGCAATGATGATGCCTATTGCAAGATAGGGTGCAGTGAGAATGTTGAGGTCGGCCTCTTTGAGTGCCTCAAATTCCGCATCGCCCAGCATCGCACGCTCGCTTGTGCTCAACGGGTTGAGCTTCGCCTGAATAAAATTCATTGCCACATACATTCCCATAAGCGAACCGATGGGGTTGAATGCTTGTGCAAGGTTCAGACGCTGCGTGGCAGTCTCCTCGCTGCCCATCGACAGAATATAGGGGTTGGCACTTGTTTCGAGGAACGATAGGCCGCAGGTGAGAATAAAATAGGCCATAAGGAAAGGGAAATAGGCTCCGCTCATCTTTGCGGGGAAGAAGAGCAACGCGCCCACAGCATACAGGGCGAGCCCCAGCAGAATTCCGGCCTTATAGGAGAATTTTCTTATGAAAATGGCAGCCGGCAATGCCATTACAAAATAACCTGCATAGAACGCCACCTGTACCAAGGTGCCCTCGGTTACATTCATCCTGAAAATTTTTGAGAAAGCCTTCACCATCGGGTGGGTAATGTCGTTGGCAAACCCCCAAAGGGCAAAGCACGAAGTAACAAGGATGAAAGGTAACAGATAGCTTGTTCCGTCTTTCGACAAGATGGCAATATTCTTCCTTTTCATTATAGATTGTATGCGATTGTTGAACCCCTATGTTTTTATTCAGACAAGTACCCCCGTTGGGAATCGAACCCAAATTTAAGGTTTAGGAAACCTTCGTTCTATCCGTTGAACTACAAGGGCAACAGCTTCGTACTCGTTTGACTGCGCGAAGATAGGAAATTTATTCGCAACCGTCAAATGTGAAGTTGCCAAATTGTTCTTTTTACCTCATTTTTGGGTGATTATGACAGGTGACGGTGCAGTTTGGCCATTATTCGTTTATGGGTTGCGTGGAGAATTCCATATTGCATCCGGTGGCTCTTTGCAGTTCCACCCAGCTCACAGCCTTGTTAAAGAGCGACTCGATGTAGTTGCCGGCCATTTCATTTTGTCGGTGTTCAATGGAAATGTAGTCGAGGAAGGGAATTTCGCCAAGTTCGTATGCCTTTCTTTTGCTTGCCACAATTTGAGCCATTTCATCTACCATTTGCCGGGTGAATGTCTGTGTCTGCATTATGGCGTAAAGGTATTCATTATAGGCCTGTTTAACCTCACTTTGCACTATGAGGGCGGCATTCTCGGCCTCTTGTCGGGCTTGTTGCACAATGAGCCGGTCGGCTGTGCGGGCACCGTTGTTCAGGTTCGAGAATTTCAGGGGAATGGCAATGCCGGCCTTTACGGTGGTGAACGATGGGTCGTAGGGCTCTTCGGCACGGGCACCGCGGTTGTAGGTGGCTCCAACGGTTATGTCAATGTCGGTGCGGCGTTGTGCTGCGTTGAATTTGCGCGAGGCCTCGGCAATATCCACCCGGCACAGGGCTGCTTGCAGGTCGGCGCGGTTGTCGGTGGCGCGTTCCAGATAGGTGTCGATGGGGTAGATAGGTTCTTGACTTTCGAGCGTGCCGGCCCCTCTTAAATTTTCGGCTCCGTTAAGGTCGCCCATATAATAGCCGAGCTTTATTGCAGTGCTTCTCACCGCAGCATCGGCGGCAAGGCGGTTGTTGTGTGCAAGGCCTGCCGCCATACGGCTGTCGAGCCAATCGGATTTTGCAATGTCACCTTTTATGTATCGCAGGCTGTCGTTGCGGGCAACCGAAGCGAGGTCCTTCTCGTTGTTGCTCTCAATCTGTTGCAGTGCCATTGCTTTAAGGTGTTCGAGGTAGGCTATTGTAGCATCGGCGCGGAAATTACGCAGGTACTCCTCCAAAAGGGCTGCCGTCTCATTCTGTTGTTCGCGGGCAACCTCGATTCTGCCGCTGCGCACTCCGAATGTGAAACTGCGGCTTAATTCCCCCTCTATGGCCCATCCGAGTTTCTTGTCCCAATTTTCGTTGTTGCTGTATGTTACGGCAAGTGTGGGGTCGTTGTGTGTTTTTGAGGCCTTTACGTTGGCTGCGGCAATATCAATGTTGAGTTTCTGCGCCGTGAGTGCGATGTTGCCGGTGAGCACGCGCTCCATATATTGTCCGTATGTAATTTCCTGTGCGGCAGCCGCCATAGTGGCTGTTGCCAAGATTGCAATCAGTATGTTCTTCATTTGTGAGGTTTTTATTGTGCGAATGTAGTGCAAATTTCTTGCAAACTGCTTGCAATATTGCATTGTCACCGATTATTCTTGCGGAGTTAGTCCCATCTTCGCCGCCTCCTGAACGAGGAGGTTGCGTGCAGCCTCATACTCGTTGGGTATTACTCCATCGAGTATGGCATCCTTTACAAGGCTTTTTAATTGTCCCACTTTGTCGCAGGGGGGCAAAGCGAACATTCTCATAATCTCGCCGCCGTCCACGGGAGGCTGGAAGTTGCGTATGCGGTCCTTCTCCTCAATGTCTTTCAGTTTCTGGCGCACTATGCGGAAGTTGTTGAGAAACTGCTTTTTGCGCTGTTCGTTCTTCGATGTAATGTCGGCCTCGCACAGCAGCATCAGGTCGTCGATGTCGTTGCCTGCATCGAATAGAAGGCGACGCACCGCCGAGTCGGTAACAATGTCGTCGGCAATGGCAATGGGGCGCATATGCAGGCCCACGAGCTTGGCAACGTAGCGCATCTTCTCGTTCTGCGGCATTTTGAATTCCTTGAATATGTGTGCCGTCATCTTCTCGCCCACAAAATTGTGATTGTGGAAGGTCCATTTGAGCACAGGGTCCCAACGCTTGGTCTTTGGCTTGCCAATGTCGTGGAGCAGTGCCGCCCATCGCAGCCACAGGTTGTCGCTCTTCTTGGCCACATTGTCGAGAACCTCCAAAGTGTGGTAGAACATCTCCTTGTGCCCGTAACCGTTTCTTGTTTCCACCCCTTGCATTGCGGTTAGTTGCGGGAATATAAGTTCCAGAAGACCGCAGCGGTCGAGCTCTATAAACCCTTTCGAGGGGATGGGCGAGAGGAGAATTTTGTTCAGTTCCTCGTTAATTCTTTCGCGTGAGATGATTTTTATGCGCTCTTTGTTACGGCACAAAGCCTCGAATGTTTCGTCCTCTATGTAGAAGTTAAGCTGTGTGGCGAAACGTATGCATCGCAACATACGCAGCGGGTCGTCGCTGAATGTGATTCCCGGTTCCAACGGGGTGCGTATTATGCGGTCTTCAAGGTCGAGAATTCCGTCGAAAGGGTCGACCAATTCTCCGAACCTCTTGCTGTTTAGGCATATAGCCATTGCATTTATGGTAAAGTCACGACGGTTCTGGTCATCTTCGAGCGTGCCATCCTCCACGATGGGGTTGCGTGAATCGTGGCTGTACGACTCACGTCGCGCACCCACAAACTCAATCTCGTGTCCCTTGTATTTCACCTGCGCCGTGCCGAAATTGGCATAAACCGAAACGTACGCCCCTTTTCCCAGCTTCTTGCCGAAAGCGCGTGCCATTTCTATGCCTTTGCCCACCACCACCACATCAATGTCGGTCGATGGCCTTTCGAGAAAAATGTCGCGCACATATCCTCCAACCACATAACACTCCATTCCAAGTTCGTCGGCAGTTTCCGATATTTTGCGGAATATAGGTGTGTCTATCAATTTGCAAAGTTCTTCTTTGGTGGGCCTGTACATAATATATATATGTTATTTATGTTGCGCGAAGATACCTATTTTTGCCGTATAAATAAAATTGAAAGATATAAAAATAGCAAATAGATGGCTTTGTCGCTTATTCTGCGTATGTTGCAGTTTGTATTTTTGAGAAAAGTATTATCTTCGCCACAATAAAATTAAAAATTATGAAAAAGAGATATCTATTTCCGGCTGCAGCAGCCCTGCTGTTTGCAGTGTCGTGTGGCGAGTCGGCCGACAGCAAGGCCGGACGGCTGTTGCAAGAGGCCGCAACCTCCTTCTCGGCGGGTGAGTACCAGAATGCGAAGATGCTTATAGACAGCATAAGAAACTCCTACCCCAAGGCTTTCGAAGCCCGTCGCGGAGCATTGGAGCTTATGCGCGACATTGAACTTGCCGAGCAGCAACGCACCCTCGATTATTGCAACGGAATGATAGCAACACTGTCGGCGCAACGCGACAGTCTGTTACCCTCCTTTGAGTTTGAAAAGAACAGCCGCTATCAGGATGAAGGCTCCTATGTGTCCCCCTCGCAGGCCAACCGCGTAAATGTATTCAACTCATTCTTGCGTGCGCGTGTCACCGAGAGCGGAACTGCTTATCTCACATCGGTCTATCGTGGAAAAAGAATTGCCCACACAGCGGTGAAAGTATCGTCGGGCGACAGCTATGTATCGTGCGACAAGGCCTTCTCCTCGCATAATTTCCGTAATTTGGGGGTAAATAACGAACGCCTCGACTTTATATATGGCGAGGATGGCGGCATTATTGATTTTATATCGGTGGCGACAAAGCCTGTTACGGTGGAGCTCACGGGCAAGGAGGGTAGCAGTAAATACACTCTGCGCGCCGACGATGCCAAGGCCATCGCCTCCGTTGCCGAATTGTCCAAAATACTTAAATCCATTGCCGAATTCCGCCAAATGGCTGCCGAGGCCGAGCGGCATATAACTTTTGTGAAGAAAACCCGTGAACGCTTCGCTGCCGACTCTTTGCCGGTGAGCCAAAAATAGGAATACTATTCAACCTCCACACAAAAGGCGGTAACCTGTTTTTTAAAGGTTACCGCCTTTTGTTTATTTGTTCAACGAGAAGCGCATACTCACTCCAAAATCGGTGGTGGTAGTGGGGTAGGAACTCGACGAGATTAACGGAACGGTTCTCTGCCTGTCGAAATAAAGACTGAATGTGAGGTTCTTGCTGTAAGCATAATCGGCAGTGAACGAGTAGTTGAACGACTTGTTTCCGCTCGTAGCCTGTGTGGTGCCTAAATCTATGCTGCGGCACAAAGAACTGTTATTCTTGAACGAAAAATCGGCACGCAGGTTAATGTCACTGCCAATGCTTTGGCTCTCCTTATCCTTTCCTTTCTTTTTCTTCGCCTTCTTGCCGTCGCCCAGCCATTTGTTCAGCAGTTTGAAGTTCACAATCTTGTAACCTATGTTTATTGCAATCTCCTCGGTGTGTGTTTCCACAAGCTGAATGGCAGTGAGGCTCAAATTGAGCACTCTCGATTTTATAAATTTGGCACCGATGGTGAGGTTGCTGTTTGTTGTAACATCAATACCTATGAGCGGCGAGAACGATTCGTTGATTGAAACAGAACTTATATCGTATCGGCTGCTTGGAACAGGCATATTGGTTGTCGAATTGTTTATGAATCCAATTCCGTTGGTATATTCCATATATGTAGAATAGGTGCTGTAAGAACCCACTGCATACACGCTCTTGTAGCCGTGCTCTATGTTCACGCTCTTGAAATATTTTTTAAGGAACGAGAGTTTCGAGAGGCCCGAATATCTAATCTTCCAGTTGGGCAGCATACGCATAAAATTGGGGAAGAGGTCGAGCGACTGGCTCGTAGCATCCCCTCCTGTATACGCACTTAAAAACGCCGGAATAAGTACGTCGGTCGAGTAGCGGTTCACGGCACCATTCTCGGGGTTGTAGGGCTGTCCTGCGAGACTGCTCGATGCGGGATATACGCTGTTCGTGTATCGGCTTTCCACACGCTGGCGTATAGTCTCTATATTCTCGATGAATTTATCGTAAGTATCCGACTGATAATTATTGCCGGCCTTTCCAATGTCGAAAGAACTGCCTATCGATATTGTGGTCATCGAGAAGCCACCCGACTCGCTGTAAGGCATTCCATCGAACATAAATTGAATGGTGCGGCTCTTGTTGCGTGTCCAGCTTGCGTTAAGGTCTATTTTCAGCTCTTTGAAAGGTTCAAGAGTGGCTCTCACTTGCAGGTCCTCGCCGGCAGTGGTGGTTGCCTGTGCCGAAATATCCTCATTCTTCAACAGCCAGTTTCTTTGCTGTGCTTTTTGCAGATAACTGTCGCTTGTGAAGCCGAATGCAAAGTCGAGTCCGGGAGCCAGATAACCGTTGTTGCGGTTCTGTCCGAAAATGTCGCCCGCTTCGGGCATAAAGCCCGGCAGGTTCATTGCATAGGCATTGGTGTAGTTAATCGACACGCTGCGCAACATCATAAGCGCACGGGTGGGGTATTGCATAACCTTTGCGAATGTGCTTCTTTCTCCCTCCTCTTTTATTTTGGGGATGATGGTAATCTTCACAGGTATGCTGTCGCGGTTCTTTATGAGTATCTTATTCTCGTCAATAACCTTATATTTGAGTTTATATTTCTGTCCACCCTTTGTGCGTGCGTTTATTTCGAGTTTCTTGCTCTTCAAATTATGGGTAAGGGTTGTGGTGCTGTCCACGTTCAACGTAACCTCTTTTGTAAAGGGCTTTACTTTCTTGGGCTTTGTCTTTTGAGTCTTTGCCTTGACTGTGCTGCGGCTTTTCTTGTTACTCGATGCGAAACGCTTGTTGGTCTCTTCGAGGTAAGGAATAAGGTTGTACAACTTCTCCATATTGAAGTTTCCTTTTATGGTAACATTCCTCTTGTTCGAGATGTTGTTTCCCAGATTCTCGCCATTGAAATTGTTGCCTCGTGCCCAGTTGTATGATGATGTGTAGCTGGCATCGGCGTTCATCCACTCGAATATAGGTATTTTGTTCAGTGGCAGATTGTATGATGCCGAGAAGCTCTGCTGGTAGGTGAGCGGGCGGCCAAACTCCTTTATGCTACGCTTCACAGAGTCCTTCCATATAGCATATTCGTTGGGGTAACGGTCCTTGTTGACAGGCAGGAAGGGTTCCGTAATTTCGGCATTTGTTCCGGTGCTGAGGTTGGCACGCAGGTTGGTTGTGGGGTCCCATTTGATATTAAGGCTGCGGTTCCAGCTGAACTGCTGCGAGAATGTGAGGGGAATTTCGTTATTTCCCGACACGGAGTTAAGGTCGCGACGCTGCAATTCGTGGTAGCTGCGCACAATGTCGGTGTTGGCCGAAATGCTTTGCGGCATAGGGTTGAAACCCCACTCCTTGAATATTTTTAACCATTTCGATTTACTTTTTATCTTCTCGAATGGTTTTATTACTTTCAGCGGGTTGCTGTAATTGTAGGCAATAGATGCCTTCCAATTGAGTTTATCCTCCCAGTCTATGGTAATTCCGCTATTCTCGGTCTTTGAATAAGAGAAACTGAATGTGAAGTTTGCCGGGTCGTAGGGCATAGGCGTAGCACTGGCGATATTAAGTTTCGCGTTGCTTATGCTGAAATTCCTTATTCGTGAGCGGGTCTCGGATATATGCTTGATGGAGTCGCGCATTGTGCCGGTGTATGAGTCCAATACATCGTCGAGCAGCAGGTCGGTGTCGAACGGGCTGTAAAGTGGCGATGTTACCTCCTCGGTAAACGAGTAGTATGTGGGTAATGAGAGTTTTACCGCTGCCGGGAGGAAACGGCCAAGGTCGAATGTTCCCGTTATTGTGTAACGGTAATAATCGTCGGTGCGACGCGATGCGAGTTTCTCTTCCAATCCTCCAAAGCCGGCAGTTTCAATGCGTCCTTGCGCCGATAAAGAACCGAGGTCCGACAACTTGACATTCAGGTTGCCCTGTGCCGCCCATCCGCTCTTGTTGTTAAAGCCGAGCATACGCATTTCGTTTACCCACACGATAGCCGATTTTGCACTTGCGGTGTTGTTGCGCACACCAATCATCATCACTTTTACCTCTCCCAACGTGGGGTTGCCCACGATGCTTATTCTGTTTTTGGGGTTGGAATTGTCATATTCGCTATAAATGGTGGTGTTGGTTACTCCGCTTGTGGCGTTGTTGCGCAATGTGTTGCGGTTAACCTTTGCGCTTGTGAGCTTTGTGAGCGGAATGTCTATTATGTTCGACTCGGGCCATACTATGCCTGCCGAACTTCCCGAATAGATATCGTATGTGCCGGGAGGCGTTACCTGCAAGGGTACCTCATATTCGTAGTAGTTGCTCTTGTAGTCGGAGCCCAAGCGTATGAACACCGACATTTCATTGTGTCCCAGATTGGTCAGGTCGTTCTCCGGTGCCTCGGCGTGTACATATAGCTGAATGCGCTCATATTGTCGTATGTCGAGGTTGCTCTTCTTGTAAACGGCTCGCGACTCCTTGCTGCCGAGGTTGTTCACCTGCAACGACAGGGCCTGTTCATTGTCCTGACGCAACTGTGGCTGGCTGGGGTCTATCACACGGCTGATGCCGGGCGGCAGCACATAGTTCACGGGCTTTCTGTCGCCGTGCTCTTCAATGTTTACGGCCGACATTGTAAAGTCGCCCGAAACTGTCGGCGAAGTGTTGTTCTTCGATGCAATGGGTTGCAGATAGGGACGCCAATCGCCGCGTATAAGCTCCATTGTCGCAAAGCGCAGAGTGATGGGCTTGCTGAACGAGGTCATATACATACGAATGAAGCGTATGGATGTGAAGTCGCGTATGTTTCCGAACCGTTTTTCATAATCCTCAACAGGGATGCGGAACTTGTACCAGTTTACAGTTTCGATGGCTCCATTGCGCAGGCTCGACATTACTGCCCGCTTGTCGGTGATGTAGTTCTTGCCCACCTGCATATCTCCGGGACGCAACGAAATATGATATTGGAAGAAATTTTCATATTCGTCCATAGTAAAGTCCTGATTGGTGTCCTCAATATCGGGAGTGTTCTTTGCTGCACTGCTGTACGATTCTCCTGCCGTGGAGGGTGAGTTACCCTCGGTGTTGTTGAAATATTTGTATCGTTCGATAATGCTCTTCTGTGCAGCATCATAGTCGGAACCGCGGAAATAGTGGTATTTGTCACCGGCAGGGTCGGCTGCAATGCTGTCGTACACCTCCTGACGCACCCTGCCTTTGATGGCATTCAGATAGTTCTGATATGTGGGGTGGGCAATCTCCTCATAGCTGCTCAATCCGTTTAGTCCCACATCCTGCTGTGTGCGGCTGTCGTTGTTGTTGTCGAAGGCATATACAAGGCTGTTAATGGTGGGTACACGGCCCCACACTGTTTCTTCGTAGGTGTAGTTGTTGCCGTTGGCCGGCAATCCGTTCTCAAAGAATTTCTTGCCGTCCTTCAATACATCCTCCGAAACTTCACCGAGATTGAAGTAAAGGTCGCCGCCATTGCTCGTTTCGTCGTAGATGAACGGGTCGAGCATCCAGAATTCGATATATTGGATGTTCGCGCTCTCAAAGTCGCTCGAAGTGAGGTGACGCATAATACCTCCCCACCTCTTCTCGGGGTTGTTCAGCTTGCCGTCGGGATCGAGGTCGGGGTCGAGGTTGTAGGGGCCTCTTTCGTTGGGATAATATGTTACGTTGAATAGCGACAGAATGGAACTCTCGCCGTAGGTGGATTCCTTGTTGGGGTATAGCTCGCGTTCATAGACATCGCGCACATAGTGGTTCGACAGTTGGTTCACATCGCTCTTTATGTGTGCAGGGGTGAGCGAGGAGCCGTGTCGTGTGAAAAGGGGGTCTATGGTGTACCAGCTTATCAATGCACGGTCGTATCCGGTGAGGATATTGTTCGTGAGCTCGCTGTAAGGCATACTTGCCGGTAGCGACGACAAGATCCAAGCTGTCGGTTGCTTAATGTCGATGCCATTTTCGGTATTCTCAAAGTCGTCGATATACGATGCACCGCTCTGCACTTCGTCCGATGTTCCTGCGTCGAGCTTGGCAAATTCGGCGGTGAAGTTTATGCTCGATGGGGCAGTGCAGCTTATCAGTGGCAAACGGTCGATGAGGTTGGTGAGCCATTGGCTCTCTTTTTTCCACGATAGATTAAAGCCCCATAATTTATTGTTGAGCGGCTCGGAGCCCATATCCACCTTTGTGGTAAGCGGCTTTTCGGTGAGCGACATAAAAGTACCGCCAAAATTCAGTTCCTTGGAGAACTCATATTTCCAGTTTAGGCCGAGCACCGTTTTTCGTTGCATATTGAAGAGTGTGTTGCTTTCGAGCGACACTTGCACGTTGGTACCTGCATCAATGATATTCTGGTTCAGAATGGTTACCGTTCCCGATGCATAATCTACCTGATAGTCGGAATTTTCGGTGAGTGTGACACCGCCGGCCGTTACAACCACCGAACCGCGTGGAATATTCGTCGCCCCCGTGTGTATCACGTTGGCCGATGAACCGGTGTACTCTCCTATAAGATAGAATTTATCTTTCTCGGCAATCTGCTTGGCTACGGTCTTTGTAGAGTCGTACAGTTCTTGGAATATGTACTTCTCGGCTATAATGTCGTTGTTTATCTTGTTCTTCAAATAGCTGCCGAAAGGCTCTACCGATGGGAAGAAAATCTGTCCGGTGGAGGAGTTTATTGTATATCCCTCAATGTAGTCGAAAATGCCGTTGGGGTTGGCTTTCTTGTTGTTGCTGTCCAAGCGGTCGAGGTTCATCATCTGCAACAGCGTGTTGTTTTTGAGGCTTGCTTCGGGCAGATATGTGATGTTTGTGCCAAGGCTGTCGCTGGCATAATATACATCGAGCTTGAATTCGCTGCTTTTCACTCCGCGGGCACCAAGAGAATAGACGTTTTTCATCATAAGGTCCCAGCAGTTATTGTCGGGTGAGCCTGAATTTGGCTTCAACAGTTTCACGAAGAGAGTGCTTTTCGACTCCTGTACATCGGTCGAGAATTCACCTACCTGATAGCTTTGCCCGGCGTATGTGAATTCATAGGCTACTGCGAGCACTTCATCGGCACGCAGCGCGGTTTTCAGCGAAATAAATCCAAGATTCTTGTTCAGCGTATATTCCGATGATGACAACAGGCGTGCGTTTGACAGTTTCTCATAGTCCTTTCCGCCGTATATGTTGTTGTTCCCGTTGAGCACGGTGTTTACTTGGTCGATGTCACGAATTGCAGAATAAGTGGTGTTAAGCTCGCTGTAAAGGCTGTTGGCACTATTCTCGGGCAGGGGCGTTGCACCCGTCCCTGTCCAATTGGGATTGCCTATGTGGTCGCGCTCGGCAAGGTCGGAGAAGGCTACAAGGTTACGGGGGTTGTTGTAGGAACCGCTCTTGTTTGTTACCCACACCTCTATGCGGTTGATGGTTACTCCCGACAATATTGAGGGAAGCTGCGACATTGAGTGGTCGTAATTGTCGCGGAAGTAGTGGGCGAGGAAGAAGTGCCTGTTCTCGTCGTAGTCGGTAATCTCTATTTCGTATGTGTTTAACTGCGTGCCGCCTTTGGAACTGACAACGGTGCTGTTCGAGGTCTTTTGCGACACAACTGTTTGCAGGAACAGCTTGCCAAACTGCATATCTGCCCTTATACCGAACAGTGAGGTTGCTCCCTTTATGAGGCTCGAATTTGTGGGGAAGGTTACGTTACCTGCTTCGAGCAGCTTTATAACCTCGTCCTCTTTACCCTCGTATTTAAGGTTTATTTTCTTTGCGTCGTAACTGAATGTGGCCTCGGTGTTGTAGTTGAAGTCCATATTCATCTTGTCGCCCACCGAGCCTCTGACATTCAGGTTTATTTTCTCGTCAAAATCGAAACTGTTGGTCTTGCGGTTGCGCTCGGTTAGTGAGGGGTTGTCAATCTCCTGCATCGAGAAACCCATCTTTATTTCGGCGTTACCCTGTGTCTTTATCCTCACACCGCCCGGGCCGAAAATCTTTTCGGCAGGGCCAAGGTCGAAGTGCATATCCGTGAAATCGAACTTGCTCTTGCCTTTTGCTTCGGCCCAATCTTTGTCTATTTTTGCCCTGAAATAGTTGTGCATCGACCGGCTCGCGAGCCATTTGCCATATTCGTCGCGGTTCAGGAGTATGGGGGTGGTGAGTCGCTTGCCTTCTCCCAAATGTGTGGCAATGGAGTATGTGCCATCTTTCTCGTTGAATATTGTGTCGGTCTTGATGTTTGCGGGGGAACGCAGGTCCATCGGGTGTTTCTTGGTCTCTTCGAGATTTTGGGGAATAATCTGCGAGATTGGGTATATGGGCTTTATGGTGTCTTTTGCCGCCTTGCTTTGTGCCTTGCCGCTTTTGCGCGATGAACGTGTGTCGTTACTCTGTGCAACCATCGGTTCGAAGGCTGTGCAGAGTATAATCAACAGTAGTATCGCGTGTCTTGTCATCGGGTGCAGTTGTGCTTTATAGTTCTTTGAGTGCCAATTTAATAACCTGCTCTATTGTGGCGGTGGGGTTCGCCTTTGCTATTCCCTGCACCACTTTCGATGCTGCCGAGCCGGGGAAGCCAAGCATCACAAGTGCCGACACGGCCCCATCTACAATGTCATTGTCGATTGTTGCGGCCGATTGCGCTCCCTCTGTGCAGTTGATGCCTATGCCCGAGATTTTGTCTTTAAGGTCTACGATAAGGCGTTGTGCGGTTTTAAGTCCTATGCCTTTCACGCTTTTAATGGCTCGCTCGTTGCCTGTGGCAATAGCTTCGCACAATTCGGTTATTGTGAATGCCGATAGGATGGTGCGGGCAGTGTTGCCGCCTATTCCCGACACGGATATAAGCAACAGGAACAGTTCGCGTTCCTGCTTGTTGCTGAACCCGAAGAGCAGGTGTGCATCCTCGCGTATGGCCTCGTGAATGTATAACTTTGTCTCTTTTTTGCCTTGCAGGGCACTGTATGTGTTCAGGGTGATGCTTGTTTCGTAGCCCACTCCGCCACACTCTATTATGGCTGTTGCGGGTGTGAGCTCGGCAATTTCCCCTTTCAGATATTCAATCATAGTGTCATTTTTAATCTTTTATTAAACGTGTTTTTCTCTCGGTTATTGTGTGCCCGTGTTTTTTTAACCATTATCGGGTGTGCGGTCTATTTTTAGCACTTTGTCGCAGAATTTTATTACTGCTGGGCGGTGTGTCACAAATATAAGTGTCTTTCCTGTGTGTCTTTCCGTGAGGCGTTGCAGCATTTCAAGTTCGGTGCCCTCGTCGAGTGCCGATGTTGCCTCGTCGAATATTAGTATGCTTCCCGGGCGCAGGATGGAGCGTGCAACGGCTATGCGCTGTGCCTGTCCCTCGCTCAATCCGCCTCCCTGCTCCGATAGTTCTGTGTCGATGCCTTGCGGCAGGCTGTTTACATAGTCGGCACAGGCAATGTGCAAGGCTTCCTGTATCATCTCCTCGGTTGCATCGGGGTTGCCCATAAGCAGATTATCTCTTATGGTGCCGCTCACAAGGCTGTTACCCTGCGGTATATACACGAAATTGCAACGGGTGAGGGGTGTCGATAGGTGACAGTCCTTGTCGCTATAAACCTCTATGCTGCCTTTTTGTGGCGATACAAGCGCGACGAGCAGTCGTATGAGCGTGGTTTTTCCCGCTCCTGTTTCTCCTACAATAGCGGTGCAACTGTTCGGGGCAAAGTCATAGTCGAAATTGTTGAATATGTGACGCTCTTCGTTGCCGTAATTGAAAGATACGCCTTTGAACCTCACTCCTGCCGTGCCTCTCAGCATTATGCCTTTGCCCTGTTGTTCCTCGGGTATCTCTTCAAGCTCGTAAAGCCTTTCAGCGGCGGTGAACGATGATACAATGCCAGGAATGAAGCGGCTTAAATCCATAGTGGGGCGTTGAATGAGTCCCACTAATTGCAGATAGGCCGAAAGGGTACCGAAGGTTACCGCCCCTTCTGCCAGCCCGTAAACACCCCAAGTGAATGCCACTATATAGCCTGTGGCAAAGCCTAATTGCGTGAGGCTGTATGCTCCGAGTGAGAATTTTGTGCGGTTACGCACCTGCCCTTTCAGTGTTTCTTGCAGGGCGGTGAGCTTCTCTTCGGTGTTGCTGTTCTTTTCGAGTGTCTTTATGAGTGCCTTGTGTTGCAAACTCTCTTGCAGCACCTCCTGTATGCGGCTGTCGCTGTCGCGCACCTCACGGTTGAGCTTGCGCATTCTCTTTATGTAGAAGCGGCTGGCAACCATTGCCACAGGCAACGCCACAATAACCGAAAGTGCCAGAATGGGACTCATTGTGAAGAGTAGGGCGAACGACGCTGCAAGTTGCACTCCCACCACAATCGTGGCAGGAATAGTTTCGGTTATCAGCGTTGTAATGCTGTTTACATCGCCTTCGAGGCGGTTTATGAGGTCGCCCGTGTGTCGTTTCTGCAAGTGCAACCATTCGCCACGCAACAGGCGGGCAAATATTTTGAGCCTCGTCTTGTTGCGCACCTCCACTCCTATTACCGCGTGTATCCATCGGCTCACTGCGCGTGAACCAATTTCTGCAAGCATCAGCAGGCCTATGATTGCAATTGTCAAGGCCAATGAGCCGGCTTGTTCATCGGTGGCAATGTCTATGGCTCTTTTGCAAGCCATCACCCACAGCAACTGACAGGCAACATCGGCAAGCCCTATAATCGTGTTTGCCACAGCCTGTCCGCGTGCGCCTTTCGAGCTTCTCCAAAGCCACCACAACAATTCTTTCAATGCAATAGTCCTTGTCACGTCTGTCCTGCTTGTTAACAACATTCTGCAAATGTACAAAATATATATTAAAAAATGCGCGCGCGACGGGAAAAAGAGTGCGAAAATGATATTTTCCCCATTCGCTTGCACGATTTTCACTCCTTATTCCTATTTTTGCAATTACCGCGACCATTTACAAATGAAACCACACAGCAGAATGAAAACAACAACATTGTTATCAATAATTTCGGCAGCGTTGCTGCTCTTTATATCTTGTACGGAACAGGCAGAAAACCTCGATGAAAACGGCAAAATTGCAGCCGCTTACGAGAAACGTTGCACCACCGTGGGCAACCCCTCTTTCGCCCCTGTCGTGAGCAATCTGCAAGGCGGGCGTTTGCAGGCAATGCAGTTCCTCTATGCCTATATGCCGTTGCCCGATGTTGCCGATTACACACCCGAATTCTATTTGCAGAATGTGGATTACGCACTCCGGGCACGCGCCACAATGCCGTGGGGAAAGAGTGTCCCGGTGCGGGAATTCCTCCATTTTGTGCTACCCGTGCGTGTGAACAACGAAGATATGGACAGCAGCCGTGTAGTCTTTTTCAACGAACTGAAAGAGCGCGTGTGCACCCTCTCTATGCGCGATGCAGTGCTCGAAGTGAACCATTGGTGCCACGAAAAGGTAACATATACCCCAAGCGACATTCGCACAAGCTCGCCCCTTGCCTCGGTGCGCACCGCCTACGGCCGTTGCGGTGAGGAATCCACTCTTGCCGTTGCTGCGTTGCGCGCAGTGGGAATACCTGCCCGTCAGGTATATACGCCACGCTGGGCGCACACCGACGACAACCACGCGTGGGTGGAGGCTTGGGTCGATGGCGAGTGGCATTTTTTAGGTGCCTGTGAGCCTGAACCGCACCTCGACCTTGCTTGGTTCAACGCTCCCGCCTCGCGCGGAATGCTTATGCACACAAAGGCATTCGGCGACTACGAAGGCCCCGAAGAGGTTGTTGCACGCACGCCTTGCTACACCGAAATAAATGTAACCGCGAATTATGCTCCCACGGCACCCGTCACGGTGCGTGTGGTCGATGCACAGGGTGCCCCCGTATCCACCGCGGTGGAGTATAAAATATACAATTATGCCGAGTTCTTTACCGCTGCAACCATAATGAGCGATGCCCGCGGTTATGCCACGCTGTCCACGGGTAAGGGTTCCCTGCTTGTGTGGGCGGCAAAGAGTGGTAAATTCGGCTATGCAGCCTGCACAGCCGGCAGTGGCGACACGGTTACAATTAAATTGGATAAAGAGAGTGGTTACACGGCAGCCCTATCGCTCGACATAACTCCACCGCGTGAACGCAATACCGCCCCTGTTGTCACCGCCGATGAGGCTGCACGCAACGCCCGCCGCCTTGCCGTAGAGGACTCCATACGCAATGCCTATGAGGCAACCTTCATCGGCAAGGATGGTGCTGTGAAAATAGCCCGTATGGCCGGCGTTGATGAAGAAACAACCGTTAACCTTCTTGAAAAGTCGCGAGGTAATCATCCTTCAATTATTCAATTTCTCATTGGGCTCAAAGAGGGCGAGGGAGCGCGTGCAACAGCCTTGCTTGGTGCTGTTTCCGACAAAGACCTGCGCGATGTGCGTACGGATGTGTTGCGCGACCATCTTGCCCACACTCCCTCTGTCGCAGTCGATGATGCAGTGTATAACAGATACCTTCTCAATCCCCGCGTGGCAAACGAACTGCTCACCCCTTATAAGGGCTTCTTTGCAACCTGCTTTTCTGCCGAAGAAAGGGCGGCTTTTGCCCTTAACCCGCAGCTGTGGGTGGAGTGGTGCCGCGACAATATAACATTGGACAAAGAGTGGAACCCCCTCTCGCTCTGTATGTCGCCGCGCGGAGTGTGGGAGATGCGCAAGTGCGATGCACATTCGCGCAACATATTCTTTGTTTCGGGTGCCCGCAGCATTGGAATTCCGGCCCGTATAGACGCGGTTACAGGAAAGACGCAATATTATAGAGAGGGCAGCTGGGTGGATGTAACCTTTGAAGCATCGGCCGATGGCGGCACGGCTCCAAGAGGCATCTTGAAAGCCCTGTTCACTCCGGGTACTTTCATCGACAATCCGAAGTATTACTCCCATTTCTCAATATCGAAAATAACCGATGGCCGCTTGCACTTGCTGAATTATGCCGAGAGCGACACGTGGCACTCCCTGCTGCGCAACGGAACAATGCTCGATGCGGGCGACTACCTGCTGGTTACAGGAACCCGTATGGCCGATGGCAGTGTGCTTGCCCACCTCACCTTCTTTGCTGTGGGCGAGGGAGATAGTCGATTGTTGCAATATGTTCAACGCGAGAGTGCCGAGGACTTACAGGTAATAGGCAATTTCAATAGCGAGAATATTTTTTACGACATTGAGGCCGGCAAGCAGCGTTCATTGCTGTCGGCAACAGGGCGCGGATACTATGTGATAGCCCTTGTGGCACCCGGCAGCGAGCCTGTGAACCACTTTCTGCGCGACCTTGCGCCCTATAAGAACGAATTGGAGGAGTGGGGGCAGAAGATGGTGCTGCTCTTCCGCAACGAGGGCGACGCCTCCCGTTTCGTGAACGATTTTCCCGCCTTGCCCTCAACCATAGTGTGGGGCACCGATATTGACGACAAAATTTACAACGAGATTGTTGCCAATATGAAACTTGTTCGTCCCGCAGCTCCCATAATCCTCGTTGCCGACACATTCAACCGCGTGGTCTATATGTCGCAGGGCTATTCCATAGGGCTTGGTGAAAGGCTGGCCAAGATTGTGAAAATGCTGTCGGAGTAGTTATAAACAGCTTATACTTGTCACTATTTTCCTCACCTCCTCCTCGCAAGTTTCGCTGCGGGAGTACTCGTCGTATGCGCTGTTGCCCATACTCACCCCTCCGTGGCGGAAAAGCATATTGCTGCCCACACTCTTGCGGGCCGATGCGTGTATCTCCGTGGCGTTGGTCGTTTGCAGGATTCTTGCGGCGTTAAGGCTGTTCACCCCGCAGCCCGGCATAATGATTATGCGTCCGTCGGCTTGTGCGACAAGTTGTTTTAATAGTTCTGTTCCCTCTTCGGCAGTGGGGGCTTGTCCCGATGTGAGCACCCTGTGACAGCCGAGCGCAATTATCTCTTCGAGTGCCTTTTGCGGCTCCCTGCACATATCAAATGCGCGGTGGAACGTAATACTCATTCCGTCGGCCTCGGCAATGAGGCGGCGGCACAGGGCAGTGTCAATGTCGCCATCGGGTGTGAGTGCGCCAATGACTATGCTGTCGGCACCGATAGCCTTGCAGGTGCGTATGTCCTCTATCATACACTCCGTCTCGTATGCGTTGTAGAGAAAATCGCCTCCGCGGGGGCGTATGAGCACGTTAAGGGTGATGCCGCCGATTTTTCGTGCTTGCGCAATTAGCCCGGCCGACGGGGTGGTGCCTCCAATTTCGAGTGCCGCGCAAAGTTCCACTCTTGCTGCGCCGCCACGCTGTGCGGCAAGAACACTCTCGATGCTCCCTGCGCAAATTTCGAGTATAGCCATTCTGTGTTATTTTGTCGTAAGTTCCACAATATAATCTACCCCGTCGGGCAGCTCGTCGAACAGTAATTTCACCCCCTCTTTTGTCTTTTTGAACTTCACGGGCTGTTTGGAGGCGAATGTGACGGCTCTCTTTACTTTACAGGTGAGCGGCAGGGTGAGTTCCTTGCTGTTGAGGTTCAGTATGTGAACGAACAGGCGGTTGCCCTTGCGTGTGGTAACACCCCACGGCTGTACGGGAATATCGCCCGCTGTTGTGCCGTAAATTGTTTCGCCACAGGCTCTTGTCCACTCGCCAATCTCCTTCATACGTTGCAATGCCACGGCAGGAATTTCGCCGTTGGGTTGCGGCCCCACGTTGAGCAACAGATTGGCACCCTTGCCCGCCGCGCTCACGAGGTATTGTATGAGCGTTTCGGTGCTCTTGTAGTTCTGGTCCACCAATTTGTAGCCCCACATTCCGTTCATCGTCTGGCAGGTTTCAAGTGGCAGACGGCTCACCTCCTGTCCCGAAAGGCCGGCCTTGTTCTCACCGGGAAGGTCGCGCTCGAATATCTGTATATCTTCGCCGGGGAAGGGCACTTGGTGGTGGTTGTTGCCCACGAGGCATTGCGGTTGCAATGAGTGTATGAGCGCGTATTGTTCCTCCAATTGCCAATCGAATGGAATGCTGTCCTCGTCGTGATCCCACCACCCGTCGAACCAGATGGCACCTATCTCGCCGTAATTGGTGAGCAGTTCCGTCAATTGGCGGTTCATAAAGCCGTAGTAGGCGGGCCAGTCGGTTTTTGTGGTGTCGCGCCCTATAATCTGTCGGCCGGTGCGTCCCATCGGGTACTCGTCGCGTTTCCAGTCGAGGTGCGAATAGTATAGGTGCAGCTTTATGCCCTGCTTGTGGCACTCGTCGGCAAGTTCTTTTATTACGTCGCGCCCAAAGGGTGTCGCATCGACAATATTATAATCGCTCTCGGCTGTGTCCCACATTGAAAAGCTGTCGTGGTGACGGCTTGTGAAGCAGATGTATTTTGCACCGGCATCCTTAATTGCTGCCACCCACGCCTTTGCATCGAAACGATGGGGGTAGAAGGCATCGGCAACCTTTGCATATTCATTCTTGTCTATTTGAGCATTCTGCATATACCACTCGCCCTGTGCGAATGTGCTGTATATGCCCCAGTGAATGAAGATGCCCAGCTTGCTGTCGGCAAATTCCTGCCGTGCTTTAAGATTTTCGGGGGTGGGGGTGTAGCTCTTCTCTTGTGCCCGTGTGCCGATGGATGCAGTTGCGAGCAATACAATAAGCATTATATACAGAATGTTTCTCATAATTGTTATTTTTTGTGGTTATCAATAAGGGCCTTATATGCAAAAATAGATTATTCTTGCGAAAAGCATCATATTTTATAAAAACTTTTTGCTCTTTCCTCCCTCTGTCTTATTTTTGCAACCTCTGAATGGAATTATAATATGGAACTGAATTTTTCGGGTGCGCTCATAGGCGTGGCAACTTTTTTGGTGATAGGGCTCTTTCATCCCCTTGTAATAAAGGCCGAATATTATATTGGCGTAAAGAGCTGGTGGCTCTTTCTGATAGCCGGGCTTGCAGCCCTTGCCGGCTCGCTTTTTGTGGATAATCTCATAGTCTCAATCTTGCTGGGCGTGGTGGCCTTCTCCTCTTTTTGGAGCATAGGCGAGGTCTTTGCACAGCGTAAAAGGGTGGAGAAAGGATGGTTCCCAGCCAATCCCCGACGAAAAAAATAATGCGACTTTACAAAATGTAACTATTTTGACACGAGAGTATTCGGCCCGGCGCGCTTGAATGCTCTTTTTGTGGATTATGTGCCGAGATTTTATAAACATTCGGAATATTATATTTATATTTACCATCGCGCAGATGTGCCTGAAATCTTTATAATTTATCATATATGAAAAAACTATTCTTCACTTTCGTGCTTGTTCTGCTGTGCGTTACAGCAGCTTGGGCAAAGTTCAGCCCCGAAGCGGGTAAAATGTATGCATTGAAGGTTGTCGATACAGCCCTGTATCTCGACATTCAGACATTGGAAATAAACGAGCCCAATGCCGGTGGGACAACCAATAACATCAGCCTTAATAACAGGCCCTGTATCATCTATTTTGCTGCGGGTACTGCCGATAATGCAAAGTGGACTATGCAGAATACCAATGGTACATACGCAATGCAGGCAAGCAACCGTAATTGGAATGCCACCATCGGCCCGACAGCTTATGAGTGGACAATCAACGAACCCGAGGCCGGCATTTTTACCATAGCCCGTGCCGACGGCGGTTACATCAGTGCCGATGCGACCGAGGCTGGCAAGCCTTTGTATTGCGACAAATCTTCGGGGATAAGATTTACCCTTGTGGAGTATTCTGCCTATCCGGCCGGTTATTACACGTTGCACTCCTCGACCGGTACATATTTCAATTTTACATCGGCGAGTGGCAGTGCCGCTTCGTTCCAAGATGAACCTACTGAATTTTATATAACTCCGTCGGCAAACACAGTTTTCTTCGAGGAGAAGGGGAATGCGGGTAATTACATTGGCTCAACCCACAGCTGGAATGTTACAGCCGATTTTTCTTTGTGGACTATCGGTGCCCACGACGAAGAGGGTCGTGTATATATAACACGCGCTTCCGACACTGCCAAGAATTTGGGTAGCGACAGGGATACAGATGCCGGTACGGGCATTTTTACCAATGTGGGCTCCGCTTGCAACAAGTGGATTTTAGAAGGAACCTACAATGTAGCTACCGATGCCACAGCGCAAAACAGTAAATATCACTATGCATCAGACCCCATAATCTATTATGGTGCTTGTAACAAGATACGTTTCACCCTCACCGAGAGCGGTGCTTTCTTCAAGAATGGCGCAAAGCGTTTGAGTTTCGATTCTTTTGTGCTCTATGATGCCGTTGGCGAGGCTGTAACCCTCACAACCCAAAATCTTGCGGGTAACAATATTGCCGATTTTACTGCAATGCTCGATGGGGCCAATGGTGCATACGCCAATGCCGGGTGGGATACTTCGTCTGCAACCGACGATTGGTTCGAAATTACCTTGCCCGTGGGAACCAACCTCGGCGGTGCTTTCTCATTCTCGTTTGTTACCGAGAATACCACAATGAATGCAAAGGCGTTCGAGATTAGAACCTCCTTTGAAAAAGCGGCCGATTATACATTTGTCACAGAGGTTCCCGAAGGTGCATCGATCACTGTTACATACGACGGTGAGCCCCTTGCTGCCGGCACTCCTGTTGAAAGAACTTCGTTCGACCCTGCATTATTGCTTCCCACCGATATTCCCGGCTACATTTGGAGCGTTGTTGTCGACGACGAGAATAGACAAATAAAACTTGTATACACTGCCGTGAAAATAGTGGAGAACCCCGCAGCAGTTGTTGCCCTTCTCAACCGTATCGGTGGCGACGGCACAGCCGATAAATTCCAAATTCTGCTCGACCCCTCGATGAACTCACGCAACGAGGTTTTCTCAATCGGAGGCGAGGATGGCAAGGTGCTCATCAAAGGAACCACCCTCAGTGCAATAACCACAGGTATCGGTTGGTATTTGCAGAATATTGCACACATTAACATCGCTTGGAACTCACTCAACGAAAAGACTGTGAGCGGCGATGCGTATGCCGATCTTTCAAGCCTCCCCCTCACCTTTGCCGAGGAAACACACACCAGCGATGCAAAGTATCGCTACTACCTTAACACCTGTGCATTCGGTTACTCGATGACCTCTTGGACTTGGAAACGCTGGCAACAGGAAATCGACTGGATGGCCCTGCACGGTATAAATATGCCTTTGCAGCTTGTAGGTCTCGAAGAGGTGTGGCGCACATTCCTTACAATGGAGGAGAATGGCGAGCGCAAATACGGCTACACCGATGCGGAGGCAAAAGCCTTCGTTGCCGGCCCCGCATTTATCGCTTGGTGGGCAATGAACAACCTGCAAGGATGGGGCGGTACCGAAGCCGGAACAAAGAGCAACGGCACTTGGGAAGGTGCCGGCGGTGTGCAGGACGATGCTTGGTACAAACGCCAGACAGCACTTGCCCAAGATATTCTCGCTCGCCAGCGTGAACTTGGAATGCAGCCTGTATTGCCCGGATGGAGCGGAATGGTACCCTCTAACTTTGCATCACAATCGGGCTACACAACCCGTGGCAACGGCGGCAATTGGGCCGGCGACTTCGTGCGCCCCTTGCTCCTCAATGTCAGCAACGCCAATTATGCCGAAATTGCAGCCGACTACTATAAATGCCTCGAAGCGGTAATGGGCAAGAGCCAATACTACTCAATGGACCCCTTCCACGAGGGTGGCGGTGCCGGTACAATGGAAGACTACACTGCAATGTACGAAGCAATGGAGCAGGCAAAGCCCGGCTCACAATGGGTTATCCAGCAGTGGCAGTGGACACCCACACAACAATACTCGCTCACCGCAGTTCCCGCAGGTCGCCTTGTGGTGCTCGACCTCTTTGCCGATGGTAAACCCGCATTCGACAGCTACAAAGGTTATGCTCCGCAGGATGCAGTATTCTCTGCAATTCCCAACTTCGGCGGTCGTTCGGGTCTTATGGGCCGTTTGACCAACCTCACCGACAACTATTTCAAATACAAAGCAAAATATTCTACTATAAAAGGTATCGGTGCCGCTCCCGAGGCTATCGAGCAGACACCCGTAACATACGACCTCATCTTCCAGCTTCCTTGGATGGGTGGCAAGCCCGATGTTGAAGAGTGGGTAAACAACTATGCAATAGCACGTTACGGTGTTGATAATGAAGAAATTAAGGAGGCTTGGTCGCTTCTGCGTCAAAGTGTCTTCAATTATGGAGCCGACGGAATAGAAGGTCCCATTGAGGATGTTTGGGCATCGCGTCCCAACCTTTCTGCAAATTATGCAAGTTCTTGGGGCTCAACAATATCACAATCGTCAAAAGGTGTAAATGTTGCAGCCACTTACACTAAGGCTCGTCGTCAGATGCTTATAGATGCAACATACAAACTTTTGAGCCAGAAAGATGCTATTTCGGGTGATATTTATTTGAGCAACTACTACTACGACCTTGTAGAGCTTGGTGGTGGTGTGCTTGCCGACTATGCCCACGACCTTCTTTTGGGAATCGGTGAAGCAAAAACCGCAGCCGGCGCAAATTTTGCAACCGATGAAACATACAAAGCCCGTCGCGATGCCTTCCTGCAACTTATATTGGATGTAGATACTTTCAAGGGAACCAACCTTAACTTCCGCTTGGGTAAATGGACACAGGAGGCACGCGATGCTGCCGCCGAGGTTGAAGGCGCAACAACCGCCACCCCCGATTGGTACGAATATAACAATGCCCGCACAATAGTATCTACTTGGTCGAGCCCCGGTACCAACCTTAACGACTACTCCTATCGTTCTTGGCAGGGACTTATGAAAGACCTCTACTATCCCCGTTGGAAATACTATTTCGACAATGACTGCACCGAGGGCAACTACAACTACTTTGCTTGGAACTGGGCACACGGCAAGGAACACTATGTGGGCCAGACAGCAGTGAGCGATGTTGCGCTCACCGCAGGGCAGGCCGGTCACACCGACAGCTACACCCGCGATCCCGAGGGCAGCACAGTGGATGAGGCAACCAAGTTGCTTGGCAAGTATATTATCCCCGTAGCATCGAACAGCGGTACATACTATGCTTACCGTTACCTCATAAACGACCTCACAAGCATCTGCACGGTGATTGCCGATGCCGGCACCACAATAGACCTTTCAACCTATTTTGGTGAACTCACAGGCGTGAGCATCACAGGCGACTTCATCGATGGTACTGCAACCGATATTACACAGGTTGCGATAAAAACCGATGCAGCCGATGGCTCACACACCGGTACAATCACACTCGCCGATGCCACCGTGCTCACATTTGCCGTGGTAATCAATCCTGCGTATAATGCTGTCTATAAGATAGATTACCAAGATAATGGTTCTGCTCCGGTGTTCATCGGATATAATGAGGATGCCGACAACAGCAAGAACATAGGTTATAAACTTATTGCGACAGGAACCTACACGGCCGATGCCGAAGCCGACAAATATTTTACAATAACCCCGTTGGGTACAGGATATGCCTTGTCGGCACAGGGCAAATATCTTAAACAACCTACCCTCGCCGGTTGGAACCATATTATGTTCTCCGACAACAAGAGCGAAGCGGGTGCCTATCTTTTCGAAGATACCGGCAATAGTATCTTCAAAATTCGCAGCACAGGCAGCGGAATAAACTATTTGAACGATTACAATAATTCAGTATTCGGTAACGATAATTCGAGCAAAGAAAATCTTTCGACCTTCACAATAACAGAGGTGCACTCCTTTCCGATTACTGTTCCCGAAACGGGGCTCATAACCTTGTGCCTCCCCTTCAACGTAGTGCTGCCGGCCGGCGTTGCAGCTTGTGATATTACATCGTCGGGGATTATTGAAGATGGCGACGGCGGTTATCTCTACGAACTTGTCGAGATTGCAACAGCCGGCACAGTCGTGAAAGCCGGTACACCCGTGATAATAAAAGCAGTAGAGGGTGAATATGAATTTCCAATAACAATGTCGAATGTAAATGCAACAGGCTCGGCAGAAGGCTCCCTGCTTCGCGGAACGTTTGTGAAGAGCGTAGCGGCCTCCGGTCAGGGAATGTATGCCTACACCTTGAATGGCACGGTGTTCGAGGCTGCAGCCGATGATACAGCATCCCTGCCCGCCAATACCTGTTGGTTGGGAACAAGTATCGCCACAAACGCCATTCCCCAATCGGACGGAAGTTCCACCGGCATAGAGAATATTGTAATAAAGGATGCAGGGAACACCGGTATCATATACGACCTCTTCGGTCGCCCGGTTACTAATCCACACAAAGGTGTTTACATTGTCAATGGTAAGAAGGTGATGTATTAAAATACGATAAAATACCTTTTCAAGGGCTTGCTTTTCCACAAGGGCAAGCCCTTTTTATCACCCTGCCCCCTTGTGTACCCTAATGGCTATATGAGCCACCATTAGCCCCAATCGGTTGACAGAAATAAAAATAAGAGAATGTTATTATGCTGATTATCAATCATTAACATTCTCTTATTCGTGCAAATTTGTGACAAATTATCGAACAATTTCGTTAAGTCAAATGAGCAGAGAGAAACTTGTTTCATCTATGCCATGGCAAGAAATTGTCGGCGAAGCCAACACTTCGTTAAGCCAAATGAACAAAGCCGAGCTTGCTTGTGCTTTGCCATGGCGAGAAATTGTCGGCACAGCCAAATTTAGAGAGGACTTCTTAAAGGTTGTTGATTTCGTGCATTATCTTCAAGATGAGGGTTACGATATGGTAACTTTTAAGAAAGTTAGTCGTAATTATTGAAAGTGGCTTCGATTAAATAGGTTTCAATTCCACAGTCAAACCCATTGCTGCCGCAATCTTGTAAAGCGTTGCAACAGTAGGGACTGTTATTCCTCGCTCAATGCGCGAAATATAACTCTTGTCGGCACCAATACGCTCGGCAAGTTCCGCCTGCGTCAAACGTGCGTTCTTACGAGCATCGAGCAGTATCTGTGCATTGTACTCCTCCCATGCCTTTGCAGTAGCCTCTGCACGACTTTGAGAGCCAATCTCGCCAAATTCTATTGCAAGTTCAGCACTTACATCGTAGATTTCATTCTTTTTGCTCATAATATTCTTTTTTAAGTTGTACTGCTTTTTTAATTTCGCTGTTAGGTGTCTTTTGGGTTTTCTTCTTAAAACAATTGAACAAAACCACAATAGTATCACCGTCATATATGAAAAAGATACGGAACTCATTATTGCCATAATTCACTCGGAATTCATATATTCCGTCACGAATGTACTTTATATAATGATGCGGTATTTTATCCTCCGTTTCAAATAACAACAATGCACGCATTATTTTTATTCGTTCAGGCTGTGATAACTTTGCCATAAAGTCGGCATAATACCGTTTGTATGCTATTATCTTTTTCATAGTATTGCAAAGATATATAAAGTTGTACAACTATACAACTTTTATGAGCTTTTTATAGTAAAAAATCTTAATAAACCATTCCATAGCTTCATCGTTCATAGGTTTAGAAGGACTCTGTACGCTTACGCCAAGACCAGTAGCCATTCAAGAAAACAAAAATGACAAACGGTGAAAATCGTTTGTCATTTTTGTCGAAGTAGGTTAGAAATCAAATTATCGTAAAGTCCATAAATGATATATTACATCTCACCAATCATCATCAGAACTGTTTGTATTGATATTTCCCAGCAGATAGTTTATCGGTAAGACAAATATGTTCTCCATTTCTTCCACATCTTCCTTTTTCCTTTGTTTTACTTTACCTTCCTTGTCAAACCAACCATCAATAAGTTCTACAAATGTTTTACCATATGCTGCCCCTGCTGATGAAACCTTTAAATCTTGCTTAACAATAGGAGCATCAACTCTAATACGCCCATCTTTAAATTGAAAGATGTATTTATAGTACGCGCTGTATGAGACGAATCCTCCGCCAAATGGATTATATCTAAAAGATATTTGACCTGTTAACGCATCTATTGTTATTTTTGTTGGTTTATTTTCACTCATAACATGTTCAGGATTGTTGTAGACGTTCATTACATTAGATTTTACCATAGAGTATAATTCAGAAGCTGTTTTCCCTTCGTAGTCAATCACTACATAATTCTTACCATCTTCCGCAATAAAAGAACCATCCTTTTGTAATTTAAAGTTTACATATTGTGCTTGAGCATGCACGACGAATAAAAATAAAAAGAAAAGCAAAGAGATTTTTGTTTTCATAAACCTTGTATATTTAACATTAATTATATCATTGTTTACACCGAATAGGTACTATGCTTGCTAATTAAATTGATATAGTTTTTCCAAACTCAATAGTCCAAAATTCTCAAAGTATAGACAAATAGAAAGCGTGGACTAAAACTTCATCTACGCTTTCAGAGGTATCGCCAAACACCATACAACCATAAATGAGTAAAAGCCCACGCCATAGAATGACGTGAGCATCAACTTTTACTCTTGGTTGTTTCATTAAATTGGCGATTTTCTGAAAGCAAGAATATAAGCTAACGCTTTTTATTTATATGTCTTTAATTTGTCAATGTTTCATAGGCAAGTGTATTTTGCTGTGTTTGTGCAAATGTATATCTTTTTTGCAATTATACCGAATATTAAATATTATTTTTCATTCCCCTTGCTTCTTACGCCCCCTAGTGGTGGGTTTTACATAGAGTGTGCCTTTTCTAATGGCACACTTTTTGTTTTTATATATAGGTTCATCACTATCTCCCAACTTGCTGAAATAGTTATTTAATGCCGCTTGGCAATGCTTGTTTTCGAAAATTGACAACGTCGTTTTCCCGCACCCCACAGGGCGTGACCTTGCCACGCTGCCTGCGACTAATTGCTGCCGCCGTTGTCGATTTTACAACACAAAAAAAGAGGAATTTTTTTGTTGTAAAATTCCTCTTTTGTCTCATCGTGCGCCTGATAGGACTCGAACCTACACGTCTCTCAACACCAGATCCTAAGTCTGGCGCGTCTACCAATTTCGCCACAGGCGCGGGCGTGCATTAGACGCAGTCTGCAAAAAGACTGTGCAAAGGTAGTACTAATTTTTAAAAAATCAATTTTTTTCGCTGTTATTTTCGTACACAAGGTGTATGATGCGGCGAGCTTCTTCAATCATAGTGTCGCGCCCGCTGTTCCAATCCTCCGATGTTATATGCACCTCCTTGTCGGGGGCTATGCCAAACTCGGTGTGCTGTCTGTTTATATCCAGTATGGGGCAGGCCGAAAAACGTATGGTCCAGCCGTTGGGCAAGGTGCTGCATAGAGGCAGTCCCGAACCGCCACCGGTGGTGTCGCCAATCACAAGCACTTGCGGCAGTGGCTTCATAAGCATCACAAAGTGGTTGGCCGCGCTGTAAACTCCGCGGTTGGTGAGCAGTATCACAGGCCTCGCCCATATTGTTCCTTCGGGCTCCAAATAGAGTGGCTCGGGCGAGGAAAAATCGTTGTGCCCCTTCCCTGTCTTGTGCTGTATGTATCCGCAGTGTGTCTTGCTGCGCACGAAGTGTCCGGCGAGTTTCTCGGCCGAGGTCAGCTGTCCTCCGCCGTTGTTTCTAATGTCGAGAATGAGTCCCTTGGCTTCCGACATATTTCTGAACATCACAGAAATGTTATTGCTGCTTAATCCATTTTCGAAACTCCCCACATACATATATGCAACCTCGTCGGGCAGGATGGTGTATTTTATTCCGTTGCTGTAACGAAAGTCATTTCCCAAATAGTTGCGCTGTATGGAGTCGCTGAAATTTAATGGATAGTCGAGGTTCCAATCCCAATAGTATGTTGTTCCGTAGTAGGAAGTGAGGTTGACGTGCCCGTCGCGCAGTTCGCGCAACATCTCCCCCATTATGTCGAACAACTCGCCATCGTCGCTTGCCGCCATAGCTGCCGGGCGATACTTTGTGTACACGGCATCCCAGTTGAGCCCATACTTTTTGGCTGCCTGTTCAAAGAAACAATATCGCTCGTTGATTATATTCCACAGCGCATCGAAGTTCCCCGTGGAGTTGTCGTTGTATTCATCCTCCTCCACACAGCCGGTGAGCAGTGTGAGTGGGAGCATAAGCAGGAGTGTGAGCAGTTTCCTCATATATGTCAGAATGGGTTGTAAAATATTTTCTTATCTTCTCGCTTCACTTTGTATATGGCTTTTACGAATCCGAAGGTGAATGCGTGGTTATATAGGTGTGTGCGTATGTCGTTTATATCCGATTGCAGAATATCTACAACGTACGACAGGCGCAGGGCGGTGCTGTTCCATCGGTTTATAGGGATGTCGATGGAGAATGTGTTGCGCATCGAGGGGCTGTTTATAGGGTGGGAAATGCTTATTGTGCGCCCATAATCGCCAAGCCCGAATATTTCGTAATAGGACTGCCCGAATTCTGGTGCGAACATTGCCCCTATGAGCGGAATATCTACCTGATAGCGCAGTGTAAAATCGCCACGCTGTGTGGGTATGTGGTATATTGCCATTCCCGATACGGCGAGTGCAGCACGCATTTTCACCGATACAAGGTTGTTGCCGTTTGTGGGAATGTAGAGTGCACCTCCTCCCAGCTGCATTTGAGCACCGGCAAGCAGTTGCAGTCGTCCGTTGATTTTGAACGGGTGGTAACCGCTCCAACTGTAATTGACCATCCCCGACATTTGTGTGTCGTCGTGCAGGGTGGTAATTCCCAGATTGGCTGTGAGCAGTGTCTGGTATTTCCAGCGGCGGTTGCCTGTGCGTGCATCGCGGAAATTCTCGTGCGAGAAGTAGAGCCCGCAGCCTGTGTGATTGTAGCCCGACAGGTAGGTGTCGAGGTTGTTCATAAAGGTTGTTCCGTATGAGGGACATTTTACGACAATCCTTTCGGGTACAATGGTGTCGTCCGATGCTGTTTGTGCTGCAACCGTTGTTGTTGCAAGCAGCAAGGCAAGGCTGTATGTGAGTGCTCTTTTTATCATCGGGTCAATGTAAATAGCTTGTGTTATTGTATCAAGGCATCACTCTTTGTCGTTAAAAAGTGAAAGCTGTTCGGGCTCGCTGTCGTCAAAATCCTCAATGGGGGCCTCTTCCACAGGCTCCGGCTCGGGTGGGAATTTCGTGGGTTCAAGCTCTATTATCTCGTCAATTTCGTATGTGGTGAGGCGTTTGCCACGGGCTTTAAAACTCTTTACTCCTATAAATTCGTCGAGTTCTATTACCAACGGCTCGCGGAATTGGTCGTTGCCGCCGAACATCACCTGTATGCGTGGGAAGGCAGTGCTTGTGAACCAAATGAGCTTGTTGTTCTTGTTGTCGCCCAAGCAGTTCTGTCGGCGGGCGGTGGCTTCGAGTGTGAATCTCTTTATGTATGGGAAGTTCTGTTGCGAAGCGTCGTGCAGTGCGGCCGACCACACTTTGGCGGGGTCGAACTTCTCTATTATCATAAGGTCGTCCTCGTAGTGGTTGTTGAGGTCCACGGGCGACAGGTAGAATTCTCCGTTACTGCGTATGGCGAGTATCTTGTCGTCGTTGTGGAATTCGCCTAAATATTCACCGTGGTTGTCGAAGTTTATGCGCAGAATGTCGCGGTCGAACCACACTTTTCTTCCGCCCAATGTAGAACTTCCGTGCCGTTTCAGTGTAATGCGCATTACCTCGTTCTTGGTGAGAATGTTACCCATCGACTGACGGCCTTTTATGGCTATGGTGCTGAAATCCTTTTCGAGTATTGCCACGCGCAGACGCGGGTTGGGCTTCAACTGCACTTTTATAACTTCGGCCTCGCCGTTGGGGTTGGCTGTGAAGTAGGCTATCTTGGAGCCCGGTGTACCTTGTGTCACGTCGTACTCTCGGTCGCGTGTCATTCCTGTTGCAGCAAAGCGTTTTATGAAGTGTATGCCGTTGCGTCCGTCGCGGTACACTACATTATAAATTGTGCGCTTGTCGTTCTTCTTGAATACATCTATGTGGATAACATTCTTGCCCACAAAGAGTTTCTCGCTCACCTTCACCACCTTGTACTTTCCGTCCTTGTAGAATAGTATAACATCGTCAATTTCGGAGCAGTTGGTTACAAATTCGTCTTTTTTGAGCGATGTTCCTATGAATCCTTCGGCACGGTTAATGTAGAGTCTCTGGTTGGCCTCGATGACTTTTGCAGCCACAATGGTGTCGAAATTGCGTATCTCGGTCTGTCGCGGGTAGCGGCTGCCATACTTCTCTTTGAGCATAGTGAACCACTTTATGGTAACCTCGGTCATTCGGCCCAGTTGCTTGTCAATATCCTTTATGTCCTTTTGCAGGCGGGCGATAAGTTCTTCGGCCTTCTCCTTGTTGAAGCGCAGAATGCGGGCCATCTTGATTTCCATAAGACGCAAGAGGTCGTCGCGTGTTATTTCGCGTATGAAGCTCTCTTTGTAGGGGGTGAGGCGCAGGTCGATGTGCGCAAGTGCAGTGTCCATATCCTTTGCCTGCTCAAACTCCTTGTCCTTGTATATGCGTTCCTCGATGAAGATACTTTCGAGCGAGGCGAAGTGCAACTGTTCGAGCAGTTCCCCTCGGCGTATTTGCAGTTCCTGTCGCAACAGTTCCTTGGTGCCGTCGACCGAGCGGCGCAGAAGGTCGCTCACGGTGAGGAAACGCGGAGTGTGGTCGTCTATCACGCAGCAGCAGGGGGTGATGCTTATCTCGCAGTCGGTGAATGCATAGAGTGCGTCGATGGTCTTGTCCGACGATACTCCCGGTGCAAGGTGTACCAGAATTTCCACCTTGTCCGAGGTGTTGTCGTCAACTTTGCGTATCTTTATTTTGCCGTTGTCCACGGCTTTCAGTATCGATTCGATAATGAGCGGAGTGGTCTTTCCGAACGGAATTTCGGAAATGGTAAGGGTCTTGTTGTCCTCCGACTTTGTAATCTTGGCTCTTATGCGCACGCGCCCCGTGCGGTCGCCGTCGTGGTAGCGCGAAACATCGATGCTGCCACCCGTCTGAAAGTCGGGGAACAGCTCGAATGGCTCCTTTTTCAGGTACGACACAGCCGCGTCGCACACTTCGTTGAAGTTGTGTGGCAGAATTTTAGAAGAGAGTCCCACGGCAATTCCCTCGACACCCTGCACCAGCAATAGAGGGAATTTCACGGGCAGGGTTATAGGTTCCTTGTTTCGCCCGTCGTACGACATCTTCCACTCTGTGGTCTTGGGGTTGAATACAACATCGTGGGCAAAGTGCGAGAGGCGTGCCTCGATGTATCGCGGGGCCGCAGCCGAGTCGCCGGTGAGAATGTTTCCCCAGTTACCCTGACAGTCGATAAGCAGGTCTTTCTGTCCCAGCTGAACAAGTGCGCCGGCAATGGAGGCATCGCCGTGCGGGTGATACTGCATTGTGTGTCCCACTACGTTAGCAACCTTGTTGTAACGCCCGTCGTCGAGCTCGCGCATAGCGTGCAGAATGCGTCGTTGCACCGGTTTTAGGCCGTCGTAGAGGTGTGGCACGGCACGTTCCAAAATAACGTATGATGCGTAGTCGAGAAACCAATTCTGGTACATCCCGGTGAGCTTGTGGGTGACATCCTCGCTCGACACCTTCTGTTGCTGGTGATGCGCGTGCTCTTCCTCACTTCCATCGGGTGTGTTTCCCACTTCTTCTATATTTTCGTCGTATTCGTTGTCGTATTCCATAATGCTATATGTTCGCAGTTTACCGCAAATATACAAACAAACGAGCGAGAAATATTAAGTTTACTTGAATATTTTTCACAGCGAGTGCAGAAATATTCGAGGTTTACCTCAAATATACAAACAAACGAGCGAAAGTTGTGCAAGTGAATGGGTAAAAATTTATTTTTACACGCAATGAGCGCAGCTAAACTTCGCTAAAAGCAGAAATATTAAGTTTACTTGAATATTTTTCACAGCGAGTGCAGAAATA
>JAFTUV010000003.1 GCA_017466065.1 Bacteroidaceae bacterium
CGCAGTTTACCACAATAACATAAAGCAAAGATAGTGCAAGCGAGCGAGATACATAAAGTTCACTTTAATGTATTTCAAAGCGAGCGCAGCCTATTTTCGCGATAGTAACGCAGTTTACCACAATAACATAAAGCAAAGATAGTGCAAGCGAGCGAGATACATAAAGTTCACTTTAATGTATTTCAAAGCGAGCGCAGCCTATTTTCGCGATAGTAACGCAGTTTACTATCGCAAAGATAGCAATAATGTTGAGAAAACAATAAAAAACAAAGAATATTTTATAATAAGGAATATATCACACACAAAGGCCTCGATATATTTTATGCTATTTTAATACTTTGGCACACTTTTTGTAAGAATTCTTATGTAAAAATATTTTTGGTGAAGAGTATTCGGGTTGTATCTTCGCAGCCGAAGCACACAACACTAAAAAAGAAAAAACGAATATTCACCAGAATTGATTAAGGAGAAAGAAGTATGAATAAAGAATTTTCGCAAATAATGTCGGAAATACTGTCGCTGAGCAAAGAAGAAGCCTGCCGTCTGCGCAGCAAGAGCATAAACCCCGAGCACCTGTTGCTGGGTATTTTGCGCAAGGAAGATAGCCCGGCCGTAGAAATACTCGACACATTGAATGTAGACATAATTGGCATAAAAGAGAGCATAGAGCACCGCAGTGCCGTTCCCGATTATGCCAGCCTACCCTATTCCGAAAATGTAGAAATGAGCCTGAGCACCGCAAGAATTCTGCGTTTCAGCACTTTGGAGGCACGTTCATTCAGAACCGTGGCCGACACAGAGCACGTATTATTGGGCATTTTAAAAGAGGGCAACAACCTTGCCGCCAACATTCTGGAAGAGAACGATGTTACATATTCCCGAGTTTTAGAAACAATTAAAAGTGTAAAGCCCGACGTAAACAACGGGTTCGGTTTCACCGAGGAGGACGATGAAGAGGAAGAGGACACCCCAAGCAAGCCCGCTTCCGACAGGGGGCAAGCCTTCACCGGCACACGCCAAGCAAAGCCGTCGAACGACACCCCGGTGCTCGACAACTTTGGAATGGATATGACAAAAGCCGCAGCCGAAGGCCGCCTCGACCCGGTCGTAGGGCGCGAGAGTGAGATTGAACGCATTTCACAGATATTGAGCCGTCGAAAAAAGAACAACCCCATACTCATAGGTGAGCCGGGAGTAGGAAAATCGGCAATAGTAGAAGGCCTCGCACAGCGCATTGTAGAGCGCAAGACCTCGCGCATATTGTTCGACAAGCGCATTGTGGCACTGGATATGACCGCCGTTGTTGCCGGAACAAAATACCGCGGACAATTCGAGGAACGTCTGCGCTCCATTATGGACGAACTTGAAAAGAACCCCAACATAATACTTTTCATCGACGAAATACACACCATTGTCGGTGCCGGTTCTTCGCCCGGTTCTATGGATGCTGCCAACATACTTAAACCCGCACTTGCCCGCGGCGAAATACAATGCATAGGCGCAACCACCATAGACGAGTACCGCAAGAGCATAGAAAAGGACGGAGCGTTGGAACGCCGTTTCCAGAAAGTTCTTGTCGAGCCAACAACAGCCGACGACACATACACAATACTCAAAAACATAAAAGAACGTTACGAAAGCCATCATAATGTAACATACACCGACGAAGCATTGCTCGCCTGTGTCAAATTGACAGACCGTTACATAACCGATCGCTGCTTCCCCGACAAAGCCATAGATGCAATGGACGAAGTGGGAGCACGCACACACATAAGCAACATAAAAGTTCCCAAAGAGATCGAAGATCAAGAGGCTGTAATAAAAATTACGACCAACAACAAGAACGATGCAGTGAAGCGTCAGGACTTTGAGAGTGCCGCCGGATTCCGCGACACAGAAAAAAAACTGCAAGAAGGGCTTGCCAAGATGAAAGCCGAATGGGAAAAAACCCTTGTAAACAACCGTCAGACTGTGAACGAAGAGGATGTTGCAAGAGTAGTGTCAATGATTTCAGGCATTCCCGTGCAACGAATACAACAGAACGAATGGGAGCGTCTGCGCGGAATGAAAGAGGAGCTGCAATCGAAGGTCGTTGCGCAAGACAACGCCATCGAAAAACTCACCAAGGCCATACAACGCAGCCGTATGGGCCTGCAAAATCCCAATAAGCCGATAGGCACATTTATGTTCCTCGGCCCCACGGGAGTAGGTAAAACCCTGCTTGCAAAAGAACTTGCAAAATTCATGTTCGGCTCGGCCGATGCACTCATTCGCGTGGATATGAGCGAATATATGGAAAAATTCACCGTGTCGCGCCTTGTGGGAGCACCTCCGGGGTATGTAGGATACGAAGAGGGAGGACAGCTCACCGAGAGAGTGCGCCGCCGCCCCTACTCCATTGTACTCCTCGACGAGATTGAAAAAGCACACACCGATGTATTCAATCTGCTGTTGCAGGTGATGGACGAAGGCCGACTCACCGACAGCTACGGCCGCACGGTAGATTTCCGGAACACGGTGCTCATTATGACATCCAACGTGGGAACACGCGAACTCAAAGATTTTGGCACAGGCGTAGGATTCACCAAGAGTGAGCGCGAAGGCAGCAAGGAGTATTCGCGCAGCGTAATACAAAAAGCCTTGAACAAGCGTTTCGCACCTGAATTCATAAACCGCATCGACGAGATTATAAACTTCGACCAGCTTGGGCTCGACGCTATTGTAAACATTGTGGATTTAGAGCTCAAACAGATTGTGAAACGCATAAACGAGCTTGGCTACACAATAGAACTCACCGCCGAGGCCAAGAAACACCTTGCCGGCAAAGGCTACGACATACAGTTTGGTGCCCGTCCACTGAAACGTGCGCTGCAAACATATATCGAAGATGAAATATCGGAGCTGCTACTATGCGGTTCGTTGAAGCCCGGCGATAAAATCCTCATCGACAAGGAGCAGGAGAGCGACAAACTCAAATTCACAATCACAAGCAAATAACCGCCATCGGCACAACAAAAAAGTAACGCCCCGTCTGCCAAGCAACGGGGCGTTACTGCCATTTTGTCACACACAACCAAAATGGCACCCTATTTGTTGATAACACAATGTGCGCAACGAAGAAAGCGCACGCCTACAAAAAAAACGATTAACCAAAAAAAAATTAACAATATGCAAAAAGGACACATTGGGGTAACAACCGAAAATATATTCCCCGTCATCAAAAAATTCCTGTACAGCGACCACGAGATTTTTCTGCGTGAGATAGTTTCAAACGCCATCGACGCCACACAAAAACTAAAAACCCTATACGAAAAGGGAGAGTACAAAGGCGAGCTTGGCAATCTGCGCGTGAGAGTGACACTCGGCAAAGACACCATCACCGTGAGCGACAACGGAATAGGCCTCACAGCCGAAGAGATTGAAAAATACATAAACCAGATAGCACTCTCCGGCGCAACCGACTTTCTCGAAAAATACAAGGACAGTGCCAATTCCATAATAGGACACTTCGGCCTTGGCTTCTACTCGGCATTTATGGTGTCCAACAAAGTAGAGATTATCACAAAATCGTGCAAGGAGGGCGCACAAGCTGTTAAGTGGAGCTGCGACGGAAGCCCCGAATACACACTCGAAGAGTGCGACAAGGAGAGCCGCGGAACCGACATTATAATGCACATCGACGAGGAGAGCAAAGAATTCCTCGAAGAGAGCCGCATAGCCGGCATACTCAACAAATATTGCCGTTTCCTCCCTGTGGAGATTGCATTCGGCAAGAAAAAAGAGTGGAAGGACGGCAAACAGGTAGAGACCGACGAGGACAACATAATAAACGACACCACACCTTTGTGGACACGCAAGCCCTCGGAACTGAAAGACGAGGACTACAAGGAGTTCTACCGCAAGCTCTATCCTATGAGCGACGAACCTCTCTTCTGGATACATCTGAACGTAGATTTCCCCTTCCACCTCACAGGCATTCTCTACTTCCCCAAAATAAAGAGTAACCTCGAACTTCAAAAGAACAAAATACAACTCTTCTGCAACCAAGTATATGTTACCGACGAAGTCGAAGGCATTGTACCCGATTTTCTCACTCTTATGCACGGAGTAATCGACTCACCCGACATTCCCCTCAACGTGTCGCGCTCCTACTTACAGAGCGACTCCAACGTAAAGAAAATATCCTCCTATATATCCAAGAAGGTATCCGACCGCCTGCAATCAATCTTCAAGAGCGACCGTCCGCAATTCGAAGAAAAATGGAACGACCTTAAAATATTCATCCACTACGGAATGCTCACCGAGGAGGACTTCTACGACAAGGCCTGCAAATTCGCACTCTTGCAGGACACCGATGGAAAGAAATACACCTACGAAGAGTACAAGAACCTCATCGAAGGCGAGCAGACCGACAAGGAGGGCAACATCATATATCTCTACTCCAACGACAAGGATAAGGAGTACAGCTTCATCGAGAATGCAAAGAACAAAGGCTACAATGTACTCACAATGGACGGGCAGCTCGACATTGCCCTCATAAGCCTGCTCGAACGCAAATTCGAGAAGAGCCGCTTCACCCGCGTCGATAGCGACACAATAGAAAACCTCATTGCAAAGGAGGAACACAAAGCATCAACACTCAGTGAGAACGAGCGCGAAGTGCTCACCGGAATTTTCCAAAGCCAAATTCCTTCGATGGATAAAAAAGAGTTCTATGTACAGGCGCAAGCAATGGGCGAAAATGGTGCACCTGTAATGATTACCCAAGCCGAATATATGCGCCGAATGAAAGAAATGGCAGCCATACAGGCCGGAATGTCGTTCTACGGTGATATGCCGGATATGTACAACATTCTCATAAACGAGGAGCACCCCATCATCAAACGTGTGCTTGGCGAGGCCGAAGCCGAATGTGCCGCAGAATTGCGCCCCATCGACGAAAAAGCCGCCACCCTCGAAGGCCGTCGCAAGGAGCTCTACGATGCACGCAAGGATAAAAAGGACGACGAAATTCCTCAAAGTGAAAAAGATGAACTCGCGCAAGTGGAAAAAGATATTACCACCGCAAAGAGCGACAAAGAGGCCATCCTTGCAAAATATGCAGCAAACAACAGCACCGTGTGTCAGCTCATCGACATTACCCTGTTGCAGAATAATATGCTCACAGGCGAGGCACTCAACAAGTTTGTTAAGCGCAGCATAGAAATGATGAAATAAAAAAAATGCTACATCAAAAAAAAGACCGGCGACAATAATATCGTCGGTCTTTTTTCTTATCTTCGCACAACTATTAAAGCCTATGATAACCCTCACCCGCATAACCAACCCCGACAGCACCGCCTACCGCAAGGCCGAGGAACTGCTCACCGCAACCTTCCCCCGCGACGAATACCGCGACCTTGCCGAGCAACGCGCCAATGTAGCCGGGAAAGAGAATTTTCACTTTATGCAGGCATACTGCAACGGAGAATTCATAGGCCTTGCAAGCTATTGGCTGTTGGACGCATTCTGCTACATAGAGCACCTTGCCACCCTGCCCGCACAGCGAGGCAAGGGACACGGCAAAAGAATTCTCGAACAGTTGCAAGAGGAGCACCACAGAATAGTATTAGAAGTAGAAGAACCCATCGACGAAATAACAACAAGGCGCATAGACTTTTACCGCCGCGCAGGGTTCACACTATGCAACATTCCTTATACCCAGCCACCCTACCGCAAAGGAGGCAACAGCCTGCCTATGCTTCTTATGTTCCACGGTTGGGAGGCCGACAGAATTAACTACGAAAGAGCAAAAGAGAGCATATACAGAAATATTTACAACCTCAAAGAATAGAAAATGGCAATAATAAAAACCCTCAACGGCATAACCCCCAAAATGGGCGACAACTGCTTTCTTGCCGAGACTGCGGCAATCATTGGCGATGTTACAATGGGCGACAACTGCTCCATCTGGTACGGCACCGTGCTTCGCGGCGATGTAAACACAATCACCATAGGCAACAACGTGAACATACAGGACGGCGCAGTGGTACACACCCTCTACCAACGCTCAAAAAGCATCATAGGCAACAACGTATCCATAGGGCACAATGCCACAATACACGGTGCCACCATCGAGGACAACTGCCTCATAGGAATGGGAGCCACCGTGCTCGACAATGCCGTTGTAGAGAGCGGAGCAATAGTAGCCGCCAACGCCCTTGTGACATCGGGGATGCGTGTCGAGGGTGGATGGATTTATGCCGGCGTGCCTGCCAAAAAGATAAAAGAGGTGAGCCGCGAGCAGCAAAAAGATATTGTGGAGCGCATAGCCAACGACTACATTATGTACGCCTCGTGGTACAAGGAGTAACTGTTCACTACTCCCTATTCCTCTCCTTGCGAAACTCACTCGGCGACATTCCTGTCATTCTCTTATAATAACGGCTAAAATAACTTTGGCTGGGGAAATTATACTCATCGGCAAGCTCCTGAATGGATTTATCGGTGTAGGAAAGTTCATATTTAAGGCGCGACACAACAGCCGTGTCGATAATCTCCTTTGCCGAGTAGTTGGAAACCTCGTTACACACCTCGTTCAAATAACCGCTGCTCACGCCAAGCTCATTGGCGTAGAAAAGCACTTCGCGCGACTTGTTGCTCGCCCCCACAAGCCCACGTACAAACTTCTTGAAGAGAGTTTTCTTTCTCGACTCATAGACCTTAGTACCATAGAACGAACCAAATTTTTTAAAGTGGCTTATATACAACTGAAAAATCATATTGGCTGTCGATAATGCCGATTCCTCGAACTCCTTATACTCAAACGAATCGTTAATTACTTTAAGGGTTGAAAGGAGGTTATACGCAATATCCCGCTCCACGCCGAACAATTGTGTTACAGGATGAGCTTTAAGTTTCTCGTAAAACTCAAAATCGAAGTTCATCAATTTGCCGGTGGTAGATACAACAGACATTGGCAACACCAATGCCAATGCTTTATAGTTACGGCTATATTCTTTAATCACAACTATATCAAGAGGGGAAATAAGAACAAAGGAGTTGGCCATTGCATTGTAGTTGGCATAATTAAGCTCGAATTTCACCTCACCTTCCATCAGATATAATATTATAAGATGGTTACAGCGGATGGGTACTCTTCCCCATTCACTAATTTCACCTTTAAGAAAAACGTGTTTATCGTCGTAATCGGTTGTGTTTATCATAATTAGGTTTAATTTTGAAACAAATATAACCCATTTCTTTTCACAACAGGTAATTTTACCGCAAGAAAGGACAATATTGAATCATCTATGTAAATATCGCATCGGTGGTAACATCTAATAATAGATTTTAGAAACTGTTTGAATTTATATCGCCAAAATTTTTATAGAACAAGAGTAGGATGTTTATTTCTTTTGGTGATTATATACAATGTTACACTTGTTTGTCATTTCGATGGAGCGGAGCGACGAGAAATCTGGATATCAGCATTGTTGAGATTTCTCACATTGACTTTTGCCCCTACGGGCGTCGACCGTTGGTTCGTTCGAAATGACAG
>JAFTUV010000041.1 GCA_017466065.1 Bacteroidaceae bacterium
ACATCCAATCTATCACCACGCTCAAATACACCGCTCATTGCAAAAAGCAAAGAGTCGTTACGCTCACCAACAAGAATACTAAAATCCTGAACGCCGGCAATATTATACACCCAGCGCCAAGTACCTACAAAGGGCGACAGCGGCTCATCGCCATTCTTAATCACCTGTGAAAAAACAAAGGAGAGTGAGAACAGGAGTAACACCGATGCAAAAAACACTTTTTTCATATTCACACTATTTTATTAACAAGAACTCTTTAACTCCCACCACAAAAGAATGCAAAAGAGAGGTTGTCACTTTACTTCCCGAGTGAGCACTTTATCCTGCTTGCGCTGCTTTATGAGGGCGTAGCCCTTTTTAAAGAAGTCGTTATTGCGATTATATATCTGAACGGCCTCGCAAGTGTCCCAAATGTCGCGGGCCACCAACCATTTAAGCTGGAAGGAAATTTCGGCGAGGGATTTTTGAAACTCCTCTTCTCCTCCGGCAGGCTTCACACTGTCGCACTCACCTTGACGGCGCAACAGCGCGGCAAAGACAGAGTCAACCTCGAAATTCGCATCATAAGAGGCGAGTGTGGGATACTTCTCTTTCAGTTCCTTGCGATGCGCATCGACGTAACGCAATGCCGCCATAATCACGGAGCCTTTGCGCGAAAGGTCGCGGTGATACTTCGTGTAACGCATAGTATCGAGAGGCACAAAATAGTCGGGCATAATTCCGCCACCGCCATACACCACACGCCCCAAACGCTTGGTGTAGGCTTTCAACGAATCGGGGAAATGTATGCTGTCGGCAGTTGTCAGTTCCCCGTTGTTGTAACGATTCATTAAATCGTCCTGATAGCTTATGGAGTCGCCATACGGCTTCTGTATGCTGCGCCCGCTGGGAGTGTAGTAGCGCGATATTGTGAGGCGTATCATCGAATTGTCGATAAGCTGGAATGGGCGTTGCACAAGCCCTTTGCCAAAGGTGCGACGACCGACTATCACTCCCCTGTCCCAATCCTGCACGGCACCGGCAAGAATTTCGGCAGCCGAGGCCGATGTTTCATCAACAAGCACAACAAGATTGCCCTTGCGGAAACGACCGCCGCCCTTTGCAATGTGCTCGTAACGGGGCGACATACGCCCTTCGGTATATACTATGAGGTTCGACTTTTCGAGCAGTTCATTGGCAATATCAACCGCTGCCGAGAGATAACCGCCGCCGTTCCCTTGCAGGTCAATCATAAGGGATTCAAGGCCGCAGCCTTTTAAGGAGTCGAGAGCCGACACAAACTCCTTGTGGGTGGTTGCGCCAAAGGATGTTATGCGTATGTAACCCACACTTTTATCGACCATATAGGCCGCATCGACACTCTTTGTGGCTATATTGCCACGCACAAGTTCAAAAGGCAGCAGAGGAGCAATCCCTGCACGCTTCACCTGCAAACGCACTTTTGTGCCCTCGGGCCCGCGCAAGCGCGACATAATGTCGGCACGCTCCATCTTAACGCCGGCAATGGCAGTGTCGTTTACCGTAACCACTCTGTCGCCTGCCAGAATACCGGCCTTCTCCGAAGGGCCGCCGGCTGTGGTGCGCACCACATAGAGCGTGTCGTCGATAATATTGAACTGAATGCCTATGCCGCCGAAACTGCCCTGCATCTCCTCCAACAGGTTCTTTGTCTCCTTGGGGTCGCTGTATATGGAGTGTGGGTCGAGTTTCTTCAACATTGCCTTTACGCCCTCTTCCACTATCTTATCGTCGGCAACCTCGTCCACATAAAAACGACTTATTATATTACCGGCCGACATAAGTTTAAAGAGCGACTGCGGCATTTGGGGAGCCTCCTGCGCAGTTGCAAGGAGCGCAGTCAACAGAATGAATAATGATATTGTTATTCTTTTCATAGGTGGGGGATTTAAGGCAAAAAGGGTGTTACATCCTTGCCGTATGCAGCAAGCTCACGCACCACACTGCTGCTTATCGATGAATATTCGGGGGTGCTGAACAGGATTACCGTTTCAATGCCTCCCACACGCAGATTAACATCGGCAAGCTCGCGTTCATACTCAAAATCCTTTACACTGCGCACGCCACGCAATAGTGCAGCCGCACCTATCTTGCGTGCATAATCGACAGTGAGTCCCTCATAATGCACTACCTGCACGCGAGGCTCATCGGCATAAACTCTCTCTATGACTGCGAGGTATTCCTCGGGTGTGAGCTTGCTATGCTTGCTCATATTCTTCCCTACCGCAACAACCACCTTGTCGAAAATTGCAAGAGCGCGTTGCACCACAGAGTGATGACCGAGTGTGTAGGGGTTGAATGTTCCGGCAAAAAGAGCTATCTTTTTCATTGTTCCTATTCGTTGGTTTTATCCTCCTCGACCACGAGGTTGTCTATGATAAAATTCTGACGTTCCATAGTATTCTTGCCCATATAGTAGCACAAGAGTTCATCCACCTTGTCGTCCTTGTGCATAGAGACACGCTCCAAGCGCATATCCGGGCCGATGAAATTGCGGAACTCATCGGGCGATATTTCTCCAAGACCTTTGAACCGCGTAATCTCGGGGTTGGGCGAGAGCTTTTCTATGGCGGCTACACGCTCCTCCTCGGAGTAGCAGTATATTGTTTCAAAATCACCTTTGACAGCATTGCCATCCTCGGCACTCTTCTTGCCACGCTTGCGTTTGTTGCGCACACGGAACAGCGGTGTCTGCAATATGTAAACGTGCCCTTTCTTTATAAGTTCGGGGAAGAATTGCAGGAAGAATGTTATCATAAGAAGGCGTATGTGCATTCCATCGACATCGGCATCGGTTGCCACAATCACCTTGTTGTAGCGCAGCCCTTCGAGCCCATCCTCAATATTCAGTGCAGCCTGCAACAGGTTGAATTCCTCATTCTGATAGACCACCGCACGGCTAAGCCCGAAGCAGTTGAGAGGCTTTCCACGAAGGCTGAAAACCGCCTGTGTGTTAGCGTCGCGGCTCTTGGTGATGGAGCCGCTCGCCGAGTCACCCTCGGTAATGAAGATGCAGCTTTCATCCACACGGTCGCCCTTGCTGTCGTTGTAGTGTATGCGGCAGTCGCGCAGCTTGCGGTTGTGCATATTCACCTTTTTGGCCTTCTCGCGCACCTGCTTGGTGAGGCCGGCAAGTTCCTTGCGCTCCTTTTCCGATGCCTGTATCTTTACAAGCATCACATCGCTTATGTCGGGGTTCTTGTGCAGGAAGTTGTCGAGCTCCTCTTTTACAAAATCGCCAATAAACTTCTTAACACTCATACTGCCCTCCTGCGGCGCGATGGTGGTGGAGCCGAGGCGCACTTTTGTCTGGCTCTCGAACACCGGCTCCTGAATATTTACCGCTATCGCGGCAACAATGCCGTTGCGAATGTCGCAATACTCGAAATTCTTGGCCGAGAAAAAGTCGTGAATGGTAGAAGCGACCATCTCCTTGAAAGCACTCTGGTGAGTACCGCCCTGCGATGTGTGCTGCCCGTTGACAAACGAATAATACTCCTCGCCATACTGCTGTGCGTGGGTGAAGGCAATCTCAATATCATCGCCTTTGAGGTGTATTATGGGGTAGAGGCTCTCGGCTGTCATATTATCGGTGAGAAGGTCGGCAAGACCGTTGCGCGACAATATGCGCTTGCCGTTGAACATAATGGCAAGACCTGTATTCAGATAGGTGTAGTTGCGCAGCAGTGTTTCAATGAACGCCGCACGGAATTCATAATTGCGGAATAGTTTTGTGTCGGGAGTAAAGGCAATGTATGTACCATTTTCATCGGCAGTTTTCTCGGTTACATCGCTTATGAGATTACCGGCCTCAAAAACAGCCACACGCACCACTCCGTCGCGATAGCTGCGCACCTCGAAACGGGTGCTCAATGCATTCACGGCCTTCAAGCCCACGCCGTTAAGGCCCACCGACTTTTTAAAAGCCTTGTCGTCATACTTTCCGCCGGTGTTCAGCTTGCTCACCGCCTCAATCATCTTTCCCTGCGGAATACCGCGGCCATAGTCGCGCACGGTAACCGAGCGGTTCTCCTCAATATCTATTTCTATGCGCTTGCCTGCACCCATCTTAAACTCGTCGATGCAGTTATCAACAACCTCTTTCAGCAGCACATATATGCCATCGTCGCTCTGCGAGCCATCGCCCAGCTTTCCTATATACATACCCGGACGGGTGCGTATATGCTCCATATCACTCAGGTGGCGGATATTATCGTCGGTATATGCGACCTGCTCCACAGGAGCGTTATTGTCAAAAATTAAATTATTATCTTCGTTCATAGGGTTGTTATAATGCTTTCTTATATGCGCGGCGGCGTTTGTGTTGTTCTTTTTCGAAGCTCTCCCATTGTGCCTGCACCTTGTTGTTTGTTTCAAGCTCGGGGTTTGTTTCCACATCCTCAAAGCCCATTGCAATGTAGCGCGGCATAAGGTCGTTAAAGAGCATTGCCATTACTCCTTTGCTCTGATATTCGGGCTTAATGGCCACCAACAGGAAATCGAGTCTTTTGGGACGGGAGAAGAAGAGAGCCTTTACAAGGTGGAACCAACCAAAGGGCAGCAGGCGGCCTTTGGCCTTCTGCAATGCGATAGAGAGCGACGCAAGAGTAACTCCGAGTGCCACAAGATTATCATTCTCATCGACAATGAGCGACACAAGGCGCAGGTCTATTGCCGGGAGATATTGCTTGATTAGTTGCTCCACCTGCTTGTCGCTCAACGGTGAAAAGCCGTACAACGGAGCGTAGCACTCGTTCACAAGGGCAAACAATGCCTTGCCGTAACGCTTGGCAAGCTCGCCGCGCGACTTGCACTGCACCACTCGCAATTTATATTTACGGGCAATAATCGAAGAGAGGCGGTCGGCCTTGTCCCAAGTTTTTTCGGGAACTTTTATGAGGAACTCCACCCAATCGGCATCCTTTTCAAAGCCCAAACGCTCCATCTGTTGCGGATAATAGGGGTGGTTGTATATTGTGGCCATAGTACCTAAGCGGTCGAAGCCCTCGACGAGCATTCCCTCACGGTCGAGGTCGGTAAAGCCGAGAGGGCCTTGCAGTTCCGTCATTCCACGCTCGCGGGCCCACTGCTCCACGGTAGCAAAAAGAGCATCGACAACCTCGGCGTCGTCTATAAAATCGACCCAGCCGAAGCGGGCGGCTTTCGTGCCCCAACGTTCATTGGCACGGTGGTTGATGATTGCGGCCACGCGCCCCACAATCTTCCCGTCGCGAAGGGCAAGGAAATAATCGGCCTCACAGAATTCGAATGCAGCATTGCGGTCGCGGCGCAAGGTATTCATCGCATCTTCATAAAGTTCGGGAACGGCGTATGGGCACTCTTTGTAGAGCTCATAATTATAGCGCACGAACTTTTTGAGCTGCCCATTTGTTTCAACTTTTATTATTTCAACAGACATTGTCGTTTTACTTCTTAAACAATGTGTAAATATACTCTTTAATTTGCAAACTCGCAAATTTACAGCAATTATCGTGCTCTTTTAATGGATGTTAAAGGCTTTATTCCCGACTTTCTTTTACACATAAGCACTGCTTTGCAAGCCTCTCTTTGTTACCGGCAAACAAAATCAGGAGATTCTATACTTGTCGAACGGGATTTAGGGCGTTTTTAGGGCGGACACATCGGTCCGCCCAATATTTGCAAGTGAGCACAAAGCCATCCTTTGCGATAATACACAAAAAGGCCTGCCCTTGTAAAAAGAGCAGGCCCTAAACAGAAAAGATTTATATCTTATTTTCTAATAAAAACCTTCTTTCCATCGATAATATAGATGCCCGAAACAGCAACCTCGTTAATCTTGCGACCTGTAATGTCGTAGATTGCACCATTGCCGAAGCTGTTGCTTGCAGCACCCTCGATATTCTCAATGCCGGTAGTACCGCCCCAATCGAAACTGAACGAGTAGCTTGCGGCACCATTTGCAACCGAAGCGGGCAAATAGGCCTTATTGGCGTTATTAAGGAACACACCACCGTTCATTTTAGCCTTGTAAAGACCAACCTCACCATCAACCATCGAAAGAACGTATGCCTCCTCATCAATATACTCGTTGGTTAAAGAACCAAGCATATTGCTTTCAACATCGGCACCTTCTGCCGACACCTCGAAAGTATATTCACCTTCCTCGGCATTTACAAGAACCGCAGTGTTTGCAGGAACAACGCCTGTAATCCCTTCCAATTCCACAGACTCTGCACCTATATTAGAGATTATATAACATTTAACACCCTCGGGAATTGTTACATTATAACCCAAAAACAATGTAGCCCACTTTGCAGCAGTAACATCAAGTACATAATCTTCGATTGTTGAGGTATTCACCTTGTAGAGTGAAACATCTTGCTGTCCCGAAGTATAGCAAGAGAATATTGGATTCCCACTATTAGGATTATACCGCAACCAGTTCCTTGCCGACTGATCGGCTTTTATTGTTGCAACATTATCTTCTATCCCGATTGTAAAACTTGCTTTATTACTCAATGTTGTAGTGGTCTTCAAATGATTGGACGAAGTTGATGCCGCGTATAAATAGCCACTACCTGTTTGGAAAGCAAACTGACCATCCGCTGCACCATTCTCAATTGTCAAAATCTGAACCTCATCAGTCAAGCTAACATCATTACCGTCCTTGACAATTGCGACAGCAGCTCTATTATTTGTATTTTGAGTGGTTGAAAGAGCATAGTCATACCCTGTTGCTACAATAATTACTTGGTCGCCAACTGCTAAGTTTGCAGCATCCCCTATCAATGTTGCGGTTCCGGCTGCACCCGCACTGCTTGAATTCTGTTTAAATTCCTGTTCAGCGACACGGCTTGGGTACCCCTCTGCATCGATTGCAATCACTTGGAGCGTTGCATCGGCCTTAATTGTCAAAGGCGCTGTATATTCGGTGCTATTAGCTGTGGGAGTCTTGCCATTCAAGGTATAATAAGCGGTTGTACCTTCGGCAAAAGTTACTGTTACAACAACAGATTCATCAAATGTAGATTCACCGGCAATTTCAGGTTTAGCGGCTACGCGAGTATAAGTCTGTGACGAAACACCACTTTCGCCGGCCTCGTTGATTGCAATAGCATTTACGGTTGTTGTAGTTGTAATTTCGAAAGGAGCAGTATACCCTGTTCCATTAGTAGCAGAAGGCACAGACTCATCTGTTGTATAATAGATTGTTGCCCCTTCTGTTGTACAGGTAATTTCAACAGTAGTTGAGCCTACAAAGTCATCACCGGCAGTGAGTGTAGGGGTTGAGGGGGGCAGAACTTCACCATCAGCGGCTACGGTGTAAGTCACAGTCAAGTCATCCAAACGCACTTGTGCACTCAAAGTTGCAGTAAAGCTATTGCTTGTTCCATCGGGTGTGACCGTTACTGCTGTTCCCGAAACAGTTGAACCCTCGATAGAACCTTGAAGCGCAGTTGCATACTTTGTTGCATCGCAATTAAAAACAATTTGAGTAATTTTACCCAAACTGCACTCCACAACAATCTCAGAGTTTGCATACAACCTCACAGGGTCTGAATAATTGGCAACATTAGTTGTAGAAGAAGCCTTATTGTTGGTAAAGGTAATACCATTCTGCTCCCACACCTGCTGCGATGTACTATAAGACGTACGCTGGTCGGTACTTGCAAAAGACAAGGTCGCTGTTTCCTGCGCTTGCACGGCAAACACAGCCATCAAGCAACATAAAATTGAAAGTAAAAATTTTTTCATAGTAATTTATTTAATTAGTTAACTTATTGTACAATAATAAAATAATACGACAAAGATTTAATTTTGTCGGCCAAAAAAGCGGAACAATTCAACGATTGCACCAACAGTATTTTGCAAATGTAGTCTTCTTCAACGCAATAGCAAAAGAAAAAGCGCATTATTTTATGCCATTTTCAACACAAACACAATCTGCTTTTATTAAGGCAACAATATAGTTCTTGGCCCAATTTTTTTCGCGTATTTGTCATCTCGAACCTTGTGTGAGAGATCCCTCGTCGCTTTGCTCTGTCGGGATGACATCGATAAAGCGATCTTTTCGCAACCCGCACGGCACCACTAACGCGGTGCAGCGTGCGACCATTTGCTGCTCGCTTTATCGATTAAAGAAGCCCTGCTTCTTTAATTCATTTGCCACGAGCAACAGCTCTTTATACCACTCCTCGCCGAAACGCTCGGTGAGAGGGCCTTTCAGAAATTCATAGGCGCGCACGCCCTTGCGACGGCCTTTCACAAAGGCCCCACGGCACACATCCCATTTGTGAAGGTTCACCCCTATGAGATTGCCCACCTTGCGCAAGCGCACGGGGTAGAGGTAGCACGATGCGGGCTTACGCCACGCGATGCGTCCTTCGTTGTAGGCTTTTTCTATAAGACAGATGCAACCGCCATTCTCGTCGCGCGAGGCAAAGACACAATCCTTGCCATTAACGATGGAGGTTACAAGGTCGCCGTCGCGGTCGGTATATACCACGCCTTGTTCATCGACAATGGCGCGGGCATCGGGCGACATTTCATCGGCTATCACCTCCAATGCCTCTTCGAGTTTCTCAACTTCGTCTATCAGCACCGGTGCGCCCGCATCGCCCTCGATGCAGCACACACCCTTGCATTGTGAATAGTTGCAACAGAAATATTCCTGAAAAAGGTCGAACGACACTATTGCATCACCTATCTGTACCATAGTTCTTCTATTTATTTTTTATCCTTAATTACTCTCCCGCTTTTTAAAGAGGGAGTACCCGAAGGGGGAGGGAGTTCGCATCAATCATTGCCAAGACCAACTCCCTCCGCACTCATTCCATTTGTGCTCGTCCCTCTTTCAAAAGAGGGACAGACAAGGAAATCCGCGAAACGTATTCTCTTATCACATCCAAGACTTCGTCTATATTATTCCAAATTTCCTTATTCTCGAACCTAATAACACGAATCCCTTTTGAATTCAAAAATTCCGTTCTATCTAAATCACAAGCATCACCTTGCATTGTGTAGTGGGAAGCACCATCAAGCTCTATACATATTTTAAATTTCGGGCAATAAAAATCCAATATATAATCCCCGACAGAAAATTGACGCCTCCAACTAATCCCATCCAATTTCCCGGCTTTAAGTTGCGACCACAATGCCGCTTCTGTCGGGGTAAGATTACGACGCAGGGTACGCCTTAAACCTTTAAGTTCTTTTCTGTTAACAAATCTTTTAGAATCTTCCATTCTTTACAAAACAGAATCTTTCCACCAAACAAATTTTTAAGACAGACTCTCCCGCTTTTTAAAGAGGGAGTACCCGAAGGGGGAGGGAGTTCTAATGCACCACGAATAAGGAAAATGACGGCTGCACGATACTCCGCACAGCCGTCATTTTTATGCTGATTTTATCAGATTAACGCCTCACCGGTCATATCGGCAGGTGCCTCCAAGCCCATAATTTTGAGGATTGTGGGGGCAACATCGGCCAAAATACCATCTTTTATTGTTGCATTCTCCTTGTTGGTCACATAGACACAGGGAACGGGGTTCAACGAGTGGGCGGTGTTGGGCGAACCGTCGGCATTCACTGCATTGTCGGCATTGCCGTGGTCGGCAATGATGATAGACTCGTAGCCGTGAGCGCGGGCAGCCTCAATAACATCTTTAAGGCAAGCATCAACTGCAAGAACAGCTTTCTCTATTGCGCTGTAAACGCCTGTGTGGCCCACCATATCTCCGTTGGCAAAGTTAACAACGATAAAGTCGAACTTCTCGGAGTTAATTTCGGCAACCAGTTTATCCTTAACCTCGTAGGCACTCATTTCGGGTTGCAGGTCGTATGTTGCCACCTTGGGAGAGGGAACGAGAATGCGCTCCTCGCCTTCGTAGGGTGCTTCGCGACCGCCGTTGAAGAAGAATGTAACGTGGGCATATTTTTCTGTTTCGGCAATGTGCAACTGTTTCATTCCCTGCTTCGACACAAACTCGCCGAGCGTATTCTCGACATTCTCTTTGTCGAAGAGGATGTGAACGCCTGTGAATTTCGCATCATAGGGAGTCATACAATAGTATTGCAGGCCGGGTATTGTGTGCATTCCCTCGGCGGGCATATCCTCTTGTGTGAGAACCACGGTGAGTTCCTTTGCACGGTCGTTGCGGTAGTTGAAGAAGATTACAGCATCGCCGTCGGCTATGCGGCCGTCAAATGCGCTGTTAACGATGGGCTTGATAAATTCGTCGGTAACACCCTCGGCGTATGACTCTTCCACTGCCTTTACCATATCTGTTGCGGCCTTGCCCTCGCCATTCACAATGAGGTCGTAGGCTATTTTCACACGCTCCCAACGCTTGTCGCGGTCCATTGCGTAGTAACGACCGATGATGGTTGCGAGTTTCAGATTCTTGGCTGTAAGGTCGGCAATGAAGCCTGCGCCACTCTTGGGGTCGGTGTCACGACCATCCATAAAGCAGTGAACATAAGCATTCTCCACGCCCTGCTCGGTTGCAAACTTATACATCGCCTCCAAATGCTCCAAAGAGCTGTGAACGCCACCATTGGAGGTGAGGCCCATAAAGTGGAGTTTCTTGCCATTCTTTTTGGCATACTCGACTGCCGAAACAAGTTCGGGATTCTGTGCAATGGAGCCGTCGGCTATTGCGCGGTTTATTTTCAACAAGTCCTGATAAACGACGCGACCGCCACCGATGTTAAGGTGACCAACCTCGCTGTTACCCATCTGACCTGCGGGAAGGCCCACATTCTCGCCGCTTGCTTGGAGTTGCGAGTTAGGATAAACCGAAATTAGATGGTCCCAATAGGGAGTGGGAGTATTGAAAATAACATCACCTTTACCGTGGTTGCCAATGCCCCAACCATCGAGAATTACCAATAATGCTTTGTTTGCCATAATATTTTAGTTTTTAATTTAGAAACTGTTGAATTTATTGTACACCTGTGCTACACAGGCGCAGAGCCTGCCATTGTAGCAACCGGTTGCAAAATTACTATTTTTATTCCTTTTTTCGCCTATCACAAAGGATAAAATTACGAAACAGGGCCGCAATATTCCATAATTTATGCAAAGAGAACAGCAAAAAAACGGTTGCGCACCACACAAAGCTACACAAATTTATGTTAAAAACCGCAACATTATATTAAACATTTATTGAAATAATAAAAAACTCGCGCATTTTGTACATAAAATTTTAAATTATATATTTAAAATGCGTATCTTCGCGATTGAAAAAAAACGAAAGAGAGCATAATGCAACAGCATCCATTGGAAATTTTCGGTTATTGCCCGCGTTGCGGCAGTTGCAAGTTCGGCATTAACGACTTTAAGTCGAAGCGTTGCAGCGATTGTGGCTTTGTGCTCTACTTCAATGCCATTGCCGCCACTGTAGCCATAATATCCAACGACAAAGGGGAGGTTCTCGTGGCACGACGGGCAAAGGAGCCGGCAAAAGGAACGCTCGATCTGCCGGGTGGCTTTGTCGACAGTTTCGAGAGTGCCGAGGAGGGAGTTACACGCGAAGTGAACGAGGAAACGGGGCTGAATGTGAGCAGTTGCAGCTATCTTTTCTCCTTGCCCAACAAATATATCTACTCGGGGTTCGAGGAGCACACGCTCGACCTCTTCTTCCTATGCAGAACCGACGGATACTCCACGAAGGCCGACGACGATGTTGAGGAACTTCAATGGAAAAGCCTCGATGAGCTGCGAAGCGAAGAGTTCGGGCTTGCATCCATAAGGCACGGTATTGAACTTTTGAAGACAGAATATAAACACCTTTTCACGAAACAAGAAGCTGTTTGAATTTATATCGCCAAAATTTTTATAGAGCAAAAAATGGCGAAACTTACAGCTTCTATAAGAAAAATATTTTTTAGGAATTCAAACAACTTCTGAATATGAAGAGATTTTTATCATTTTTACTACTGACAGCAACGGCAGGCATTATATCGGCACAAACAATAACATCAATCGAGGACAACCGATGGCTTATGCAGGAGGGGCGAAGGCTCTACACCGACGGGGAGTATGGCACAGCCCTAAACATTCTGAACAAGGTGGAAGAGCGCAGCCTCACCGCCACCGAAGCACAGGAATTCAAATTACTGTTCGCACGAGCCACATTCGGCACCAACCATCTTGAAGGGCGCGCCCTGCTTCTGCAATACCTCGCCGACTACCCCGAAACGAGCCGTCGCGATGTAATCGCCGTCCTCATTGCCGAGTCCTATTATTACAGCCATAATTTTGCGCTTGCCGAAGAGTGGTTCGGGAAGAGCAGTTTCGAGCGTTTGGAACCGCAGGAGCGCGAACGTGCCGAGCTTTACCGCTCACTCACCCTGTCGGAATACGGAGAAGAGGACAATGCACGCACACGCCTTGCCGAGCTTGCCGCCACAGGCAAGAGACACGCCGACGATGCACAGTTCCACCTTGCGGTGCTGCAATATCACGCCGACGAGTTGCAAGAGGCGTATGAGGGATTTAAAAAAGTGGAACTCACCGACAAATACTATCTTGAAGTACCCTACTATCTTGCCGCAATCTATACAAAAGAGGGCAAATATGAGCAAGCTGCAAAGGTTGCCGAGGCCTTCATCGCCGACCACGCAAGAAAGCCGCAAGGAATTGCTATGCAACAGATTCTGGGTGCAGCACGTTTCGGGCAGGAGAGATTCGACGAGGCTGTAACCCCGCTCGAAGAGTATCTCACAGGAACCCCTGCCGAGAAGCAACAGCGCATAGCCATATACCAGCTTGCCCTGTGCTACTTCGAGACAGGGGAGCCAGCAAAGGCAAAGGAGATGTTTACAGCCTGTGGCGAGGGCGACGATGCCATTGCACAGAATGCCCTGCTGCATCTGGGCATTATAAACCTCAACGAAGGGAACAAGAATGCTGCACGCCTCGCATTTGAACAGGCGGTGAATATGACACACGACAGCAAGGTGCGCGAGGAGGCTCTCTACAACTACGCCCTGTGCCTGCACGACACACGCAATTCACCCTACGCCGAGAGTGTAAAGCTGTTCGAGCACTTCCTCAACGAATACCCCGGCTCGCGACACAGCGACCAAGTGAACAAATATCTGGTGGAGGTGTATATGAATTCCAAGAATTACAAGGAGGCATTATCGTCCATCGGGAAGATTGCCAAGCCCTCGCCGATGATTCTCGAAGCGAAGCAGAAAGTCCTGTACCGCTTGGGAGTGCAGGAGTATATAGATGGCAATATGAACAGTGCAATAGGCTATTTCGACCAATCTATCGCCCTTGCAAAATATAACAAACAAACATACAGCGACGCTCTCTACTGGCGGGCAGAATCGTACTACAACAAGGAGATGCTTACAAAAGCCGAGGAGGGATACAAGAGTGTCATCTCCTTGAACGACGGCAATGGCAACAAGGCTCTTTACGGCCTTGCCTACACCTACTTCCAACAGGGCAGATTCGGCGAGGCAATAAACTCGTTCACACGCTTCACACAGGTAGCATCGAGCGAGAAGGAGCAGCGTGCCGATGCCCTTAACCGCATTGCCGACTGCCACTTCTACAACCGTAATTACAAGAAGGCCGACGAGTTCTATGCAAAAGCCGCAGCCGCCGACAACACTCACAGCGATTATGCCCTCTACCGCAGTGCAATATCGCAAGGACTGAGAAAGGACTACAATGGCAAGATTGCCACACTTGAACAGCTCATAAAGGAGTTCCCTGCAAGCAATTACGCCAAAGATGGTTATTACGAGCTTGGGCGTGCCTACATTGAAACAGAAAACAGCGAAAAGGCAATCGAGGTTTTTGAAACACTCGCCGAGAAATATCCGCAAAGCGACCTTGCACGCCGCGCAACGGCCGAAAAGGCTCTGATTTACAACAGCAACGGCAACCACGCAAAGGCGATTGAGGCATACAAGAACATAATAACACTCTATCCGCAGAGCGAGGAGGCGCAAATTGCGGCACAGGACCTCAAAAACCTATATGTGGAGCAGGGCGAGGTTGAGGAGTATGCAAAATTTGCGGCAAGCACAAAAGGAATGCAGGCACTCGAAAGCAGCGAGGCCGACACACTCACATTCATTGCCGCCGAGAAGTTCTACGGCAAAAATGAACTTGAAACTGCAAAAATCAAATTTTCCGACTATCTGCAAAAATTCCCGGATGGGAGTTTCGCAGTCGACAGCCACTACTATTTAGGATTGATAAACTACAATGGCGGCAACAAGAACGAGGCCCTGAAACATCTCGAAGAGGTTACGAAGCTACCCGACAACAAATACAGCGAGGAGGCAATGGCATACGCCTCGGATATTTATTTCGGGAACGGCGAATGGGACAAGGCTGCGGAACTCTATGAAAAGATAATTGCCAAGAGCAGCGACAAGGAGCGTGTGAATGCTTGTCGCATAAATCTGCTGCGTTGCGCACACAACACCGGCGACAACAACCGCACGAAGGAGGTTGCCACCACCCTGCTTGCCAACGGCAACCTGCAACCCGAGCAGAAACGCGAAACGGAATATTACCTTGCAAAGGCACAGCTTGCAATGCAAGAGAATGCAGCGGCCGAAAAGACACTGCGCTCATTGTCGTCCGACACACGCAGCATATATGGTGCCGAGGGCAAATATCTGCTTGCACAGCAGCTGTTCGGGAACAAGAAATACGACGAGTGCGAAAAGATTATTTTCGACTACATCGACACAAGCACGCCGCACACATATTGGCTGGCACGCAGTTTCATTCTGTTGGCCGACCTCTACACTGCGCAGAATCGCACAATGGAGGCCAAGCAATATCTGCTGTCGCTACAAGGCAACTATGAGGGTGACGATGACATTGCAGCGATGATAAAAGAACGATTGGATAGAATTAAAAGCGAAGAATAATGAAAAAGAGTATTTTATTTGCCGTTGCACTTTTTGCCACGGGTGCGCTGTATGCGCAAAAGGACTCGCTTAACGCAGTCATACAGGTAGAGAACGAGTATAACCCTGTTGTTACAAAAGCTGTAAAGAAGGGCTTTACACCCACCACCGAAGAAAGCGACGGCAACACCCCGTTGGAGCTTGAATTCTCGCAGGAGGCAACACCCTTCAAAGGGTTCACGGGAGAGAGGAAGATAGCAGACCTGTTGCCCAAGCAGAATGGCAATTATCCCGGTTACGCACGGTTGGGCTACGGAACAGGCAATAATGTGGATGCTAAAATATCGTACCAATATAATATCGGAGAGAACGACAAGGTGAGTGCCGTTGCATCGCTCGAAGGGTTCAACAACAGTATCGACAGCCCCGAGGGAAAATGGGATTCACGCATATACTCTTCGTGGGCCGGAGCCGAATACTCGCATAAATTCGGCAAAGTGCTGTCGAAGAGCAACATTGAATTTGGCAACAATGTGTTCAATTATAACACGGCTCTCCCCGGCGACAAGCAGAATGTGCAGAAGTTCCACATTGGCACAGGGGTTGAATCGTTACTCACCGGCCCGTTTGCCTACGATTTTGGCATTCATTATTCGCGCAACCATTACAGGCACCTTCCCTTCTTGTGGAATGAGGCCAAGCAGCAGAGAGGGCACTTTGGCGAGAATAACTTTGGAGCAGATGCCACACTGAAATATGAGCTTACCGATAATATCATACGCGATATAACCGCCGATGTTAATTTCGACTACTATTCATACTACAAGCATATTGGCTACAAGGATTATGCAGAGCTTAACATTACACCGGCAACAAACTTGAAAACCGGCAGATTCGACATTCGCTTGGGAGCGCAACTTAATTTCATCACAAAAGGGTGTGCGCTTTTTGCCATTGCTCCGGACATCAGAATAGAGGGTGCAATAAACAAGAATATCTCATTCTACACAAGCATAAAGGGTGGTCGCAAGGCAAGCACTTTGGAGGTAATGGAGGGCTTGTCGCCCTACTGGGCAAGTGCCAAGCAGTTGAAGCCTGCCTACACTGTGGCCGATGCAACTGCCGGAATACGCTTGTCGCAAGATGCTCTCTCGGTTAATGCCTATATAGGAGCGGCCTACACAAAAGACGACCTTCTGCCCTATGCCAACATTTCGGAGGAGCAAAAAGGCATTGCCTCTTATATTGCACAGGAGAATACCACACACGCATACGCAGGGGCTCGCGTGGGATACGACTATAAAGGATGGCTCAAAGGGGCTGCGGAGGCAAAGTATAATTACTGGAAGTGCGACACTCGCAGCTATCTGGGCACAAAGCCCGAATTTGAATTGGAGCTCAACGGCGAGGCTCGTGTGCTCGAAGATATTTATGTGAACCTTACATATAGTTTCGCTACTTACGCCAACGATGCTCCATCGCTCAACAAGAATGAGCTGAACTTGCGTGCAAGTTATAAATTTGCCGACAGATTCGGTGCGTTTATAGAGGGTAACAACCTGCTTAACCGCGATTATGTGAAATATGCGGGTTATTATGAGCAGGGCATCAACTTCCTTATGGGATTGAGTGCCTCGTTCTAAATATATATAAAGGAGTAGAGGACAAGATGTAAAAGAGGGTGCACGGGGCCAACCACGATGCACCCTCTTTTACATCTTGTCGCAAAAAAATTACACCTATATAAAATAATATATTATTTTAAGGAGTGAACGAGAAATTCCGTTATTAAAATTTCACTTTTTTTGGTTCGTAAATACAGGAAACTTTAATACTTTTGCCGACAAATTTAAGAAACCGAGGCTGTATGCAGAAGAATTTAGTAATTGTTGAGTCGCCCGCAAAGGCAAAAACCATAGAGAAGTATTTGGGAAAAGATTACAAAGTAATGTCGAGCTACGGGCACATTTGCGACTTAAAGAAGAAGGAGTTTAGTATAAACACCAGCACATTTGAGCCGGAATATGAAATTCCGGCAGAGAAAGCCAAACTTGTGCAATCGTTGAAAAGCGAGGCGAAGAAGGCCGACACCGTGTGGCTGGCTTCCGATGAAGACCGCGAAGGAGAAGCTATCAGCTGGCACCTGTACACAGAACTCGGGCTGCAACCCGAAAAGACCAAGCGTATTGTATTCCACGAGATTACAAAGAATGCAATTCTTAACGCCATTGAGAACCCAAGAGCAATAGATACCAACCTTGTGTATGCACAGCAGGCACGCCGAGTGCTCGACCGCATTGTGGGATTCAAGCTGTCGCCGGTATTGTGGCGCAAGGTGAAGCCGGCATTGTCGGCAGGCCGTGTGCAGTCGGTCACTGTGCGCCTTGTGGTGGAGCGTGAGCGTGAAATAAACAATTTCACAAGCGAGCCTGCGTTCCGCATCACCGCGCAGTTTGAACTTGTGGGGGGCGAAGAGAAGAGAGTGCTGAATACCGAACTGTCGAGAAGATTCAAGACAAGGGAGGAGGCCGAGGCGTTCCTCGAATCGTGCAAGGAGGCTGCTTTTGTGATTGACGAAATAAGCACAAAGCCTTTAAAGAAGAGCCCCGCAGCACCATTTACCACTTCTACCTTGCAACAGGAGGCTGCACGCAAACTCGGATTCACCGTGTCGCAAACAATGATGGTTGCGCAAAGACTATATGAGAATGGTTACATTACCTATATGCGTACCGACTCGGTGAACCTTTCGTCGCTGTGCATAGGTTCGTGCAAGAGTGTGATTACAGACACTTATGGTGCAAAGTACCTGAAAAGCCGCAACTATTCGACAAATTCAAAAGGTGCGCAAGAGGCTCACGAGGCTATACGCCCGACATATATGAACAACACCACAATCGAGGGTACAATGCCCGAGAAACGATTGTATGAGCTTATATGGAAGCGCACCATTGCATCGCAAATGGCCGACACGCTTGCCGAAAAGACCATCGTGGAGATTGCCATCGAGGGGCACGAAGAACGTTTCGTTGCAACAGGCGAGGTTACTGTGTTCGATGGTTTTCTGCACGTTTACCGTGAATCGACCGACGAGGAGAATGGCAACGACACTACAACAATACCTGCCGTTCACAAGGGCGAGCAGCTGAAAGCCGTGGAGATTGTCGCAACGGAGCGTTTCACGCAGCATCCGCCCCGATACACCGAGGCGAGCCTTGTACACAAACTCGAAGAGTTGGGAATAGGCCGTCCGTCGACCTACGCTCCCACAATAAGCACCATTCAACAGCGTGGTTATGTGGAGAAGGGTAATAAAACAGGAACAAGCCGTAAATACACCATACTCACATTGAAGAATAACAAGATTACGGCAAAGGAGGGAAAAGAGAGCGTTGGAGCCGAAAAGGGGAAATTGCTTCCCACCGACATTGGTATTGTGGTAAATGACTTCCTGCTCGATTTCTTCCCCGAGATTATGGACTACAACTTCACTGCAACAGTAGAGAAGGATTTTGACGAAATTGCCGATGGCAAGAAGCCTTGGGTGAACCTCATAAAGGAATTTTACACCGAATTTGAGCCGCAGATCGAGAAGATTATACAGACGAAGAACGAGCATAAGGTAGGCGAGCGCATACTTGGCACCGACCCCGCAAGCGGCAAGCCTGTCTCGGTGAAGATTGGTCGTTTCGGCCCCATAGTGCAGATAGGCTCGGCAAGCGACGAGGAGAAACCCAGATTTGCGCAGATGAAGCCCGGACAGACACTCGAAACCATTACTCTCGAAGAGGCTCTCGGGCTGTTCAGCCTGCCTCGTGCGTTGGGAGAATTTGAGGGCGAGGGCGTTACCATAGGTGCCGGACGCTTCGGGCCGTATATAAAGTATGGCAGCACTTATGTTACATTGCCAAAGACATACGACCCGCTTACAATTTCGTTCGAAGAGGCTACCGCACTCATCGTGGAAAAACGCAAGGCCGAGGCCGAGCGAATAATAAAGACTTTCGACTGCGAACCGGGATTGCAGGTGCTCAACGGACGCTTCGGGCCCTACATTGCCTACGACGGCAGCAACTATAAATTGCCCAAGAACGTAACACCCGGCGAATTGTCGTTGGAGGAGTGCTTGGATATTGTAAAGAAACAACAGGAGGGCGGCAAGACACCTGCAAAGGGCCGTCGCTACACAAAAAAGAGATAAGATGACACGCATATTGCTCACCGGATATATGGGAGCCGGAAAAACCACGCTGGGGCGTGCGTTGGCCGACAGATTGGGGCTGACTTTTATCGACCTCGACCAATACATAGAGCAGAGGTTCCGCAAAAGCATCTCACAGATTTTTGCCGAAAAGGGCGAGGAGGGCTTCCGCGACATTGAACGGCGTATGTTGCACGAGGTTGCCGACTTTGAGGATATTATAATATCCACCGGAGGAGGAACACCCTGTTTCTTCGACAATATCGACTTTATGAACAGCAAGGGCATCACAGTCTATCTGCAAGTGCCGGTAGAGAGGCTGTTCATACGTTTGAGCATCGCCCGCAGACAGCGTCCGCTCATAAAGGACAAGAACGACGAGGAGTTGCGTGAATTCATTGCCGAGCAGCTTGCCAAGCGCGAGCCGCACTACTCCAAGGCACAGTATTCCTTCGCGGCCGACAAACTCGAAGATAAAGAACAGATAAATGCATCGGTTGAAGCATTCTGCCGGACATTCAACCTTCCTTAAACAACATTTAATAATCGTTTAATACCGCACAACAAATGAGAAGATGGCGCATTGAGGACTCGGAAGAGCTATACAACATCAATGGTTGGGGAGCTTCGTATTTCAGTATCAATGAGGAGGGTAACGTTGCCGTTACTCCCAAGAAGGACGGTGTCCAAGTGGACCTGAAACAGTTAATGGACGAATTGCAACTGCGCGACGTGGCTGCACCTGTCCTCATTCGTTTCCCCGACATTCTCGATAATCGTATAGAAAAAATCGCAGGGTGCTTTAAGATTGCATCGGCCGAATATCAATATAAGGGTAAGAATTTTATTGTTTATCCCATTAAGGTGAACCAGATGCGCCCTGTGGTGGAGGAGATTATGAGCCACGGAAAGAAATATAACATCGGGCTCGAAGCAGGCTCAAAGCCGGAATTGCACGAGGTTATTGCAATGAACACCGACAGCGACTCGCTCATAATATGTAACGGTTACAAGGACGACAGCTACATTGAAATGGCTCTGCTGGCGCAGAAGATGGGTCGCAGCATATTTCTTGTTGCCGAAAAGCTCAATGAACTTAAACGCATTGCCAAGATTGGCAAAAGACTGGGCGTGCGCCCCAATATAGGCATACGCATCAAGCTGGCCTCGGAGGGCAGCGGAAAGTGGGAAGAGAGCGGTGGCGATGCAAGCAAATTCGGCCTTACATCGAGTGAATTGCTCGAAGCACTCGAAATTCTCGAAAAGTATGACATTAAGGATTGCTTGCGCCTGATACACTTCCACATTGGCAGCCAAGTGACCAAGATACGCCACATTAAGACCGCGTTGCGCGAGGCCTCGCAGTTCTATGTGCAGCTCCATAAAATGGGCTTCAAGGTGGAGTTTACCGACATTGGCGGCGGGCTGGGAGTGGACTACGACGGTACACGCTCGTCGAGCAGCGAGAGCAGTGTGAACTACTCTATTCAGGAGTATGTGAACGATGCTGTGTATGCAATGGTGGATGCGGCCGACAAGAACGGAATTCCTCACCCCAATATTATTACCGAGAGTGGCCGCTCGGTGTCGGCACACCACGCTGTGCTCATTATCGAGGTGCTCGAAACGGCTGCCTTGCCGCAGATGGACGAGAATTGGGAGGTGGGCCCTGCCGACCACGACCTTGTGAAGGAACTCTACAAAATATGGGACGACCTCAACCAGCGCACTATGCTCGAAGCGTACCACGATGCACAGCAGATTCGCGAGGAGGCGTTGGAACTTTTCAGCCACGGTATTGTCGACCTTAAAACCCGTGCGCAGATTGAGAGTATGTTCTGGTCGGTGACACGCGAAATTCTGTCGATAGCAAAGACTATGAAGCACGTTCCCGAGGACTTCCGCAAGATGCAGAAATTGATTGCCGATAAATACTTCTGCAACTTCTCGTTGTTCCAGAGCCTTCCCGACACTTGGGCCATTGACCAATTTTTCCCCATTATGCCCATACACAGGCTCGATGAACGCCCCGACCGCACTTGTACCATACAGGATATGACCTGTGACAGCGACGGAAAGGTTACCGACTTCATTCACTACAACGGGAAGGCAAACTCGCTGTGTGTGCACAAGGTTAAGAGCAACGAGCCCTACTACATCGGCGTGTTTCTCGTGGGTGCTTATCAGGAGATTTTGGGCGACCTGCACAACCTGTTCGGCGACACTAACGCTGTGCACATAAGCGTGGATAAGGATGGATATAACATCGACAAGATTATCGACGGCGAAACTATTGCCGATGTGCTCGATTATGTGCAGTTCGATGCCAAGCGTCTTGTGCGCACATTGGAAACTTGGGTGACAAAATCGGTGAAACAGGGACGCATCACACTCGAAGAGGGCAAGGAATTCCTGAACAACTATCGTTCGGGGCTTTACGGATATACCTATCTGGAACCTTAAAAGAAACAGGATTATGCAAAAGAAGAAGATAACCGTAATAAAGGTTGGTGGAAAAATAGTGGAGGAGAAAGGGTCGCTTGCCGACCTGCTCGACCGCTTTGCTGCAATAGAGGGCGACAAGGTGCTGATACACGGCGGGGGCCGCTCGGCCACAAAAATCGCCGAGAGCTTGGGCATTGAGAGCCGAATGGTTAACGGCCGACGCATCACCGACGAGCCTATGCTGCAAGTGGTTACTATGGTTTATGGCGGTCTTGTGAACAAGAATATCGTTGCCGGGCTGCAAGCCCGCGGCGTGAATGCTCTGGGGCTCACCGGTGCCGATGCAAATATAATAAGAGCGCACAAACGCCCTGTGGGCGAGGTTGACTTCGGCTTTGTGGGGGATGTTGATTTTGCCGACGGCAATATGCTGGGCAGGCTCATAGAACAGGGCATTGTGCCCATTGTGGCCCCGCTCACACACGACGGGAAGGGTAATCTGCTGAACACCAATGCCGACACTATGGCTGCCGAAACTGCCAAAGGGCTTGCCAAGCTCTATGATGTGACGCTCACATACTGTTTCGAGTTTCCCGGTGTTATGCGCAACCCCGACGAGGCCGACAGCCTCATCCCAACAATAAACAAAGAGAGCTACAAGCAACTGCTGACCGATGGCATTGTGAGCGGAGGTATGATTCCTAAAATCGACAATGCTTTCAACGCCATAGACAACGGGGTGTCGCAGGTTATCATCACAAAGGCCGACGCCATTGACGGCATTAGCGGCACGCACATTGTGGAATGACAAATGGCAACGAAGAGCCGGTTCACGCACCCCGAATACGGAGAAATTGTAATAAACCGCAATCCACGGGCACGACGCATTATTTTGCGGGCGTGCCCCGATGCGTTATATATAACCCTGCCGACACGGGCCACCGAGAAGGACCTTTCAAAGGCTCTCGATGAATGTGGCCCGCGATTGAAGGCGCGACAGGAGCTTATGCAAAAGCCTGCGATTGATTGTAATTATCGCATAGATGCTCCGCTGTTCGGGTTCGACATTGTGTGCTGCCGGCGCGACAAATTCGGCATAAGGCAGGAGAATGGGCACACTACCCTGCTGTGCCCCGACGGAACCGATTTTACCGACAGAAGCAGACAGGAGTGGCTTAAAAAGGTTATTCTGAATGCTATGCGCAAAAGGGCGAGAGAGATTCTCCCGGTGCGTTTGCAGGAACTTGCCACAAAGCACAATTTACACTACACGGGGGTGAGCTTGCGCGACAGCCGCACCCGCTGGGGCAGTTGCAGCAGCCGGGGCACAATAGGCCTCAACATTCACCTTGTGCTGCTCCCGTTGGAACTTGTCGATTATGTGTTGTTGCACGAGCTGTGCCACACTGTGGAAATGAACCACAGTGAACGTTTCTGGGCGAGGCTCGATGCTCTTGTACAAGGTAATTCCAAGCTATTGAGAAGGGCCTTGCGGGAATTCCGTTGCTCTATTTAGAGACTGTTCATACTTCTAAAAAAATCTCTTCTTTCAGGAACCGTTCCGCTTGTTTCTTGGCTTTTGTTCATTTTTAACAGAATTTGCAAACACCCGACAGAGGATAAAGTTCCCTGTTTGCAAGCATTTTAGCAATTTGCCGTGTATTTTGTCACAAATATTGCTAAAAAAAACAAACTTTTTATTATCTTCGCCCACGGATTTTTCCAATTTAACTTAAACTAACCATTAAATCTTAACTTATGAAAAGAAAGTTACTTATGTTATTGGCCCTTGTGTGCGCCGTGTGCGTGTGGGCCGATGGGCCTTTCCGTAATCATCGTTATGATTCTTTCAAGGTGCTGGAACCCGCCGAGGGCAGTATCTTGTTCTTGGGTAACAGTATTACGGATATGCATTGCTGGCCCGAGGCTTTCAAGACCTCGGATGGCAATTATCTGCCCATTGTGAATCGTGGCGTTTCGGGCACATATTCTACCGAACAGAGTGATAATTTAGAGAGCTATCTGGCGAAAAAGCCCAAAAAGGTCTTTATGATGATTGGTACGAACGACCTTGCTTCGAGCGGCGGACTGAATTTCACAGGCGAGCAGATTCTGACCTATGTAAAGAGCATTGTGGAGCGCATTCACCAACGTTCACCCGAAACAAAGGTCTATCTTTACAGCATTCTCAACAACAACACATCGAACCGCCAGCAAGAGCGTTGGTTGCACACCAATGAGATTGTGAAAGCGTATGTTGAGGGAGAGAATGTCGATTGGCTCAAATATATCGACCTTTACGACAAACTCACCGGCATTGCAAGCGGTGGTGTTTGGAGCTACGACTATCTGCACCTCACTGCGGCATCCTACCAAGTGTGGTGCGACGCTATCTGCCCATATCTTCAAGAGGGAGAGAGCTACACTGTGAGCACCGTTTATCCCTCGAACACATCGGAGGTGCAGAACAACGGTGGGCTTGGTGGTGCCAACGGAATGCGTGCAACATATTTCAGTATGATGCCCATTGCCGCCGACGATATTCTTATTTTCGGCGATGAAATGGTGAAAAACGGCGAGTGGCAGGAGCTTCTCGGCAACCTCAACATAAAAAACCGCGGAACTGCTTGGGGCTATGGCGGCGACATTGCAACAACATCGAAACTGGTCGATGCCACATACGCCGAAACGGGCGTGAGCAAGGTTGACGCAAAGGCTATCTTCCTGTACACCGGCACCGGCGATGCTAACGGAACCACCGATATTGAAACCGTGAAGGTGAATTACAAGGCTCTGGTTGACAAGATTGTGGAAAAATCGCCCACATCTATAATCTACCTGATGGGACAGCTCCCCACAAACAATGCCGACAATAACAGCAACCGCATTTCGGTTCTTAACGAGTATATGAAGAGCCTTGCCGGCGAGAAAATAAAATATGTCGACACATATACCCCGCTGCTCAACGGCACGGTTGCCAATACCACATACTTCTACCCGAGCAACTATCTGGGTGGCAAGGGCTACATTAAAGTGGCTGCGTTGATAAAAGAAGCATTGGTGGCCGACTTCCCCACTCTTTCACTTAATGTAATAAGCGACGACGCGGCTGCCACACGCCACGCACAGGCGGGCTTGCGCAACCAATTGTCGCAGGCTGTTGCAAAAGGATTGATGGCTGAGATTGGCACAGAAGTAGGCCAATATGATGCCACCAAGATGGAGGCTTTCGACACCAAGGCGGCAGAGGCTTACACCTTGCTTGCAAAGAGCGAGATTACCGAGAGTGAGGTGCAGACACTTGTTGCGGCAATAGATGCTGCACTGTTGGCTGCACAGGCAATGCCCAAGGCCAGCACCACTGATGCCGAATATTGGTACCAGATAACCTCGTTGCGCTCGTCCGACCGCTACATAACACCCGAAAGTGAGGGTGCAGCAGGCGTAACAGGCTCTCTCACCGAGAATCAGTATGCAAGCTCTATGTGGAAGTTTGTCGACCGCGGTGATGAGTCGTTCGACATTGTGAACCGTGAATACAACACCTATTTGAGCCCTGTGGCAAACTACAACACACAGATTTTCACCACTGCCACACGCCCGTCAAGCGGCTGGACGGTGAGCTACTCGAACACTATGGGATATTATATAATCTCGTCGGGCGAGGTGCAGCTTAACCAGACAGGCTCGCCACAGAACTATGCCGTTTACAATTGGAGTGCAAGCAACAGCCTCGGCACCGACCGCAACGACCAAGGTTGCCAGCTGAAAATAACGGTTGCTCCCGAACCTATCGAACGCCCGGTGAACCAGACTTCGTTCGAGTATATTGTGGACAAGACCAATGGTAATCTTTATCGCGGGACATCGGCCAACCAGTCGTGGAACAGCGCGTGGAAGAGCAACGCTACCCCGCAACTGCAATTCTCGTGCGGTGCCAACAATATGAACTGGTCGGGCAACAATGTGCAGATGATGACCGGAACCGCCGAAACATCGACCTACACGCTCACACCGCCTGCGGGCTATGTAATTGAGGAGTATAGCTTTACATTCACCAATAACGGGCACAGCACAGGGTTGTCGCTCACAATGAGCAATGGCACTGCCTACACCACAAGTACCACTGCAAAAACCGTGAGTGCGACGAAACAGAAATTATACAGTGTGGCATTCACATTGGCGGGTACCAACGGCAAGGGAGTGATTCTCACAGACTTCACCGTGAAAATAAAAGAGGACAAACAGGAGAAGCCGCAAGTGAGCACAGCCGACGAGCAATATTGGTATTACATTACCAGCGCTGCCACAAACACCTACTGCAAGGACAAGGTTATATACTACGACCGTGAAACAGAGCGTATGCGCTTTGCCGAAAAATCGTTCAGTGCCGACCGCATTTGGAGTTTCTGGGAGCAGAACGGCAAACTCGCCATAAAGAATTACAGGGGCGAATACATTGGCACGGCTGGTGCGGGAACAGGTGGAGGAACAGCCTTCGGTATTGCCGATGCTGCCAACTACATCTACACCATACAGGATGCTTACGGCTACTTTATAATAAAGGACACCGGCACAGAACTGCACGCACAAGAGTCGGGGCAGGTGATTGTGCGCTGGGGCTCAGCCGAGGGTAACGCTTCGCTGTGGAGATTTGACGAGGTCGATGTGAGCAGCCCCGAGGCTTTGGTGGCAAACACCACTGTGGTGCAGGGAAAAGTGAGCACCGGCATTGGCAACACCGACCAACCCATCGTGCGCTCTACAATACGCATAAGCGGCCTCACGGGCAGCTGCGATTTTCAGGGTGTAAAGGGCAGATTCGTAGGCAGCAACAGCAGCGATATTACCAACATCAAGGCCTATTTTGCCACAAACTCACGCGAGCTCTTCATCGACCCCGACAATAAAATGAGCTGGCGCGAACAGAATGGCATACAGTATGGCGCGACAACGACGCTTGCAAGCGATGGCACATTTACCATCACAGACAGCAAGACTCTTGAACCCGGCGACCACTATCTGTGGATTACATACGACATTGCCGATAATGCGCAGGAGGGCAACACTGTGGATGCGGAGATTCTGGGCTACACCGTTGACGGAGAAAACATCACCGAAGAGAATGGCAACCCTGCACACGAGGTTACGATATTCCTCTCCGAGGGTGCCGCACTTATGCCTATGGATAAAGGCTCGCTCTACTACCGCATCCCCTCTATAACTGTGACAAAGGACGGCAAACGCCTTGTAACACTCACCGACGACCGCAAAGCACACGGTGCCGACCTCCCCTCGCATTGCTACCTTGTGGCACAATACTCCGAGGACTTCGGAAAAACGTGGAGCAACCCCGTGACTGTTGCCGGAACTGCCGAGACTGGTGGCGATTACGGACACGGCGATGCCTCAATCGTTACCAACCGCGACAATGGCGAGATTGTGGGTATTATGACAAGTGCCGGCACATACGGACACGGATTCTTTGCCGGAACTGCCGAACAGCCGCCCCGCTGGAAGACAATCACCAGCCGCGACGGCGGACTCACTTGGGGAACCCCCGTGGACCACACAGACGACCTCTTCGGTGCCAACTGTTCGAACCCCAACACAAACACTTGGAAGAGTGGATTCTCGGGCTCGGGAGCAGCATTGCAGAAACGCAACGGAACACTTGTATCGAGCTTCGTGAACCGCGAGGCCGACAACAGCCAGAACTTCTATTTCTTTATGAGTGACGACGGCGGTGAGAACTGGTACGTGAGCGGAACAAGCGGTACAAAGGGTGCCGATGAGCCCAAGACACTCGAACGCAACAACGGCGACCTTGCCATAAGCGTTCGTGCCAGCGGATACAACTACTACAACTACACATCGGACAACGGTGCAACCTGGCACAACCCCTCACAGACACGCTTCACCACCGGCATCAGCGGCAACGCCTGCGACGGCGAGTATATGGTGTGGTGCTCCACATTGGAGGGCAACAAGTGGAACATCGCCTTCCAGACACTGCCCAACAGCAGCAGCCGACAGAATGTGAGCATAGCACTATCGACCGACGAGGGTGCCACATTCGGCACACCAAAGACAATATGCCCCAGAGGCTCGGCATACAGTGCAGCAGTTGTATTGCCCGACGGCACACTCGGCGTATATTATGAGGAGAACGGTGTGTTTGGCGGCTACACAATGCGCTTCGTTCGCTTCTCGCTCGACTGGGCAAGCAACGGCACATACAAGTTCACCGACGAAGCACCCTTCTACCCCATTAAATCGACAGTGTCGACAGGAATAGAGGAGATTACATCAACCCCCGACAGCGAGGGCGACAACTTCTACTACGACCTGCAAGGCCGCCGTTTCACAACACCCGCAACTACGGGCATATACATACGCAACGGCAAGAAAATATTTATAAAGATGTAAATATTGAATATCCTATAAACAAACCGAGAGGGTGACCCAAAAGTAAAAATGGGTTGCCCTCTTAGTTTTTCTTCATATATGTCCATTCATACCATCTATAAATAAAAATATAGCTATTCCTTTGATAAACATTGGAATAGCTATTGTTTGTTTGGAAAATGTTTAT
>JAFTUV010000042.1 GCA_017466065.1 Bacteroidaceae bacterium
ATGTTTTTTCATTTTTCAAAGGCGCATAGCGGGCTATGTAACTGCGAAAAAGGGAGAAACAGGCAAAAAAGAGCATAAAAAGGCAAGCACAACTCGCGGGTAATGTAATCAACTTTTTCGAAAGAAATTTAAACAGCTTCTTATAATCTCACTTTAATATTCTGTTTACGTAACTCCCTTTTAAGCTCCTCCACGGTAATCTCGCCATAGTGGAAAATGCTGGCAGCAAGAGCCGCATCGGCCTTTCCCACGGATAGGACCTCGGCAATATCGTTCACACAGCCGGCACCGCCCGACGCAATTATGGGTATTGAAAGAGTGTCGGCAAGGGCTGCAAAAGTGTCACAGGGATAGCCGTTGCGGGTGCCATCGTGGTCCATAGAGGTGAACAACAGTTCACCGGCTCCACGCTCCTGTCCCTCGCGGGCCCACGAGAAAAGTTCCTTTTCGGTCAACTGCCTACCACCGTGAGTGGTAATGCGCCACACTCCATCCACCTGCTTCGCATCCACCGCAAGCACCACAAACTGGCTGCCATACTTTGCAGCAATCTCATCTATAAGCCCGGGGTTGCGCACCGCCGCGCTGTTAATGGATATTTTGTCGGCACCCGCATCGAGCAAGCGTGCCGCATCGTCTATTGTGGAAATTCCGCCACCCACGGTAAACGGGATATTTATGTTGCGGGCAATGCGCTCCACAAGCGAAGTGAATGTGTTACGCCCCTCGTGCGTGGCACTAATATCAAGGTAAACAAGTTCATCGGCACCCTGCTGGGCATACATACGGCCAAGCTCCACAGCGTCGCCCACATCCTGCAAGCTCACGAAATTCACCCCCTTCACCGTGCGTCCCTCTTTAACATCGAGGCAGGGAATTAAGCGTTTAGCAACCATTGTTTCAAGTCGTTTAAAGTTATTCGGCCCTCATATATAGCCTTGCCTATGATTACACTGTGCAACCCAAGCCCGGCAGCCTTCTCAATATCGTTCATAGAGCTTATTCCGCCGCTCAAAGTAGTATTCACGGTGGGATACTTATCCTTCAACTCCACATAAAGTTCAAAGTTAGGACCCTGCAACATTCCATCCTTTGAAATGTCGGTGCATATAAGCTGTTCGAGCCCCGCGGGAAGAAACTGCTCTATTATGCTGTCGATGGTAACCTGTGTCTCTTTGAGCCAGCCGTGAGTAGCCACATTGCGACCGCGGACATCGGCACCGAGAATAATGTGCCCGGCACCATACTCTTGCAGCCACGAAGCGAAAAGCTCAGCATTATCGACCGCCACACTGCCACAAATCACACGATTGGCACCGGCATTCATCGCCTGTCGCAAGGCCTCGCTGCTCTTTATTCCGCCACCCCACTCAATATCGAGCGAAGTTTCTGTGGCAAGGCGTTCCAACACACGCAGGTTACAAGGCTCCTTTGCCTTTGCACCATCAAGATCGACAACGTGCAGACGAGAAATACCACAATCGGCATACATTTTTGCCATATCCACGGGATTCTGCTCATACACCTTTCTGTCGGCATAATCGCCCTGTGTCAGGCGCACACAGCACCCGTCTATCAAATCTATTGCAGGAATAAGCTCCATCATAATTCAATAAAGTTTTTCAAAATCAATTCTCCCACGGCACCGCTCTTCTCGGGGTGAAACTGCGCACCATAGAAATTACCTTTGTTAATTGCAGCGGCAAATTCACGACCATTGGCCGAGGTTGCAATCGTTCCTTCACAAATATCGGGAGCAAACGAGTGTACAAAATAGACAAAAGCCCCCTCCTCTATTCCTTTGAACAGCGGTGAAGAGAGATTCTTAATCTCGTTCCAGCCCATATGAGGCACCTTAACCCCGGCGGCAGGCGAAGGAACGAATTTGCGCACATCAGTATCGAAAATGCCAAGGCACTCGGCATTTCCCTCCTCGCTTCGGCGACACATCAGCTGCAAGCCTATGCAGATACCCAGCACCGGCTGTTCAAGCCCCTTAATCACATCGCACAAGCCACGCTCGCTCAATTTCTGCATAGCCGACGAAGCCTCGCCCACTCCGGGCAGCAGCACCTTGTCGGCACCCTTTATTATCTCGTGATTATCGGTAATGCAATATTCGGCACCAATGCGGTCGAGCACATTGCACACCGAGCGCAGATTACCTGTATCATAGTCAACTATCGCAATCATAATACACCCTTGCTGCTTGGTAGTTCATAACAGAAAGGCTCACGCTTTACCGCCATACGCAATGCACGCGCAAATGCCTTGAAAATTCCCTCGGCAATGTGGTGATTATTCTCGCCCCTCGCCTGAATGTGCAGATTGCAGTTCATTGCCGCCGCCAATGCCTTAAAGAAGTGACTGAACATTTCGGTGGGAACATCACCCACATATTCGCGGGTAAACTGCACATCCCAGCAAAAATCTATGCGGCCGCCAAAATCCACAAGCACCATCGCACGGCTCTCGTCCATAGGAAGCACAAAGCCGTAACGGCCAATGCCGCGCTTGTTTCCAAGAGCCTTCACAATAGCATCGCCAAGCACAATGGCAATATCCTCCATAGTGTGGTGCTCGTCCACTTGAAGGTCGCCCGCAGCCTTGACATTGAGCGACACGCCTGCGTGATGCACTATCTGGTCGAGCATATGGTCGAGGAATTTAAGCCCCGTATCTATGCCCGAGACACCCTTGCCGTCGAGGTCTATTGTTACACTTATATCCGTTTCTCTGGTCTTGCGCACCACTGTGGCAGTGCGCTCCTCGCAACGCAGGAACTCTGCAATCTGTGCCCAGCTGTCGGTGGCAAGCACACACACATCGGCGTATGGCAGTGAGCGCATCTCCTCCACCCTCGCCTTGTCGGCAGTGTAAAGGATAGCCTTCGCACCCAGATTCTTCGCAAGCTCGACATCGGTAAGGCGGTCGCCAATAACGAAACAGCGTGCAAGGTCATATTCACCCGACATATATTTGCCGAACATCCCCGTGCCGGGCTTGCGTGTGGGCTTATTATCGCTCTTGTAGGTAACATCTATCAACTGGTCGTCGAACTTCACGCCCTCGCCGGCAAGCACCTGCAACATCTTGTCGTGTACAATATCGAACTGCTCCTGCGGATAGGCGGCAGTGCCCAGCCCATCCTGATTGCTTGCTATCACAAGCTCAAAATCCATTTCCGCTATTCGGCCGAGCGCACCAATCACCCCCGGCTCAAAAACAAGCTGTTCCAGCGTGTCCACCTGCTCGGTTACAGGCGGTTCCCATATAATTGTTCCGTCGCGGTCTATAAAAAGAGCCTTCTTCATAATCATCCTTTAAAATCCTTTACCACCGCGAGCATTTTATCATTCTCCTCGGGTGTTCCAATAGTAATTCTCAAACACTCGCTGCACCCCTTCACCTTTGAACGGTCGCGCACTATCACCTGCTCGGCAATGAGGGCATCGTAAAGGGCACGCGCCGCACTCACCTGCACAAGCAGGAAATTCGCATCGGAGGGGAACACCCTCTTAACGCAAGGGCAATAGGCCAATTCCGCAGCCACTCGCTCACGCTCGCTCTTCACAATCTCAATTTCACTCTTAACGTCACGGGCAAGCAACTCCTTTGCACGCTCCATTCCCGCAAGGTTAATATTGTAGGGATATTTCACATTGGCAAATATCGACATAATCTCCTTTGCGGCAAAGGCAAGGCCCAATCGCAATCCCGCAAGGCCGTATGCCTTTGAGAGAGTTTGCAGCACAATGAGATTGGGATATTCGGCAAGCAATGTGGTGAGGCTCGGCTGTGACGCAAAATCTATATAAGCCTCATCCACCACAAGCACTCCCTTGAAGCCCGCAAGCAGACGCTTAATCTCCTCCACGGGGAATATGTTTCCCGAAGGGTTGTTGGGCGAGCACACAAACATAAGTTTTGTATTTTCGTCGCACACAGCCAAAAGTTCATCGACAGGCAACGAAAAATCACATCCCAACTGCACCTCACGCACCTCAACATCGTTAATATCGGCCGACACGCGGTACATTCCATAGCTTGGAGCTATTGCAACCACATTGTCGATGCGGGGCTCGCAGAATATGCGGAAACAGAGGTCTATCGCCTCGTCGCTACCGTTTCCAATGAACATCTGCTCCACAGCCACACCCTTTTTAGGTGCTATAATGGATTTAAGTTCGGCCTGACGAGGGTCGGGGTAACGGTTATAGCCATTTTCAAAGGGATTCTCGTTGGCATCGAGGAATACTCCCAACGCTCCTTTATATTCGTCACGCGCAGTGGAATAGGGCGCAAGAGCCTTTATATTCTTGCGCACAAGGCGCAGCACATCATTAATTTCCATAGTTGTCAGATATCTTTTCCCATACGCAAGAGGGCTGCTGCCGCGTGGGCATCGAGCCCCTCGGCCTGCGCCATAGTCACAATGGTACCGCCAAGCGCATCAATTCCCTCTTTTGTAAGTTCCTGATAAGTTATCTTGCGCACGAAGCTGTCGAGGTTCACTCCGCTGCACGAACGTGCCCAGCCGCTTGTGGGCAGCGTGTGATTGGTACCCGACGCATAATCGCCCGCACTCTCGGGTGAGTAGTTGCCAATGAACACACTGCCGGCCGCAGTAATTCCGGCGGCAATCTCCCAAGGATTGTTCATCGAAATTATCAAATGTTCGGGAGCGTATGTATTCACAAACTCAATCTGCTCCTCTTTCGTCGTCAGGATTATTGTGCGGCTGTTACCCAATGCCTTCACGGCAAGCTCCTTGCGAGGCAACTTTTCAAGCTGCACGGCAAGTTCCGCATCCACCGCATCGGCAATGGCGACACTGCCGCATACGAGCAACGCTTGCGAGTCGGCACCGTGCTCGGCCTGTGAGAGAAGGTCGCTTGCCACAAATGCGGGATTGGCCGTTTCATCGGCCATTACAAGCACCTCCGATGGGCCCGCCGGCATATCTATCGACACACGGTTGGTAACACGCTCCTTTGCCTTTGTCACATAGCGGTTGCCCGGGCCGAAAATCTTATCCACCGCAGGAATACTCCCGGTGCCGTATGCCATTGCTGCCACAGCCTGTGCGCCACCCACCTTGAAGATGCGGTCGACGCCACACACCATCGCAGCCGAAAGAACCGCAGGAGCAACCTTGCCCTGCTTGTTCACAGGCGTGCACAGCACAATCTCCTTGCAGCCCGCCACCTTTGCAGGAATAGCAAGCATAAGCACGGTGGAGAATAGAGGAGCCGTTCCGCCGGGAACATACAGGCCCACCCTTTGAATGGGCACGGCACGTTGCACGCACTTCACGCCCGGCGATGTTACAACCTCAATATCATCGAAACGCTGTGCTATGTGGAAACGGGTAATATTGCGTGCGGCAGTAGCAATCGCATCTTTCAGCTCTTGCGGCACCTGTTCAAAAGCCTCGCGCTTCTCCTCCTCGCTCACCTCTATGCAGGCAAGCTCCACGCCGTCGATCTCCTGCGCAAGCTCGCGCACGGCCTTGTCGCCGTCGCGCTTCACACGTTCAATAATAGCATCCACACGACCGGCAATCACAGCATCGTCGGCCACCATACGCTCGCACAGCCTTGCCCACTCCTCTCTTGCCGGGTTTATATATCTTGCAATCATAATACTATTTTTTCGAGAGCCAGCACCAGAATATCCTCGGCACCAATGGCTTTCAATTTCTCAATAACGTTCCACAGTTGCTTTTCATCGACAACAGTCTGCAACGAGCACCACCCCTTTTGTGCAAGGGGAATAACGGTGGGGCTGCGCATCGCAGGGAGCAAGGCAACAGCCTCTTCGAGTGCCGCTTCGGGGATATTCAGCAACAGATACTTCTTGCCGGCCCCTTTGAGCACCGACTCGAAACGCGACATAAGCTGACGGGCAATAGCCATCTTCTCCTCCGAGAGGCCGGGAGTGCCTATGAGCACCGCCTCCGACTGCAACACCTGCTCCACCTCCACAAGACCGTTGGTAATGAGCGTTCCGCCCGACGACACAATATCGAAGATAGCATCGGCAAGGCCTGCGGCGGGAGCAATCTCCACCGAGCCGGTGATAGTGTGAATTTCGGCCTTAATACCATTCTCCTCAAAGAATTTCGACAACACATTGGGGTAGGAAGTGGCAATGCGCTTGCCATTGAAATAACTCAACCCCTCATATTTATCGGCCTTGGGAATTGCGAGCGAAATGCGGCAACCGCCGAATCCCAACTTCTGCAAAATATCCACGTCGTATCCACGCTCGGCAACCTCGTTGTAACCAACAAAGCCAAGGTCGGCCGCACCCATCGAAACAGTTTGCGGAATATCATCGTCGCGCAGGAAAAGCACCTCCACGGGAAAATCGGAGGCACGCATAAGAAACTTTCTCTTCTCCTCCTTTATTGTCACACCTGCATCGCGCAGCAACTGCATACTCTGTTCATTCAAGCGACCTTTGGTCTGTACAGCAATTCTTAACATATTATTCGGTTTTTATTTACTTTTTCATCATTAACCTGCCATTCGAACGCGCAGCGGAAAATTTCCATTCACACGAACCTCTCATTTCGAACGCGCAGCGGAGAAATCCCATTCACACGAACCTCTCATTTCGAACGCGCAGCGGAGAAATCTAAAAAACTCCATTTATTTTTTGCAATAAAAAACAAAAAGAGCCCACCATTATGCAGGCAAGCTCATCATCTATTTACACCGAAGCAAACACACACAGCAACGCTTACCCTGCTCTCTTTTCAGATAGGATGCGGTGATGGTGATGATATTTGTTCTGTGTAAACATCGCTTATTCTTTATCATTTTTTCTTTTCGAAAGGCCGCTTGCTCACAAATTGCAAGCATTTTGCCTTTTCAACCGCGAAGATAGTAAAAATAATTGTATCGCATCACTTATTACCCACTTTTTTTCACAATAGAGCAAAAAAACATTTCTCATTAAAAAAAATAACACAATTTAACCAAATGGGGGGGTAATTACAATAGCAGTTATTAATTTTGCTAAAATTATTTAAACAATATATCGATTGTATATAAACATCTTATCATAAGCTATGAAAAAAGTTAACATCAAACGCTTTTCGTTGCTTCTTGCATCGCTATTCACATTATTGCTTGGGATAAATGCACAGAATGTAACCATCAATGGAATTACCTACGCTGCAATATCGGAAACAGAAGCCACCTGTTACGGCTCTGTATCGGGAGAACCGCTTGTTAACACAGCAGTCAGCATACCTTCCACAGTGGAAATGGAGGTTACAGTAGAAGGAAAAGCAGAAAAAAGGTCTTTTAAGGTAACAAGCATAAACGCACAAGCATTCCAAGGATGTACCGACCTTGTAAAAGTTTCCTTCCCTTCAACAGTCAAGATAATTAATAATTTTGCGTTTGCCGGTTGCACAAATTTGCAAGAGGTGTGGTTGAGCCACGGCCTCGATTCTATTGGTAATAATGCTTTTGAATACACAGCTATACAATATATTAAAATACCAAATTCGGTAAAGCATCTTGGAACATCTATTTTCGCAAATTGCAAGGAATTAACATATGCCGAACTTGGCGAGGGACATACAAGAATAAAATATCAAATGTTCTATGGCTGTGAGAAATTGCATCTTCTATTCATTCCTATTAATATAACAAGAATAGAGGGATATGCATTCGATGGTTGTACATCGTTTAACGATTTTCTCCTACCATCAACAATACTTGTTGTCGATGAATATGCGTTTACCGGATGCGGTGGTAAATTTGCAGCTTTGGCCGATGGTATTATGGCTGATGATAAATTTAACAAACCCCGAATTTTTTATGACAACAAATTCACATCGGTATTATTATCTCAAAACAATTGGATTTTTGCAAATAGTGCGTTTGCCGGCAGCAGTGAGCTTAAAGAAGTAACAATGGGTGGCTTTGTTCACGAAATTCCCCAAGATTGTTTTTATGATTGCCCCGAACTTGAAACACTTAACCTTGAAGCCGGTATAGAAGTTATACATTCAGGTGCTTTTAATTATTGCAGAAAAATTAGAGAAGTCGTGACACCCGGCACTTTGGAATTCATTGGCGAATATGCTTTTGCCCATTGCGACAGTATGCGCAGAATAGTCCTGAACGAAGGACTTGAAACAATAGGGCAAAGGGCTTTTAGCAATGGTAAAAAAACAGAAAAGATTGTTATTCCCTCAACAGTATCGGTCATTGGGAGTTTCGCCTTTGAATATTGCAGCGGTGTGCTCGAAATGAATTGCGAACTGAGCGACGAAATCTCTTCATATAATTATATTTTTAATTATAACACTTTTACCGAGGTAAAAATTGGAGAGGGAGTGACACGAGTGAGCAAAAATTTATTTCAAGACAGTAGGGAATTGCAAAAGGTATCTTTGCCCAACAGTTTGAAAGAGATTGGTGCAACAGCATTTAGCAACTGCCCTAAACTTACCGAAATAAAAATCCCGGCAGGAGTTACAAAAATGGGTAGCGACGCTTTCTACAACTGCAACAACCTGAAAGCAGTCTATGCATCGCCCGCAACTCCCCCAAGCGTGTATTATCCATTCAGCTATACAACATACGAGAATGCCACTCTTTATGTACCCGCCGGCGCGAAAGAGGCTTATCAGACTGCCGATTATTGGAAGAAATTTACCAATATCGTGGAAATGAACTTTTTTGCCACTAATGGCGACCTTAACGGCGATGAATCGACAGATGTCAGCGACCTTACATTATTGGTAAATATCATTCTGGGAAATTCATCAACAACCGACGCAGCCGACCTTAACGACGATGGCTCGGTAGATGTCAGCGACCTCACGAAACTTGTGAGCATAATTCTGGGGAGCGAGTAGCTGTAAAATCACACAGGCCCTACAAAGTATCATCCTCGGCCGACGGCCGAGGATGATACTTTGTAGGGTGCTTTCGCTCCCCTCCGCCCTGCGCTTTGTAGCCTTCACTGCATTTCGGCACTCCTTTGCCTTTGGCGAAGTTGCTTGCGCTCGGCAGAATACAAATAAATTTGCTTTCTGCACTCGCTTAATCGCAACATTGGGAACATAAATGTTCCGTCGTCGCAATGACCTTGCCAGCGAGTGAGTGAAAATTTATTTTCAATCGCAACGAGCGCAGCA
>JAFTUV010000043.1 GCA_017466065.1 Bacteroidaceae bacterium
ATAAACTTCGTCTATGCTTCACGCGACCATTGGCTGCAAAACTCGCCGATAACAAACGTTGTGTTGTCATTTCGAACGTATGTGAGAAATCTATAACCATTGTTACATAAGATCTCTCACGCAAGGTTCGAGATGACAAGCAACAGCAGAAGCGTACTCCTTGACAGGGCATTATAAGAATAAATCCCGGCTGTAACCGGGATTTATTTTTATAGTTTATGGGCACACAGGGCGCACTGAAAATCCGTAGGTGCGGAGTTCTTGGTGGGAGCAGGTTAATGGGGATGAGCGACGGAAATATAGACCGATAGCGCGAGCTTCATCACTAATAACCAACGAGTTTGACCAATAGTAGCCGCGTTGGCCTGCTATGTTAATATTTTCATAATGGATGTATCCCGCAGCCGGCAGGAAGATGCTGTTTCCATTGGGGCCGGTTACGCGGTAGCCGTTAACGCCGTTAAGGGTGGTCCACTCCCAAGTGCAGTTTTCTAAAAGTTCTTGTTGCTCTTCATAAGTGGGCATACGCCAACTGCCTCCCCATTTGACGGAGGCTACATCATCGCTTGCTTCAAGTGGGGTTTTGTTGTCAGGAATGCGTCCTTCAATGTTGAAGGTGCAATATTTTGTCACATAGACATCGTTGTAATATTTATAGGTATCCCAGTCGTAGTTACTTTTTTCATTTGTTTCCCCCCAAGCATAGTAGCCGCCATACTCCCACGGATTCTCTGCTCCCACATTGTAGCTTGCCCATTTTACAGAAAGCCCAATTTCGACAGCTTCGCCAGGGAATTTAAATTTATAAATTTCTGAAACGCTACCATCAGAGTATTCACTTTTTATTGTAATAGTATTGCTGTTTTGTATTAATTTAATCGCAATTATATAGTAGATTGTTTCTGCGCGTGTATTGTCGGCGTTGGCGTTAACCTCATAGTATCCGTTTACCCCCTCTGCGCCAATGTAGAATTTATTACATTCTTGCGTTGATCTTATGCGTAAAATATTATTTTCGAATGTTACATCTTCTAACTTTACACTACTTGTGCTTTCTGGCATCGCATTTTCTATGTATATTGCTCCTTCTATCTTAAAGTATTGATTTTCTTCTTTGGAAGCAAGTAGTCTGGCAAGAGCAGCATAATCGGCGTCGTCACTATCACCACAGGCTATGAACGAAAATGCGGCCATTGTTGCAAAAAGCATAGGCAACCAGCTGTAAATGAGTAACTTTTTCATTGCAATATTTTTTATGTTGATAAATATAAAATTCTTTCTACAAATGTAAACTAAAAGATTGAGTAATTACCCCCCCATTGTTAAATTGTGTTAACAATGGGCTTTTGTGCTTCCTTCCCGCGCGAACATATTATATATAACACAATCGGCTCACTTTTAAAGTGAGCCGATTGTGTTGCAAATTATATGCTTGTGTGCAATGTGTTACCATTGCGCGGAAATTATCTCTTCTTTCCGTTGTACTCGTCCGATACTGTAAGTTTCTTGCGTCCTTTTGCACGACGTGACGCCAATACGCGACGGCCGTTCTTTGTGGCCATTCTTTCACGGAAGCCGTGTTTGTTCTTTCTCTTTCTGTTAGAGGGTTGGAATGTTCTTTTCATCGTCTTATATATTTTAATGTTTTTATTCTAAATAAGTATTTGCGCTATTCAGCGTGCAAAATTAGTTCTTTTTTTTTATTTGGCAAAGATTTTGATGCTCATTTTTCTTTTTTTAATGAATAAAAAGCGAAAATTCGAAAAATGGCACAATTTCTCTTTCTGCGGTTGGTTATAAACACATAGCGGAGTCTTACAGGACTCCGCTATGTGTTTGTTGTGTGTGCTGTTTCTTAAATTTCGGCAATAACCTCAACCTCTACAAGTACATCTTTGGGAAGTTGTTTCACTGCAACGCAAGAGCGTGCGGGTTTCTCGGTGAAGTATTGTGCATACACGGCGTTGAAGGCTGCAAAGTCTTCCATATTTTTAAGAAAGCAGGTTGTTTTTACTGCTTTCTCGAATGTGGTACCTGCTGCTTCCAACACTGCTGCGAGGTTTTTCATAACTTGTGTGGCTTGTGCTTCAATGCCTATGGCTTCAACTTCGCCTGTTGCGGGGTTGATGGGTACTTGTCCCGAAGTGAAGAGCATATTGCCACATACGATTGCCTGTGAGTAGGGACCGATGGCTGCGGGTGCGTTGTCGGTGTGAATTTTTTTAATCATAATGTATTAGAATTTATTGTTCTCCAATTTTAATCCTGCTTTTATCAGTGCATTCTTTATCTGCTCTATCTGCTCGAAATTGCGTGTCTCCATATTGACGCGAAGGAAGCAACCGTTGATGTCCATACTTGCGTTGGCGCGCTCGTGGTGAACCGAAATTACGTTGCCGCCATTCTCGGCAATAATCTTCGAGATTAGGAGAAGCTGTCCGGGCTTGTCGAGAAGTTCTATTGTGAGTGCGTATGAGCGTCCCGATGTGAGCAAGCCGCGCTTGATTACACGGTCGAGGATGGTTACGTCGATATTTCCACCCGATACGAGGCACACCACATTCTTGCCTTCGATGGGTACTTTGTTGAACATTGCTGCTGCCACGGCAACCGCGCCGGCACCTTCGGCAATGAGTTTCTGATGCTCGATCATAGAAAGAATGGCCGATGATACTTCGTCGTCGGTGACGGTGACTATTTTATCGACATATTTGCTGCAAAGGTTAAAGGTGTTCTGCCCGGGCTCTTTCACTGCAATGCCGTCGGCTATTGTGGAAACGCCTGCCAAACGCTCTATCTTTTTGTTCTTTATTGAGTTGAACATACTGGGAGCGCCGCTCGACTGTACGCCATATACCTTTACGTTGGGGTTGAGCGATTTTATTGCAAATGCAACACCCGAAATGAGGCCGCCACCGCCGATGGGAACGATTACTACATCTACATCTTTGAGCTGGTCGAGCAGTTCGAGGCCGATGGTTCCTTGGCCGGCGATTACATCCTCGTCGTCGAAGGGGTGGATGAATGTGTAGCCATTTTCATCGCGCAGTTGAAGTGCTTTTTGGTAGGCATCGTCGTAAACGCCTTCGACGAGGCATATTTCGGCACCATACTTCTTTGTGGCTTCTACCTTGGAGATTGGGGCGCAGTCGGGGAGGCAGATGGTCGATTTTATGCCGTTCTTGGTGGCTGCAAGGGCTACTCCCTGTGCGTGGTTACCGGCCGAGCAGGCGATTACTCCTTTCGCCTTCTCTTCGGCCGACAACTGCGAGATTTTGTAATAGGAGCCTCTCACTTTGAACGAACCTGTAAGTTGCAGGTTCTCGGGTTTAAGATATACTGTCGCCGTTGAACTTATTTGAGGAGCGTGAATGAGGTCGGTTCTGCGAATCACGTCCTTTAACACATACGATGCGTGGTATATTTTGTCGAGTGTTAACATAGGTGTATTTTTTTAATTTGTTTTGCGCAAATTTACAATCATTTTCCATTTTTCCTAAAAAATAGTGCATTTATTTTTGAATTAAATGGTGTTGTATGGTCATCTTGCTTTCTGTTGAGCCTGTTGCTATCGTTAAAATCTATTATACTAATCGGAATACTTTATAAGGTGTCGCTTGGTGAGCTTGCACAAGGGTAGTGATTGGCGTTCCTTTGCTGCTGTGTGTATGGTGTGCGGAATCGGGCTCACTGTGTCGATTTTTATTGCCGACCTTTCCTATGCTTCGTTGCCGGGCATCTTCTTGCTTAATAGTTATTTGCCGAGGGAAAATAAGTGACTGATGGGCTCAATGTGAGCCGATAGACTCTGTGAACCTGTAAACAATAAATACAGCGACGAAAACTCGTCGCTGTATTTGTGATTCCGGAGCGATTCGAACGCTCGACCCACGCCTTAGAAGGGCGTTGCTCTATCCAGCTGAGCTACGGAACCTACCTCTGTTATGCAAGGGTGTTACCCACTTTGCGGGTGCAAAGATAGTGCGTTTATCGGTTCGGGCAAAAAAAATGGTGAGTTTTTTGTGCAAAAAGTTTAGGAATGAGTATAGGCCTTCTTTCGTTCCCTTTATTTTATATAAGGTAACAGTTCTTTGAATTCGGGTATTTCAATCTCTTTTCTGTTCAGTGTTACAAGCCCTTTATTTTGCAGATTGTTGAGCGCGCGGGAGATATTCAGGCGTGTTTCGCACAGAATTTCGGCGAGGCGTTCCATTTTTATGTTCAGGCGTTTGTGCCCGTGGGTAGTTTCGCAACGTTGGGCGATGAACGCTATAATGCGCCCTTCGATGCTTGTGGGGGTTAGCTCCCAAATGTGATTTTCTGTCACTTGTACTTTGCGACTGATGAGATTTATCAGGTTTATGGTAAAAATGTTGTGCTTTGAGAATTCGCTGAAAAAGTAGTTCTTGTCTATCGACAGTATGGTACAACTGCCTTTTGTGGTGTATTTTTTCTTGTATGTTGTGTTGTAGCCGAACATAGAGTAGGGCTCTATGGCGTATGGGGCTTTGTGCTCTTCGATTATGGAGCAGGTGCCCGGAGTGTCGGTGGCCGTCGATTCTATTTCCCCTTTGGTGACAATGATGAAGCGGTCGCACTCGTCGCCTTTGTTGCGCAGTGTTTCCTGATAGCCATAGTCGATAAATTCGAGCTTCACTTTATCGAGTATTGCGGTAATGTCGTCTTTGCCCATTCCCTGAAAGTAGGGCAAGCAGAGTAGATTTTCGTACATTATTAAATAACTTTCTCTATATAACTTCACGATTGAAGAAAAAGTATAAATACTTTCTGTTTTTTGTATTTTTTTAACTTAAAAAGAGGGTGAGTGTTAATATTTGTACGCCTTGTGCGGGGTGCGTGCCTTGTGCCGTTGAAATTATTGTTTGATTTATTTTGCTATTGTGCCGAAGGTTGCGTAACTTCGCAACGTGTTATATATATAATGGTATATTATACCTTGTTTGTATTTGCCGATGGGTGACGGAGGTTATAAATATGATATGCTGGCCATTGTGGGCCCTACTGCTTGCGGCAAGACTGCGCTTGCGGTGGACTTGGCTCTGGCTCTTGAAGGCGAGATTATCAGTGCCGACAGCCGTCAGGTGTATCGCGGAATGGATATTGGCACGGGCAAAGACTTGGGCGAATATGTGCGCGAGGGCAGGGCAGTGCCTGTGCATCTTGTGGATATAGTGGATGCGGGCGAAAAGTATAATCTGTTCGAGTTTCAGCGCGATTTTCTTGTTGCTTACGAGGATATAAAGGCGCGGGGAGCGTTTCCTGTGTTGTGCGGCGGTAGCGGTATGTATGTGGAGTCGGTGTTGAAGGGGTATAGGCTTATTCCGGTGCCCGAGAATGCGGAATTGCGTGCTTCGCTCGAAGATAAAAGCCTCGAAGAACTTGCCGCTATCCTTGCGACATACAAACAGTTGCATAATAATACCGACACAGACACGAAGAAACGCGCGATACGCGCCATTGAGATTGAAGAATATTATGCTGCCTGTCCGGTGGAGGAACGCTCCTTCCCGGCGATACGCACCCTGACGGTGGGCGTGGGGGTGAGTCGCGAACTGCGCCGCGAGAGAATTTCGGCCCGTTTGAGGGCTCGCCTTGTAGAGGGCCTTGTCGAGGAGGTGGAGTCTCTGCTTGCCTCGGGTGTTACGGCCGAGCAGCTCATATACTATGGGCTTGAATATAAGTTCGTGACACTCTACGTTACAAGGCAACTTTCGTACGACGAAATGCTGCAAAGGCTCGAAATTGCCATACATCAGTTTGCCAAGCGTCAGATGACTTGGTTCAGGGGAATGGAGAAGCGTGGAACTGCGGTGCATTGGGTCGATGGCTCGTTGCCGCGCGAGGAACAGGTGAGGATTATAAAAAATATGCTTTATGCCGAATAACAGCAATAAAAACCGCCATAGATGGGGGGTGATATATTGTCCCCGGATAGGTTCTCTTTCGCCACAAAAGCGGTGGCGCGAGATTAGCGAATATCTCAAAGAGAAGCACGTGGAGTATGACTGCATTCAATCGGAGGATTATACCTCACTCGAACGTCAGGCTATGATGCTTGCCGACAATGGTTATGAAACTATTGTGGTTATTGGCGGTGATGGAGCTTTACAGGATGTGATAAACGGCATAATGGCGTCGAAGAATGCCGAAAGGGTGGCGTTGGGCATTATCCCCAATGGTATTGCCAATGACTATGCTTCGTATTGGGGGCTCCCTCTTCACGATTACAAGACTGCTGTCGATTGTATTATAACTCATCGCACTCGTGGCGTGGATGTTGGCTGCTGCATTTATTCCGAGGAGGGAGTTGAGAAGAAACGTTACTTTTTGAATGTGTTAAACATAGGGCTCACGGCGCGTGTGGTGGAGATTGCCAACCGTCGCAGGTTCCTGTTTGCCAAGGTCGCTTCAATTGTGAGCAGTGTCTTTCATCTGCTTTTTATGCGTCAGAATTTCAATATGCGGTTCAGGCTCAACAATCAGCTTGTGGAGAAGAAGTATATGATGCTGTGTGTGGGTAATTCCCGCGGCTACGGAATGACACCCAGTGCGGTTCCCTATAATGGCAGGCTCGATGTATCGGCAATAAAGATGCCTAAATTCTTTGGAATGTTGCAAGGGCTTCTTATGGTGTATCGCCGCAGAATAATGAATTTTGAGCTTATGGAACCTCACCGTACAACCGAAATGATTATTGAGGATGTCGATGGTGCGCGTGTGGGCATAGATGGCCGAATGTTCTATCCGACTTTCCCGTTGAAGGTTATAGTGCTTCCCGAAATTGTAAAACTTATAATACCAACCAAAATAAGATAAAAAATTATGACAATAAGAGAATTGACATCAACCGAGAACTTCTTTCTGCTGGCCGGCCCCTGTGTTATTGAGGGCGAGGATATGGCTATGCGAATAGCAGAACGTGTAGTGTCGATGACTGCCGACAGGAATATTCCCTATGTGTTCAAGGGTTCCTATCGCAAGGCCAACCGTTCGCGCATCGACTCGTTCACCGGCATTGGTGATGAGAATGCCTTGCGTGTCCTGCGCAAAGTGCGCGAAACATTCAATATTCCGGTGGTAACCGATGTTCACTCGGCCGAAGAGGCAGAAATGGCAGCCGAGTATGTGGATGTTCTTCAAATACCGGCGTTCCTTTGCCGTCAGACCGACCTGCTCACAGCTGCTGCAAAAACCGGTCGCATTGTAAACATCAAGAAGGGGCAGTTCCTGTCGCCTGCGGCAATGAAATTTGCTGCCGAGAAGGTTGTGTCGGAAGGTGGTGCAGGCCGTGTAATGCTCACAGAGCGTGGCACTACATTCGGTTATCAGGACTTGGTTGTCGATTTTCGTGGAATTCCGCAGATGCGCTCCTTTGGCTATCCGGTGGTGATGGATATAACCCATTCGCTGCAACAGCCCAATCAGACGGCGGGTGTTACAGGCGGAATGCCCGAAATGATATCTACCATAGCCAAGGCTGCCATTGCCGTTGGGGCCGATGGTATATTCATTGAAACACACGAGAACCCTGCCGAGGCAAAGAGCGATGGTGCCAATATGCTTCGCCTCGACCTGCTCGAAGACCTGCTCGATACTTTGCTTAAAATACGTGCGGCGGTTCGTTGAAAATGCTACTGTCGGGCCTTGTCTGTAAAGGGCCGTAACCGCTTGCGGATTCTTATCTGGCAGCACCCCGAAAAGGGTGCTGCCGAATTTTTACACACGCCTATATGCTGAGCCCTGTTTTTGTGTTGATAAATCAGGCCCGGAAATGTTCTTTTTGGGCAGGGTGGGCAAAAAGTAGGATAAAACCTTTGTAATCGTTTGATATACATATCTTTGCAAAGATTATCATTGATATGCTAAAAAAAATGCTTTTTTTGTGGTTCCTCCAATGTGGTCAAGAATGGCCTGAGAGGACGA
>JAFTUV010000044.1 GCA_017466065.1 Bacteroidaceae bacterium
GTCATTTCGAACGAACCAACGGTCGACGCCCGTAGGGGCAAAAGTCAATGTGAGAAATCTCAACAATGCTGATATCCAGATTTCTCGTCGCTCCGCTCCATCGAAATGACAAACAAGTGTAACATTGTATATAATCACCTAAAATTTATACAGTCTTTAACTAACAGGCCTCGCACCGGTGCGAGGCCTGTTGATGTTCAATCGGTAAAGTATATTCGCTTTATTCTGTCACTCACGGCGGTGAGTATTTCGTATGGGATTGTGTCGAGCCAGCCGGCAACCCTCTCCACGGGTAGTGAACTGCCGAAAATCTCCACAATGTCACCTTCGTTACAATCGATGTCCGTTACATCAACCATACAAACATCCATACAGATGTTTCCAATGTAGGGAGCCTCCTTGCCGTTGATGATGCAGTGCCCGCGGCCGTTTCCCAGCTTGCGGTTAAGGCCGTCGGCATAGCCGATGGGCAGTGCTGCAATGCGCGAAGTGCGTGTGAGCTTTCCGCGACGGCTGTAACCCACTGTTTCTGTTGCCGGAACTTCGTGTATCTGCAATATGATTGTTTTTAGGGTCGATATTGGACGCAACGGGCTCTCTCCCTCTAACGGCGAAACTCCGTAAAGCCCTATTCCCAAGCGTACAGCCTCGTATTGTACCTCGGTGAAACGTTCGGCTCCCGCGCTGTTGCATATATGGCGCAGAATCTTGTGCTTGAATGCTGCTTGCAGCGTGTCGCTTGCTTGTGCGAACCTCTCTTTCTGTGTTTTTGAGAAGTCGTCGAAAAGGGGGCTGTCGCTCCCCGCAAAATGAGAGAATACCGAGCAGGGTGTCAGTGCATTCTGTCGTTTCAGTTCTTCTACGAGCGCGGGAACCTCCTCGGGGAGGAAGCCCAAGCGGTGCATTCCCGTGTCAATCTTTATGTGTATGGGGTAGTCGGTGATGCCCTCGCGAGTGGCAGCCTGTGCAAGCGAGCGCAACATCGCAAAGCTGTAAACTTCGGGCTCCAACTTATTCTCGAAAAGGGTGCGGAAGGAACTTGGTTCGGGGTTCATCACCATTATGCCTGTTGTTATTCCGGCTTTGCGCAGTTCGGCTCCCTCGTCGGCAAGGGCTACGGCAAGATAGTCCACGTTACATTCTTGCAGGGTGCGTGCAACCTCTATTGCTCCGGCTCCATAGGCCGATGCTTTTACCATACAGATGCTCTTTGTGTCGGCACGCAGGTTGTTGCGATAGTAATTGAGATTGTCGCGCAGGGTGCTTAAATTCACTTCGAGAATAGTTTGGTGCACCTTTTTTTCAAGTGCCTCGGTAATCTCCTCGAACCGGAAAGAGCGCGAGCCTTTTATGAGTATAATCTCATTGGCAAGCCCAGCAAACGTGTCCGATTGCATAAAAGCCTCGGTGTCGTCGAAAAAGTGCGTCTCGAAGGGCTGTTTGCTCATTCGGTGCTCCTCGCTCGAAATGTCGCGTCCTATTCCTATAAGTTTTTCTATCTTGTGGTTCACCGCATACTGCGCCACGGTGCGATAGAGTGAGCGTGGAGAAAGCCCGCTCTGTTTAATGTCAGACAGGATGAGCGTGCGATGCAGATGAGGCAGGGTGACGCAGCGGCGTTCCATAAAGTCGAGCGCAATTTCCAGCGAAGCAATGTCGGCATTGTAGCTGTCGTTGATGAGAATGCAGCCCCTTTTGCCCTCCTTTACTTCGAGGCGCATAGCCACGGGTTCCAATTGTGCCATACGCGCAGCAATCGTGTCGGCGGGTATCATAAGGTAGAGTGCCGCGGCAAGACAGTTAATGGAGTTCTCAATGGAGGCATCGTCGTGGAAAGGTATGCGGTAGCTCTGTTCGAATGTGAGGTTGCGGTATTTTACCGTGGTGCCTGTTTCGTCTTTTTCTATGGCACTTATGTAGAGTGGCCGTTCGGGGTCTTTTTGCGACCACGCAATCTCGCGCGAGGGCAGCAGCGAATTTGTAACGCAGTTGCTTATTATGCTGTTGTCGGCGTTGTATATTACAATGTCGCATTTTTTGAACAGTTGCAGTTTCTCGCGGCATTTCTCCTGCAAGGAACTGAAATTCTCCTGATGCGCCCCGCTTATATTGGTTATTATTCCGATGGTCGGGCGTATTATCCCTTGCAGCCTGTCCATCTCCTGCGGCTGCGATATTCCGGCCTCAAAAATTCCCAGCGTGCAGTCGTCGTCGATTCTCCACACCGATAGAGGCACTCCAATTTGTGAATTGTAGCTGCGTGGCGAGCGTGTCACGTTGTAATTGCCGGCCGTCAGCTGGTAGAGCCACTCTTTTACAATGGTCTTGCCGTCACTGCCGGTTATTCCAATCACAGGAATGTCGAAACGTGCGCGGTGCTGTGTGGCAAGCAGTTGCAATGCCTTTGTGCAATTGCCTGTGAAAATAAAATTGGAATCGGGATATTCTTGTGCAATCTCTTCGTCCTCTACCACAAAGTTTCTCACGCCGCGGTCGTGCAGGGCGGGAATGTATTTGTGCCCGTCGCCGTGCTTGGTTCTTATGGCAAAGAAAAGCGTCTCTTCGGGGAAGGTGAGCGAGCGGCTGTCGGTGAGCAGACGCGACACAGTGTCGGCCGGTGAGGCCGCAATATATTCTGCTTTTAAAATACCGGCTATCTGTTCAATAGTGTATTGCATAGCTTTATCTCTTTTTCAAAATCGAGATAAGGGTGATTGCCCTTAATCTTCTCTATCTTTTCTACTATATTGCTGATAAAATTCTTATAGGCGTTGCTGCCGGCGTCGAACGGGCGGTGAGCCACTCCTCGCTCAATCTCCTCGATGGCACGGTTGAGGCTTAAACTCTCGCTTGTGAGGTGCAGCCCGCTGAATTTTTGCCAAATGTATTCAATGGCAACATATGAGGGGTGCGTCATATCCTCGGCATAAAAGCGATAGTCGCGCAATTCGTCCATCATTATCTCGTATGCAGGGAAATAAATTATATCCTCGGGGAAAAGCGTGCGCAGTTTCTCTACCGAGAGCAACAGCGTGGCCTTGCTTAATTGATTGTCATACGCTCCGTCGCGCAGATGCCTTATGGGGCTCACCGTGAAAAGGAATCTTACATTCGGCCGCAACTCCTTTATGCTGCGCACAGCCTCGCTCATTCTGTCGGTAATCTCCTCGATGCTCAACAGCCTGCGACGAAAGGTGCTTGCCGTCAGTTTGTGGCAGTTACTCACCACAAGGCCGTCGCTTCGTCGCTCGTATGCGTATGCCGTGCCGAAGGTGATGGTGACAATGTCGGCCTGTTGAATCTGCTTGTGTGCCTGCTGCAACGAATGGTTGATGGCCCCGACAATCTCGCTTTTTGTGCGCCGCGAAAAATCACCGTGATGCAGAATGCTGTGCCACTTTTCGTTACATTCCACAAGCTCGGGCGACTGTTCGTCGAACGGCTCGCCACTTATAATCCTTTGCAGTACGGTGGCGATTGATAGTGGGTTATATATTATGCCGAACGGGTTGCAGCAGATGTTGAACTTGCAGTCGAGCAGCCGTTTCCCGATATTTTGTGCGAAGCAGGAGCCCAAGAGCAAAATATTGCTCCTGTGCCCGATATTTAAGCTCTGTTTTCCTAATTCAACAGGTGTTGTAAACTGCATAAGGCTCTTCTGTAATTCTGCAAATTATCGCAAATTTAAGCAAACTATCAATTTATATTGTATCTTTGCGGAAGAATTTTTATTCTTCCGCGAAATTTGATTGCCGTCGGGCGGATAAAATTCGCTTAACGCTTGAAAATGCAACAGCTGTGCAGAATAGAATATCCTGCATCGGTATTTATGAAAAATTTAAAATGGCTTAAAAGTTGCTATTTATATTTAAAAAGGCTAATATTGCAATAATTTTGGCAAATTGTTGTTGAAAATGGAAATAAATTCAAAATATCCTCTGTTAGGGAAGATAAATTCTCCTGCCGATTTACGTGCATTGCCCGAAAAGCAACTGTCGCAAGTGTGCAAGGAGTTAAGGGATTTTATAATAGAATCGTGCTCTACCAATCCCGGGCATTTTGCGTCGAGCCTTGGCTCTGTGGAACTAACCGTGGCATTGCACTATGTTTACGACACTCCGTCGGATAAACTCGTGTGGGATGTGGGTCATCAGGCCTACGGGCACAAGATACTCACCGGTCGTCGCGATATTTTTCACACGAACCGCAAGTTGGGTGGTGTAAAGCCCTTCCCCTCTCCCGATGAGAGCAATTACGACTCTTTTATGGCGGGGCACGCCTCAAACTCAATATCGGCGGCCTTGGGCCTTGCCGTGTCGGCAGCCTTGCAGGCAAAGGACGATGAACACGTTGTTGCCATAATAGGCGACGGCTCTATGAGTGGCGGTCTTGCCTTTGAAGGGCTTAATAATATGTCGACAAGCGAGAATAATCTTCTTGTCATACTCAACGACAACAATATGTCTATCGACAAGAGTGTGGGCGGTTTAAGCCAACTGCTCATCACTATGCACTCATCGCGCTTCTACAACAAGGTGCGCAACCGCTTGGCCCGATGCTTCACTCGCATAGGTCTGCTCAACAAACGCCGTGCAACAGCCCTCATCCGTTTCAATAATGGCATAAAGGCAATGCTGTTCCGTCGTCACAATATATTCGAGGCAATGTCGGCACGCTATTTCGGCCCCATCGACGGGCACGATGTTCGCGAACTTGTGCGTATGCTGCAAATGATAAAGGATATGAAAGGCCCCAAAATGCTTCACATAAACACAGTGAAGGGAAAGGGCTACAAGCCTGCCGAGCAGACTCCCACACTGTGGCACCAGCCCGGCCTGTTCGATATTGAAACGGGTGAACGCATCGTAAAGAATGGAGGAAGCCCCCGTTTCCAGGATGTATTCGGCGAAACTCTTGTGGAACTTGCGCGTATGAACGATAAAGTGGTGGGAGTAACTCCCGCAATGCCCACAGGCTGCTCAATGAATCTGCTTATGAACGAAATGCCACAACGCTTTTTTGATGTAGGAATTGCCGAAGGACACGCCGTGACATTCTCGGCCGGCCTTGCAAAAGGCGGCTCAATGCCCTTCTGCAACATATACTCCTCGTTTATGCAGCGTGCATACGATAACCTTATACACGACGCGGCATTGCAGCGTGTGAATATGGTTCTGTGCCTCGACCGTGCGGGAATCGTGGGCGAGGATGGTCCCACTCACCACGGAGCCTTCGACCTTGCCTATTTGCGCCCAATCCCCAATATTACAATAGCTTCGCCATACGATGAATGTGAACTTCGTCGTTTAATGTACACTGCGCAGTTGCCCGACAAGGGTACCTTCGTGATACGCTATCCTCGCGGTAAAGGCTCGCTCACCGAGTGGCGTTGCCCGTTGGAACCGGTGGAGGTGGGCAAAGGCCGTCTCATAAAGGATGGAAACGATGTTGCACTGCTCACATTAGGCCCGCTTGGCAAGGTGGCCGAAGCTGCTGTTGCCGCAGCCGAGCAACAGGGCGTGAGTGTGGCTCACTATGATATGCGTTTCCTGAAACCCATAGACACCGATATTCTGCGCACTGTTGCCAACAGGTTCAAATATATAGTAACCCTCGAAGATGGAGTGGTAAAAGGCGGGCTTGGCAGTGCCGTTGCAGAGTATATGGCGGCCAACGGATATTCTCCCCAAATAAGAACCATCGGTATTCCCGATGCGTTTGTAGAGCACGGAACGCCGCAGGAACTTTACACCATTTGCAAGATGGATAATGCCGCAGTTCTCGACGCAATTTTGAAATTTAAAGAAGCGTAGTTATGAAAATTGTCATAGCCGGTGCCGGTGCCGTTGGAACCCACTTGGCAAAAATGCTTTCCGTAGGCAACGAAAATGTGGTGCTGATGGACGAGAGCGAAGAGAAACTCGGTAAAATGGAGTCGCTCTTCGACCTGAAAGCGCAGGTGGGGGCTCCTACCAAAATATCCGACCTTAAACTCGCCGGTGCCAACGATGCCGACCTTTTCGTTGCGGTAACGCCCAATGAGAGCGATAATGTAACAGCCTGCATCCTTGCCCATTATCTCGGTGCAAAAAAAACTGTGGCGCGTATCGACAACTATGAATATCTGCAACAGAAACACAAGAGCTACTTTGCCTCTTTGGGCATCGACTCGCTCATCTACCCCGAACAGCTTGCGGCCGAGGAGATTGCAACGAGCATCAAATACAGCTGGATGCGTCAATTCCTTGAATTTGGCGACGGAGCCTTGGTGATGATTGGCGTAAAGGTGCGTAACGGCGCACCTATCATTGGCACCCTGTTCAAAGACCTCCCGGCCGACAGTCCCTATCATATTGTGGCGATACAGCGTGGCGACGAAACTATAATCCCACGCGGAAACGACTCCATCGAGCCCGACGACCTTGTCTGCTTTATGACCGTGGAGGATAAGATACCATTCATACGCAGCATCTGTGGAAAATCGGAATTCTCCGAGGTGCGCAGCCTCATAATAATGGGCGGCAGTCGCATAGCAGTGCGCACGGCACGCCTCATTTCCGACAATATAAAGGTGAAGATTATAGAGAGCGACCTTAACCGTTGCCACAAACTGCTCGAACTTGTGAGCGACAAGGTGATGATTATAAACGGCGATGCACGCGACCCGGAACTGCTGCGCAGCGAGGGTATAGAGCACACCGATGCCTTTATAGCATTGAGCGACAATTCCGAAACAAATATCCTTGCCTGCCTCTCGGCCAAGCGTTCCGGTGTTTATAGAACAGTAGCCGAGGTCGAGAATATCGACTATATATCTATGGCCGAGAATATGGACATAGGTTCTGTTATAAACAAAAAGAAACTTGCGGCAAGCAACATATTCCAAATGATGCTGAACACCGACGTGTCGAGTGTGAAGTGCCTCACATTCATCGAAGCAGTGGTTGTAGAGTTCCCCGTGAAAGAGGGCGCACTCATAACCAAGAAGGTTGTAAAGGACCTTTCCCTGCCGGTCGGTGCCAACATTGGCGGCCTCATACGCAATGGCGAGGGAATGCACGTTACAGGTAACACTATGATTCAGGCCGAGGACCACGTTATAATCTTCTGTCTGGAACAGGTGATAAAGAAACTCGAAAAATTCTTCAATTGATGTTTCACCCCAAGATAATATTAAGGATTATAGGTTTTCTGCTTATGATAGAGGCTGCCTTCTTGTCGAGCAGTCTTGTCGTTTCGCTCTACTATGGCGAGCACATCCTATGGGCCTATATTTACACACTTGTGGCAATGCTCGGCTGCGGAACTTTGTTTGCCTATATAGGCAGGGGTAAGGAACGTAATATATCCCGCAAGGACGGTTATATTGTGGTAACTCTTTGCTGGATTATATTCTCGGCTTTCGGGGCTTTGCCTTTTTATATAAGTGGCAGCATTCCGTCGGTAACCAATGCCTTCTTTGAAACAATGTCGGGCTTTACGACTACCGGTGCTACAATTCTCAACGATATTGAGGCCTTGCCTCACAGCTTGCTCTTTTGGCGCGCGATGACTCATTGGGTGGGTGGCTTGGGAATAGTATTCTTCACGGTGGCGGTGTTCCCGGTCTTCGGCCTTGGCGATATAAATCTCTTTGCTGCCGAGTCGGTAGGGCCTATGCAGCCCAAACTGCATCCTCGAATATCGGTTGCTGCCCGTTGGATTTTGAGCATATATATAGGGCTCACGCTCATAGCAACAGTGTCGTTCTATTTTGCAGGAATGGGCAAGTTCGATGCAGTGTGCCACGCAATGTCAACCGTGGCCACGGGTGGCTTTTCCACCAAGCAGGCAAGCATTGCCGCCTTTAATTCTCCGCTTATAGATTATGTGGTTACGCTTTTTATGTTCTTGGGTGGTGTAAACTTTTCCTTGCTCTACCTGTTCCTCTTTAAATTGCGTTTCGCATCATTGTTGCGCGATAGTGAGTTTCGTGTGTATGTGAGCGCAATAGCTATGTTCACGGTGTTAATAACCGCCGGGCTTTTTCTGTCAACTCCGATGGGAGTGGAAGATTCGTTCCGCACCTCTCTCTTTCAGGTAGTCTCTATGCAGACAACAACCGGCTTTGCAACATCCGATTATGTACTTTGGCAGCCTGTCCTGTGGCTCACATTGAGTGCCATAATGTTTCTGGGAGCCTGCTCGGGTTCTACAAGCGGTGCGATGAAGTGTGCCCGAATTTCAATTCTCGGCAGGGTGATGTTCAATGAGTTCAAGCGCATAGTGCACCCCAATGCTGTTATTCCTGTCCGTATGAGCGGCAAGATTATTCCTGCCTCGGTGCAGTCGGCGATACTTGCCTATACGGTGCTCTATGTGGGAATAATTATCTTGGGTATTTTCGTGAATATGACCTTCGGACTCGACTTTCTCGATGCTTATGGCCTCTCGGCAAGTTGTGTGAGCAATGTGGGGCCGGCACTCGGCCATTATGGCCCTATGGACTCCTTTGCCTCGCTGCCGGCTTTGGTCAGATGGTTCTGTTCCTTCCAGATGTTGGTCGGCCGTCTTGAATTCTTTGCGGTGCTTCTCCTTCTACTGCCTTCCTTCTGGAAACGTAATTAAGAACCTCTTTCTATTCCAAGGAATTTAACAAAGCTTCAATGTCGGCCTGCAAACGTTTGTAGGGCGCAGCGTCGGTGTATGCGGTGTTCTTGTTGAGCATAAGCGAAACATCGCATTGGCTGTGCCTGTACGAGGATAGCTCGTTGGAGTATTGCTGTCGATGATAGGCATACTTCTCTATTTCGCGCTCGCGTTTCCCGCGCAGATGCCGGCACACGGGGACAAGAATGCGCATAACCACACTGTCCATAATGTGGTGCCCCTGTATGTAAAAGTAACACTCCTCGGGTAGAATTCCCAGCGAGCCCAGCTCCTTTGTCAGTGCCCTGTGGCTGTCGATGAGGTGGGGGTGGTGCTTTTCCAATAGTTCCAGATTGTGGTTCACCCGTGCTTCGAGCTGTTTGAGCGAGTGTGCAGGATTTTCGATGTTGAACGATGTGAGGCGTACAATCTCGCAAAAACGCTGCATACTCATTGTTTTTAGGTCGTGGCGGCGGTAGAGCAGAATGTTCCACACAAAAAGCGGGTAGCATATTTGCGAGTAGAGCTTCATAAATGCCGGAATATCGAGCACGTTCGTGTCGTTGAGTGTGCTTTGCACGCACACCTGTTTAAGGCTCTCGGCGTAGCATTTGAGGTTCTCTATTGCGTAGGCGTATGTGTGAAATATATAAGGGTTGTCAATAATTTGTCGTGAGGTGGATGTGGCACCCTGCATCAGGTAGTCGTAGTCGGCATCGACACATGCAATCATATTGCGTCCCACAGCCTCGCCCAGCATATTCATCATTGCCTGTTTTTTCCCTTTGGTGAGCTTGCCGCGTGCCGGCAGCATCACTTCGAAATGGTATTTTTCATTTTCGTATCGGTTGAATATGCCTCGCCAGAATGAAATGTCGTCGTAGCTCTCCACATAGGCTATTATGCGGTGTTTGGCTTTCTTGGGGCGCAGTTTGTTGGCTGCTTCGATGAAAGCGGAATTCAAATATCCGGTGAGCTTTTTCATATTCCGCGTGTTTGTGTCGTCCGGGGTCAGCGTGTCGTAATTTCCTCCATTTCGGTAACAGCGTCGGCCCATCCGTTCATAATTATTGCGGGTGAGTGAGTGCAGAGGATTATTTGTGCATTGGGGTTCAGCGTGCGTATGAGGGTTATAAGTTTCTCCTGCCACTCTATGTGCAGTGAAATTTCGGGCTCATCCATAAGCATCACGCAGTGCCGGTTCTCTTGCACAAGTGCCGTGAGCAGAATTACAAGCATCTGCTTCTCGCCCGACGATAGCATATAGGGTGAAATTGTTTCGCCATACTGCTCGAAGAATATTTCGTTGCTGTTGCGGTTTATCTTTTTTGCCGTTGGGGTAAACAGGTCGTCGATAAGGTCTTGAAACATTTTCTTGGGCTTGGTGAGCTTGGCAGCCGCCTGCTGTTCCTCGGGCTTGCCCGATGTTAGCAGTTCTATTATCCTGTTGCCTATGTTCACTTGGTAGTTAAGGTAACGGCGTTGCAGGTTGTACAGCTGCCAATCGAGTTCCGTGTGTATGTCGGCACCGGGAATTTTGTCGAGCATATCTCCGTTCAATATAGGGCGGTCGATGCTGCTTATAACATCGAATTGTATGCTTGTTGCATCTTCGGGATAGAATTTTACCGTCACTCCACTCTCGGGGTTAGTGGTGAGCCTTCCTTCGCGCATTATGTTCAAATGGCGTGCCGAACGGTTGATGATCGTGCTTTTGCCCATTCCGTTGCTTCCGCTCAGAATGTTTACATCGGGGTTCAGTTCCCAATAGATGTGCTTGCGATTGGCCCACAGCGAATCAATTTCGATGCTCTTTATATATTGACCCTGCTTTTCCATAATTATGCTTACGTTTTTTGGAGGCATTTTGTTGCAGCCTATATGCAAAAATAGTACAATGTTTCTTCGATGCAAACAACAATGTGCAAATAAATTTTAAAATTGTAAAAAATATTGTCCGGCAGGTTGAAAGGTTGCAAATTCTGTTTAACTTCGCATCGCAGGTATCCACTCTTTAAAATGGAATTATTATGGTAAAGATATTTTGCGTGAACAACGGTGAAACAAAAAGTTTCCAATCGGGTACGGCGTTGCATCAAATATGCAAGGAATTTGCCCTCAACCTTCCCTACGAGGCGGTGGCAGCGCGTGTGAACAACGAAGTGGAGGGGCTGAATTTCAAGGTGTATAACCACAAGGATGTTGAATTTATAGATATAACATCCGACGATGGAATGCGTATGTATGTGCGTTCGCTCACTTTTATTATGATGAAGGCCCTGAACGACCTTTTCCCCGGCAGAGTGGTGCGCTTCGAGAATCCAATTTCCAAGGGTTATTATTGTCGTGTGGAGGGTGCAGCTCTCGACGAGTCGCAGGTGACGCAGGTGCGTGAGCGTATGCGTGAGATTATAAACGAGGATATTCCTTTCTATCGTGTAAACTGCCGCACAGCCGAGGCTATCGAGGTATTTGAAAAGCTCGGTCGTGTCGATAGGGTACGCCTCCTTAAAACCTATAAATATCTTTACACAAGCTACTATATATTGGGCGACTACATCGACCACTACTACGAAGGCCTTTTGCCAAGCACAGGCTATATAAAATTGTTTGAAATAGAAAAATTTGCCGAAGGAGTGTTGCTGCGTGTCCCCGATAAAGATTGCCCCACCACGCTCGAAGATAAAGTGCCGCAGGAGAAACTGCAAGAGCGTTTCGAAGAGCGTCTGCGTTGGCACCAGATAATGGGAGTGGAAACAATAGGCGATTTTAATATAGCGATGAATATGGGCTACGAGGTCGACCTTGTGAACATCGCCGAGGCCTTGCAGGAGAAACGCTTTTCGGCAATGGCCGACAATATAAAGGAGCGCGGTGCTCGTGTGGTGCTCATTGCCGGCCCTTCGTCGTCGGGAAAAACCACGTCGAGCAAACGTTTGAGCGTTCATCTGCTTGCCTGCGGGTTGAAGCCTGTGGCAGTGTCGCTCGACGACTTTTTCGTCGACAGGGAGAAGAGCCCGCGCAAGCCCAACGGCGATTATGATTTTGAGTCCATCCACTCGATAGATCTCCCCTATTTCAACACCACGCTTACAAAAATTCTTGCCGGCGAAGAGGTTGAATTGCCATATTACAATTTTGTCACAGGCCGCCGCGAATATCACGGCAAGAAGATAAAGCTCACTCCGCAAATGGTGCTGGTGATAGAGGGTACGCACGGCCTTAATCCTATGCTCACCGAGCAAGTGCCCGAGAATGAAAAGTTCCGCATCTATGTGTCGGCCCTCACATCAATGAAACTCGACTATCACAATTATATCTCCACAAGCGACACCCGTCTGTTGCGCCGTATGGTGCGCGACGCGAAATACCGCGGCTTCTCGGCAATGGAAACAATAAGCCGTTGGCCATCGGTGCGCGAAGGCGAGGAAGAGTGGATATTCCCCTATCAGGAGAATGCCGATGTAATGTTCAACTCCTCGCTCTTCTATGAGCTTGCAGCCTTTAAGTCGCAAGCCGAGCCTATGTTGCGTGCCGTTCCGCAAACAAGCCGCGAATATTCGGTTGCCCGCAGGCTATTGCGTTTCTTGGATTATATTGTACCTTTGCAGGAAAATATACTGCCTCCCACTTCGGTTATTCGTGAATTCTTGGGCGGAAGCACATTTACCTATTGATTATGGCAAAAACACACTTCGCACAAACACAGACACAGCAACAGGTGCAGACACAAACACTGTCACCGCAACAGGTGCTGGTAGCACGCTTGCTGGAACTCACAACCATTGAGGTTGAGGAGCGCGTGCGTGGCGAAGCGATGGAAAATCCGGCGCTTGAAACGGTGGAGCCCGATTATGTTTCCGCCGAAGAGGCGCGGGTGAACGGTGACGGCGACTTTTCCGATGCCTATGACTCGGCCGGCGATTACAGCTCCCCCGACGATATTCCCGAATATAACGGCTGGGACTATCGTGGCAACGATGAGCGTGTCGATATTCCAATGAGCGACGCGCAGTCGTTCGGCGACACGCTTGTCGAGCAGTTGGGCGAACTCTCTCTCACTCCGCAACAGCAGGTCATCGGCGAATATATCATAGGCTCGCTCGACGACGACGGATTGCTGCATAAACCCCTTGTCGAGATTGAAGATGAACTGCTGCTCTATGCCTCTGTCGCTCCCTCACAGCAGGAAATAGAAGATGTGCTTAAAATGATACAGGGCTTTGAACCGGCAGGTATTGCCGCGCGTTCCTTGCAGGAGTGCCTGTTGTTGCAACTCTCGCGCAACGACGACGGGCGCGACCTTTCGCTGCACAAGCGGATAGTGTCCGATTATTACGACGATTTTACAAAAAAACGTTGGGACGCGCTCCCTGCGAAATTGGGCGTTGACGAGGAGGAGTGCCGCGAGGCTATTGCCGACATTGTGCGCCTCAACCCTCGTCCCGGAGCCTCGCTTGTGGAGAGTGTGGGAATAAACCACCAGCAGATTGTCCCCGATTTTAATATAGAAATTCAGGGCGATGATGTTTCTGTTACGCTCAACAACTATTATGTTCCTTCGTTGCGCGTGAGCAGCGAATATGAGAATATGCTTGCCGAACAGGTCCGCAGCAATAATCCCGAACATCGTGCCGCGGCACAATTCATAAAGCAGAAAATAGATTCGGCAAAAGGGTTTATAAGCGCGATAAAGCAGCGCGAGGAGACTCTGTTGCGCACAATGTGTGCAATAGTCGATGCACAAAAGCCTTTCTTCACAGGCGGTGGCGACGAGTCGTTGCTCACCCCTATGATTCTCGAAGACATTGCCAAGCGGGTGGGGTATGATATATCCACAATTTCGCGAGTGAGCAACAGCAAATATGCGCAGCTGCCGTGGGGAATTTATCCTTTGAAATATTTTTTCAGCGATGGTGTTGCCACTGCCGATGGCGGTGAACGCTCGGTGCGCGAGCTCTACCGCATAATTCAGGAATTTGTCGATGGCGAGGACAAACGCAAGCCCCTCACCGATGAGGAACTTATGGCGCATTTGCACGAGCAGGGCTTCACCCTTGCTCGCCGCACGGTTGCAAAGTATCGCGAACATTTGCACATTCCCGTCGCACGTCTGCGCAGGGAGTGACGGCGGTGCTGCCTGCTATATCTTTTGCAATGTTTCATAGGATATATTTTCAATATATCTTTTGTCTTTTCGGAAATTAGCTATAAATTTGCAATAATACCATTGCCGGGCTCTTCCGGCAGTGAAAATCACAAAAAGCAAGAGATTATGGCACAGAAACAGATTACGATAGAAGATGTAAAGGAGGATATACGCTACTTGCGTCTGCTGGCCCGCGATTTTCCCACAATATCGAGTGTTACCACCGAAATTATAAATCTCGAAGCAATATTGCAGTTGCCCAAGCCCACGGAGCACTTTTTGGCCGACCTTCACGGAGAGAACGAAGCCTTTGAACACGTGCTGCGCAATGCGTCGGGTAATATCAAGCGCAAGGTGAACGACCTTTTCGGCGACTCTCTTTCCGAGAAGGCCAAGAAAGAACTGTGCACGCTCATCTACTATCCCGAAAAGAAACTTAAACTCGTGAAGCAGGAGTGCGAGAATATGGAGGAGTATTACACAGTGATGCTCAATCGCCTCATAACCGTGTGCCGTAGTATTTCGTCGAAATACACCCGTTCCAAGGTGCGCAAGAGCCTTCCCGAGGAGTATGCCTACATAATAGAGGAACTCTTGCACGAGGCCAACGACGACCGCAATAAACAGGCCTATTTTTCGGCCATCGTGAATACCATAATCTGTACCCGTCGTGCCGACCACTTCATTATTGCCCTCTGCTCGCTCATACAGCGATTGGCAATCGACCGTCTGCACATTCTGGGCGATATTTTTGACCGCGGTCCCGGTGCCCACCTCATAATGGACACTTTGTGCAACTATCATCACCTCGATATTACTTGGGGCAACCACGATGTGCTGTGGATGGGTGCCGCTGCGGGTAATCTCTGTTGCATTGCCAGCGTGTTGCGCCTCTCCTTGCGCGACGCCAATACCCGCACTCTCGAAGATGGATACGCCATAAATATGGTGCCTCTGGCAACCTTTGCAATGGAACAGTATGCCGACGACCCCTGTGAAATATACTATCCTCGTGTCGATGAAGAGCGCACCAATCACACCGAAAAGGATATTCGCCTCATTGCGCAGATGCACAAGGCCGTGTCGGTAATCGAATTTAAGTTGTCGGGAGCAATCGCAATGAAATATCCCGATTGGGGTATGCACGACCGTTGCCTGATGGAGCACATAAACAAGGAACGTGGAACAATAACCATCGACGGAAAGGAATATCCTATGCTCGACACATTGTGGCCCACGCTCGACCCATCCGACCCCTACGCTCTCACCCCCGAAGAGGCCGACCTTATGGAGCGTCTGCGATACTCATTCACTCGCAGCGAGCGTTTGCAGAATCACGTTAATTGCCTGCTTATGCGTGGCGGAATGTATGTAATTTATAACTCCAACCTTATGTTCCACGCATCGGTGCCCTTGAACGAAGATGGCACAATGCGCGAAGTGTCGATAAACGGCACGGTGGTAAAAGGCAAGGAGCTTATGAAAAGAGTGGAGCGCATAGCCCGTTCGGCTTTTGACAATGATGTAAATGCCGCCGAGCGCGAAAAGGCTGCCGACTTTTTCTGGTATCTGTGGTGCGGCCCCCAATCGCCCCTCTTCGGAAAATCGAAGATGGCAACCTTCGAACGCTATCTGCTCACCGACAAGGAGGTGCAGAAAGAGCCCAAAGGGTGGTACTATATACTGCGCGACCAAGCCGATGTTTGCGACTACATTCTCGATGAATTCGGCGTGCAGGGCAATCATCGCCACATAATCAACGGGCACGTTCCCGTGCGAGTGTTCAAGGGTGAAAATCCCATAAAGGCCGACGGTCGCCTGATGGTTATCGACGGCGGCTTCTCGCGCGTCTATCACAACCGCACCGGAATTGCCGGTTACACACTTGTTTACCACAGTCGCGGCTTCCAGCTGGTGCAGCACGAGCCTTTTACCTCCACCGAGGAGGCTGTTATAAACGGAACCGACATTCACAGCACCACGCAGATTGTGGAGATGATGGGCCGTCGCGAAAATGTTGCCGACACCGATATTGGCCGTGGCATAAAACTGAAAATAAGCGACCTTGAAAGGCTGTATACAGCCTATCGCAAGGGCGTGATAAAGGAACGGCCATAATAAACGGAAAATAAAGATCTATATATGAAAGCAATTGTAAGTGTTATAATGGGAAGCACATCCGACCTTCCCGTAATGAAAAAAGCCACCGATTTTCTCAACGAAATGCAGGTGCCTTTCGAGGTTAATGCCCTTTCGGCTCACCGCACGCCCGAGGCTGTTGAGCAGTTTGCCAAGGGTGCAAAGGAGCGCGGTGTAAAAATAATAATTGCCGCCGCAGGAATGGCTGCCCACCTGCCCGGTGTCATTGCCGCAAGCACCACGCTGCCTGTGATAGGAGTGCCCATCAACAGCACGCTCGATGGAGTGGATGCGCTGCTTGCCATCGTGCAGATGCCTCCCGGAATACCCGTCGCCACAGTGGGCGTGAATGCATCGCTCAACGCCGCAATCTTGGCCGTGGAGATGCTGTCGCTTGCCGACAGTGAGCTTGCCACCCGCCTCGCATCGTACAAGGAGAATCTTAAAAAGAAGATAGAAAAAGCCAACGAGGAGCTTAAAGAACTTAAATATGAATACAAGACAAATTGATATAGACCTTTTCAACTACCATCGTCGCGCTACGGTCGAGGTTAATGTGGGGGGTGTGAAAATCGGTTGCAAGAACCCTGTGAGGGTGCAGTCGATGACCAATACTTCCACTATGGATACTGACGGCAGCGTGGAACAGGTGTTGCGCATAGTGGAGAAGGGCGGCGAGCTTGTCCGCCTCACGACGCAGGGTAACCGCGAGGCTGTCAACCTTGGCAGCATAAAGGAGCAATTGCTCGCGCGTGGTTGCAGCGTGCCTCTTGTAGCCGATGTCCATTTTAATGCAGCGGTGGCCGACACAGCGGCGCAGTATGCCGACAAGGTGCGTGTGAACCCCGGAAATTATGTGGACACGGCCCGTGTGTTCAAGCATATTGATTATACCGATGCGGAATATGCCGAAGAACTTAAACGCTTGCGTGAGCGTTTCGTGGCTTTCCTCAATCTGTGCAAGGCCAATGGTAAGGCTGTTCGTGTGGGAGTGAACCACGGCTCGCTCTCCGACCGAATAATGAGCCGCTACGGCGACACCCCTCCGGGAGTGGTTGAGTCGTGTATGGAATTCCTGCGCGTGTGTCGTGACGAGAATTTCAACAATGTGGTGGTCTCTATAAAAACCAGCAACACATCGATGATGGTAACCACGGTGCGTCGCCTTGTGGCGGTGATGGCCGCCGAGGGAATTTCCTTCCCCCTTCATCTGGGTGTAACCGAAGCGGGTGATGCCGAGGATGGGCGCATTAAGAGCGCAGTGGGCATAGGAGCACTGCTTGCCGACGGAATAGGCGACACGGTGCGCGTTTCTCTTGCCGAGGCTCCCGAGAATGAAATTCCCGTGGCGAAAGAACTTGTCGATTATATCTCTGTGCGTGCAGGGCACCGGCCTATTGAGGGTGCGCCCTACGACGGCTTCTGTTACGAAGAGCCTGTGCGCCGTGCAACCGCGGCCGTGGGTAATGTTGGCGGCTCGCAAGTTCCCGTGGTTGTGGGCGAGGCAGTTGCCAATCCCGATATTGCCCCCGATTACATTGCCTCCGAGTTTCAAACGGTAGGCATCGGCGAGGCTGCCGACGGCAAGGTAATCTCCCTGTGCATACGTTGCCTCACTCCCGAAAATATTGCGAAACTGCAATCGTTGAAGAATATTGTAATAGTAGCCAACAGCGTTCACGCCAATCCCGTGGCCGAGCTTCGTGCCGTTATTCATAAATTGGCCTCCGAGGGTGTAGCTGCGCCGGTAATCGTGCATCGATGCTACAAGGAACAGGCAGTGGAGAGCCTGCGCATAAAAGCGGCAGCCGACCTTGGCGTGCTGCTCATAGACGGCCTTGTCGATGGCGTCTGGATAGAGAACCCCGGCATCGATGCCGAGGATATAAACTCCATTGCTTTTGGAATATTGCAGGCCACTCGCGCCCGCATAAGCAAGACCGAATATATCGCCTGTCCCGGATGCGGTCGCACGATGTACGACCTGCAAGGCACGCTTGCCAAGATAAAGGCAGCCACCGCCCACCTCAAAGGGCTTAAAATAGGTGTGATGGGCTGCATAGTGAACGGCCCCGGTGAAATGGCCGATGCCGACTATGGCTATGTGGGTGCTGCACGCGGAAAGGTGAGTCTTTATCGTCAAAAAGAGTGTGTGGAGAAAAACATTCCCGAGGAGGAGGCTATCGAGCGACTTTTGCAACTGATAGATAACGATAAGAAGAAAAAGTAATAATAATGGTTGTACCGGCAATCGAGGCAGAAATCTGCCTCGATTGTTTTTTATTATAAATTTAAACAACTCCTAAAATCGTTCCCGTTGAACAAAATTGCAACCATTTGTGTTATAATAATATGTATTATATTAAAATATAAAATATTATAACAGTGGATGCTGCAAAATTTAGGAAGGAGCTGCTGGAAGTTCAATCGGAACTGCAACGTTTTGCATATAAATTGACAGCAGATAAAGAAGAGGCGAACGATTTATTGCAGGAAACATCGTTGAAAGCGTTGGACAATATGGACAAATATATGCCCGACACCAACTTCAAAGGGTGGGTATATACCATTATGCGCAACATATTCATAAACAACTATCGCAAGGTGGTGCGCGACCAGACATTTGTCGACCACACCGATAATCTTTTCCATATGAACCAGTCGCAGGAGTTCGATAGTTATATAACCGAGAATAACTACGACAGCAAGGAGATATACAGGGTGGTTCACAGCCTTGCACGCGAATATCGCATCCCCTTTCTTATGCATCTGTCGGGATTCAAATATCGCGAAATAGCCGAAAGGCTTGCCCTGCCGCTCGGCACGGTAAAGAGCCGCATCTTCTTTACTCGCCAGCATCTGCAACGAGTGTTGAAGGATTATAGGTGAATGCACTCGTTTTTTTGTCACATATTTATCCCTCTTCGCACTTATCGTTTCATTATCTTGTTTTTTCTTTGTATCTTCGCATCTTGGATGCGAAACAGATAACAATAATAAAACAACAGATATATGGAAAATAAGTTTATGATATACAACACGCTCTCTCGCAAGAAAGAGTTGTTCGAGCCGTTGCACGCGCCCAATGTGGGGCTCTATGTGTGCGGCCCCACTGTGTACGGCCCTGCTCATTTGGGCCACGCACGCCCCGCCATCACTTTCGATGTGCTGTTCCGTTATTTGCAGAATTTGGGCTACAAGGTGCGCTATGTTCGCAATATTACCGATGTCGGTCATCTGGAACACGATGCCGATGAGGGCGAGGATAAAATATCGAAAAAAGCCCGCTTGGAGCAGTTGGAACCTATGGAGGTTGTGCAGCAATATACGCTTCACTATCACAAGGTGATGGAGGCGTTGAATGTGCTTCCCCCCAGCATCGAACCGCACGCGTCGGGGCATATAATAGAGCAGATTCAGCTTGTGAAGGAGATAATGGACAACGGCTTTGCCTATGAGAGTCAGGGTTCGGTTTATTTCGATGTTGCAAAGTATGACAAGGCTCATAACTACGGTATTTTGTCGGGTCGCAATCTCGACGAAGTGCTCAACACCACCCGTGAACTCGACGGACAGAGCGAGAAGCGCAATCCTGCCGATTTTGCCCTGTGGAAGTGTGCACAGCCCGAACATATAATGCGTTGGCCATCGCCGTGGAGCGACGGCTTCCCCGGCTGGCACTGCGAGTGCACCGCAATGGGTCGTAAATATCTTGGTGAGCAGTTCGATGTTCACGGCGGAGGAATGGACCTTGTGTTCCCCCACCACGAATGTGAAATTGCGCAGGGAGTGGCAGCAATGGGCAAGCCTGTGGTGAAATATTGGATGCACAACAATATGATTACCATAAACGGAACCAAAATGGGTAAGTCGCTCGGTAATTTCATCACTCTCGACGAGTTCTTCACCGGCTCACACAAATTGCTTGCACAGCCCTATTCGGCAATGACAATACGTTTCTTCATCTTGCAGGCACACTACCGCAGCACGGTCGATTTCAGCAACGATGCATTGCAGGCTGCCGAAAAGGGTATGCAGCGTCTTATGGATGCCTATAAGACGCTATGCGGCCTCACAGCGCAGGGCACCACAAGCGTGGATGTTGCAGGCTTGCGTGGCAAATGCTACGATGCAATGAACGATGATATGAATACCGCACAGGTTATTTCGCATCTGTTCGATGCGTCACGCGCCATTAACCAGATTGCCGACAAGAAAGCTACCATAAGCGAAAGTGACCTCGAAGAGCTTAAAGCAACCTTCTCGCTCTTTATGTTCGATATTCTGGGGCTTAAAGAGGAGCGTGGTTCCGACAGTGCACGCGAGGAGGCATTCGGCAAGGTGGTGGATATGTTGCTCGAACAGCGTCAGGCAGCGAAGGCTGCAAAAGACTGGGCTACCAGCGACCGCATACGCAACGAGCTTGCCGCCCTCGGCTTTGAGATTAAAGACTCGAAAGATGGTGCAACGTGGAAATTGAACAAATGATGATGAAAAGGCTCTTCATCCTTCTTGCATCGGCTCTGTTGCTTGCAGCCTGTGGCGGCTCACCCAAGAAGAGTGAACCGGCAGTGGTGGAAGCGGCTGCAATAGTGCCTGTTTTCGATGCCGACAGTGCCTACTCCTTTGTGGCTCGTCAGGTAGCCTTTGGGCCGCGTGTGCCCAACAGTGAGGCGCATCGCGCCTGCGGCGATTACCTCGAAAATAAGCTGCGTGCCTATGGTGCCGATGTTATTGCACAGAATGTAACCCTCACGGCCTATAATGGCGATAAATTGCAAGCGCGTAACATTGTGGCGCAATTCCAGCCGCAAAACAGGAAACGTGTGATGCTCTGCGCCCATTGGGACAGCCGTCCTTGGGCCGACAGCGACCCCGACAAGGCCAACCACTACAAACCCATTCTTGGTGCCAACGATGGTGCCAGCGGGGTGGGAGTACTGTTGGAGATTGCCCGCCATCTGTCGGGTGTGCCCACAAGTGTGGGAGTTGATATAATTCTCTTCGATGCCGAGGATTACGGTCGTCACGAGAACGACCCCTACACAGGTGCAGGTATGGACCACTCTTGGGCATTGGGCTCGCAATATTGGGCCCGTTTCCCTCATCGGGATAACTACAATGCCCGCTACGGTATTCTGCTCGATATTGTGGGAGCACCCTCATCGACATTCTATCGCGAAGGCGTTTCCGACTACTATGCTTCGGGTATCGTTGATAAAGTGTGGGCACAAGCGGCAAAAGAGGGCTATGGCAACTATTTCATAAATAAGGAAGGGGGGATGGTTACCGACGACCACCTGTATGTGAACGACTTTCTGGGGCTTCCCTGCATCGATATTATAAACTGCGACCGCAACAGCCCCAACGGGTTCGGCCCCTATCATCACACGGTTAAAGATAATATGGAGTGGATAGATGCCGCCACACTTAAAGCCGTCGGGCAGACAGTGATGGCTGTGATATACAATGAAAAGTAATTTTGGACAATGCAGGGTTTCTTCTATTTGTGTTTGTCATTTCGACGACCGGGAGGGAGGAGATGCGTTGTTGAGGGCTTGTCCCGAAAAACTAAAAAAGTTCCAAGAGAGATTTCTCACACAAGGTTCGAAATGACAGATTTCTTGTAATATATATAATTGCTTTAAAAAGTTTCTTCTGAATAATGGCTACTATAAACGAAAAACAGGACGATATAATTGAAGAGTTCAGTGCCTTTGACGATTGGCTCGACCGTTACCAACTGCTCATAGACCTTGGTAGTGAGCAACCCCCGCTCGACGAGGAGTATAAAACCGACAACAATCTCATAGAGGGGTGCCAGAGCCGTGTGTGGCTGCAAGCCGATTTTGTCGATGGCAAAATATATTTCCGTGCCGAGAGCGATGCGCTCATAGTAAAGGGCATTGTGGCACTGCTCATAAAGGTATATTCGGGCCACACTCCCGACGAAATTCTCTCTTCCGACCTCTATTTTGTGGAGGCTATCGGTCTAAAAGAGCACCTGTCGCCCACGCGCAGCAACGGCCTTCTGTCAATGATTAAGCAGATGCGGCTCTATGCTCTTGCCTTCAAGGCAAAGCACGGGTAGTGCGTGCTGCTAAAATGCTAATATTCAAGGTTGCAAATGTCATTTTTGCAACCTTGTTTTTTTGAGGAACTATTGCTTTTAGCCTTTTCGGTGATTATATTTGCAAATAGTTGCGTGTGCAATTGCATAATATAATAGGCAATGAAATTCAATATCAAAAAAAATCCTTCTCTATGGTTCAATAACCGTGTATGTGCTGTTTTTTGTGAAGTTCTGTGTGCTTCCGGGCATCCCCTCACGGTTGTATTTTGCCCTCGATGAGGCTTGGGGCGATACTCCCATTGACAGTGTGCTCTATATAAATTTTGCCCATATAACTCCTTTCGAATGGGACACAATGTATTATTATGAAAGGCATTATCCTTCTGATAGTATAAATGAAAGGCATAATAAGAGGCTGGGATTTTCCGATTCGGAAAAGTGCTTTAAATTGGTTTTTACCAAGCAGGGTAAGGTTGTTTATAATATTGAAGAAGAGTTTGTTGCAATTGATGAATATCCTGGATACGAATTTACCCTCGATAGTGTAAATTGGCAAGTGAGCAAGGATGAGGCTGTTTTTAGAGTAAGTCGCGATAAAATTCCTTTTTATATACACGGAGAAGGATCAAAAACTGACGATATAAAAAAATAGAACCAATGATAGCTTTTCTGCAAAAGGCCCTGAAAATAGTGTTTAAAATTATAAAGTGGATTTTAATAATTATTTTGTCGCTGTTCCTCCTTTTAATAATGCTTGTGGCTATAAAGATTTATTGCGATTATAAGGGTAACGACAATACAGTGTCGCGCTATCTATATAAGGAGTGGCGCAATAATAACAAAGCCGATACTTTTTTTGTCGACCTTGCCAAAATGAATTGTGAGTGGGATACATTGTATCATTATCGCGCCTACCCTCCAAGTGATATTGACGAAGTGAATGAGGTACATTTCCTCGGCCTGCATAAAGGTTGTAATCTGGTTTTTAAGCAAGATGGGGAGATTGTTTGCGAGGATGAGTACTATTGTCCTTGTTGCGAGGTTGAGGGAACTGTGATGATTTCTCCCTATGCAAAGGATTGGAAAATAGACCGTTCATCGGCAAAGTTTCTGGTGTATAAAACAGTTGGGTTGTTTTATCTGCAAAGAGTCGATAGCCTGCGTGTGCAATAATGTTTACCCGTTAAAATTTAGTTCGCTCCCACATTCGCCAATCGAGAGGGTTACTTTGCAACCTTCGATAAGCGGCAGGTTATCCTCGCAATGCCCCACAGGAAAATCGAAACAGACGGGCACGCCATAATCTTTAATAATATTATGTATCAGTTCTTGTGTGGTGCTGCCAAAACCCGTGTGTTCCTTCACTCCGTTGAACTGCCCCACGATAAGCCCTTTAATCCTCTGCAACGCCCCCGACAATTTCAGTTGGTACATAAGCCTTTCCACCCGGTAGGGGAGTTCCCCTGTGTCCTCGATGAATATAATCCTATCCTCTTTGAAAATATCGTAGCGTGAGCCTGCAAGAGCCGTTACGACCGACAAGTTACCCCCGGCCAATGTGCCTGTGGCGCTGCCATTGATGTTCAGCAGGTGTGCCCCGCTTTTGTAATGTGGCTTGTTGCCCGCAAGAATATCGAACAATGCTTCGGTGGCAGGGTGGTGGGGGTGCCGGGCAATGTGCCGGCATTGTGGCGCGTGTAGCGATTGTATGTTACAGGAGAGGCACGCAGCGTGCAGTGCCGAACAGTCGCTCATTCCGATAATCCATTTTGGGTGGCGGGCGATGAGTGGCGATAATTCGTCCAACAGATGAACGCAACCGTAACCGCCGTAACTGCAAAGAATGGCCTTAACATTATCATCGGCAAGGAGGGTGGCAAAGTCGCCGGTGCGCTCCTTGCGTGTGCCGCTGTAATATCCGTTGCGTGTGAGGCAGTGGGGTGCAATAACCACGTTGTACCCCCTTGCGCGCAGAATGGTGGCAGCCTGCTCCACGATGAACGGCTCGCGTACGGCACCTGCCGGCGAGGCGATGGCTATTGTGTCGCCTTTTTTCAGTGGCTCGGGAGTGGTCATTGCTTTTTACTGTTATTCCTTTTTTAAGTCCCTTTGCAAGGGTTATTCGTTATATATGTGAACATCCCTCCTCTTGTCCATTATAAACTCCTGCTCAAAAGGGAATTTAGGCCCGTTCTTTACAATGTCGGATGTAGAAAAGTATGCATCTATACCCGGAATTTCTGTGTATGCCTTTACTGTGTCATTATCAATAAAAAGAATTCTTGTAAAGGTGTCATCTAATGTATAGCTGCACGTTCCTCTTAATCTGCCCGACATTTTGTATGGCAGTGAATATATCAGGTCCTCATTTTCGTAAGGTTGTATAATGTATATACTGTCATACTCATTTTCGCAGTATTTTGCAAAAGTGAATGGTTCTTCAATTGTTTGTTTTTTAAGTTGAAGTTCAAGTTTTGGTTCTTTCGGATTACAACCTGTGAATATTAACATACATACAATAAGTATGACAATACTATTCAAGAATTTTGAGTTCCCCATTGTTCGCTGCGTTTATTACTCTATTTAATAATTCTTCTTCGCTCGTTGCGTATGAGAATAAACTTTCACTCGCAAGCCTTTGTGCTCACAATTTTGTAGAGCTTGTCGGCCGGGCGCACTTTGCCGGGAACCTTGAACGAAACATAAACCCCTTTGGGCACGGTGTCCACAGGGCCAAGGTCCACGCGAGCCTCTTCAAGGTCAACATACATTGCACCGGTGGTGGGGCCGGTAACAAGCAGCTTGTCGCCCACGTTCAGCTCGCTTGCCTCTATGTAGAATTCTCCCACACCCAATTTTGAGAAATATTTTACTCCGCGGCCCACATACACCTTCTTTTCCGTCGCCTGCGAACCATAGATGTTGCTCCATTCACCAATCTTCTGTCCCAGATAATAACCGTCCCAGAATCCGCGGTTGAACACCGTGGCGAGCCGCTTGTCCCACTCGTCCTTCTTCTCCTCGGTGAGCGTGCCGGCCAGATAAGCATCGAGGGCCTCGCTGTAACAGCCCGCCACCGTCTGCACATATTCGGGGCCGCGTGCGCGTCCCTCAATCTTGAACACCCTCACTCCCGCATCGGCCATCTTGTCGATGAAACGAATGGTTTTAAGGTCTTTGGGCGACATAATATATTTGTTGTCAACCTCCAATTCAATGTCACTCTCACGGTCCTTAACAATGTAGCCTCGGCGGCACACCTGCATACACTCGCCGCGGTTGGCACTGCGACCAAGCTGGTGGAGCGACAGGTAACATTTGCCCGAAATTGCCATACACAACGCGCCGTGGCAGAACATCTCAATGCGTATGAGCTCCCCACGCGGGCCACAGATATTCTCGTCGATAATCACTTTGTGAATGGCTGCCACCTGCTCCATATTAAGCTCGCGGGCAAGCACCACAACATCGGCAAATTGAGCATAGAACTTCAACGCCTCACTGTTGCTTATGTTGAGCTGTGTTGAGAGGTGCACCTCCATTCCCACGCGGTTGCAATACTGCATCACCGCAACATCGGCAGCAATTACAGCCGAAATTCCACTCTCCACCGCCGCATCCACAATGCGGTGCATCATCTCAATATCATTTTCGTATATAATGGTGTTTACCGTGAGGTAACTTTTTATGTTGTGTGCATCGCATATCTCGGCAATCTCGCGCAGGTCGTTAATGGTAAATGCACTCGCCGAGTGGGCACGCATATTCAGGTGCTCAATGCCAAAGTAAATGGAGTTTGCACCCGCCTGTATGGCAGCCATAAGACTCTCACGCGACCCTGCAGGGGCCATAATCTCAAAATCGCTTCTCTTCATAGCTCTGTATCGTTTGCCGCGAAGTTACTCAAAAAAAACGATACAACGGCTATATGTGCGGTAAATATAGCCGTTGCAAAGTGTGGGCTTAGCCAATATCTGTTTATCGGCAAGTTATACTCGCCAATTCCGTTGAAGGCATAGCGTTCCTTGCCGATAACGGCAAGAAACGCTATGCGAAAAACTTTGTATCTTATTAATTCTTACAAGTCTAAAAAAATATGCTATAATGAAATGCAACATAAATGGTGCGGACACGCCGGTGCGCCCCTACAAAAAAATACGCATTTCCATTTTATCTCCCTCCCATGCTGTTACTCCTCCGCTTTTCAAAGAGGAGGTGGCACAAGCGAAGCGTAGTGACGGAGGAGTTTACAAAAAAAACACCGCAACGAAATGTAGGGGCCGACCGATGTGTCTGCCCAAAATAGAACAGACAGAAGAACCGTGTCATTTCGAACGTATGTGAGAAATCTATAACCATTGTTGAATGAGATTTCTCCCTGCGGTCGAAAGGACAAAGTGAAGCAGAAATCGCAACTCTTCCACCGCGGGGCGGTCCCGAACTGTCCCTCTCATAGAGGGACGAGCGCGAGAGAAACGAAGCGCGGAGGGAGTACAA
>JAFTUV010000061.1 GCA_017466065.1 Bacteroidaceae bacterium
GCCCAGCAGGTTGACTTCGCACTGCCCTATATGAAGGTAAAGCTCGGTGTGGTTTCTCCCGATAACGCACTTATCACCGATGTGGAACAGTTAAACGGCAAGAACCTCATCGTTGTTAAGGGCACCACTGCTGAAACATATTTTGAGAAGAATTATCCCGATGTAAATCTCCAGAAATATGATGAATACGCTGATGCCTATAACGCACTGCTTGACGGACGCGGCGATGCCTTCTCTACCGACAACACAGAGGTTCTCGCTTGGGCAATTCAGAATCCCGGCTTTACGGTAGGTATTGATGCACTCGGCAATGCAGACACCATTGCTCCCGCCGTTCAAAAAGGTAATACAACTCTGCTCCAGTGGCTCAATGATGAAATCGAAGCACTGGGCGAAGAAAACTTCTTCCACGCCGATTATGAAGCAACCCTTGCAGACGTGTACGGTGATGCTGCAAACCCCGACAATCTTGTTGTTGAAGGCGGCAAAGTAGACTAACCATTGGAGGCTAATTATTATGGCTAATATTTATACATCTGCCACAGAGCTTATCGGTAAGACCCCCCTTCTTGAACTTACACATATTGAAAATGCCTTGAGATTGAAAGCAAAGGTCGTCGCTAAACTGGAATACTTCAATCCGGCAGGTTCTGTTAAAGACCGTATTGCAAAGGAAATGATCGACGAGGCCGAGGCAAGCGGAAAACTGAAGCCCGGTTCTGTTATCATTGAGCCTACCTCCGGTAATACCGGTATCGGTCTTGCGGCGGTTGCCGCGGCTCGTGGCTATAGAATCATTATCGTAATGCCCGAAACAATGTCGGTGGAACGCCGAAGCCTAATGAAAGCATACGGTGCCGAGCTTGTACTGACCGAGGGTGCTAAAGGTATGAAAGGTGCTATTGCAAAGGCGGAAGAACTCGCCGCCCAGACACCAAACAGCTTTATTCCCGGACAGTTCGTGAACCCTGCTAACCCCAAGGCTCACAGAGAAAATACAGGACCAGAGATTTTTGAGGATACCGAGGGTAATGTGGATATCTTTGTTGCTGGTGTGGGCACCGGCGGTACGGTAACTGGTGTTGGCGAATACCTGAAATCCAAGAACCCTGCTGTCAGGGTCGTTGCCGTTGAGCCTGCTGCTTCTGCAGTGCTCTCTACCGGCGTTGCAGGACCTCATAAGATTCAGGGTATTGGCGCAGGTTTCGTTCCCGATGTACTTAATACAAAAATTTACGATGAGATTATCCCTGTTTCCAACGAAGATGCATTTGCAACAGGAAAGCTGATCGGTAAGAGTGAAGGTGTTCTTGTCGGCATTTCCTCCGGCGCTGCTGCCTTTGCCGCTATTGAACTCGCAAAGCGCTCCGAAAACGAAGGAAAAACCATTGTCGTACTTCTGCCCGATACCGGCGACAGATATTTGTCCACACCACTGTTTGCTGATTGATCATCAAGGCTCCGGTACTATTTATTGTATCGGAGCCTTTAGGCCTGTTTATTGGAGGTGTTTTGAAATGTTTGACCATTCCTTTTTTGATCCGGTATATGACCGAGCAGGCACCGGAGCAATTAAATATAATAATCTTACTCAAAATACGATTCCTATGTGGATCGCAGATATGGATTTCAAATCTCCTCCGGCTGTTACA
>JAFTUV010000045.1 GCA_017466065.1 Bacteroidaceae bacterium
CGGGACAGTTGTAAATAACTCCTCCTCCGTGTTTGTACTCCCTCCCGGCTACTGCCGTACTCCTCCTCCGTGAGAGGAGGGGGACCGCTCCGCGGTGGAGGAGTTGCGTTTCTGCTTCACCTTGTCATTTCGACCGCAGGGAGAAATCTCTTGCAACAATGGTTATAGATTTCTCACATACGTTCGAAATGACACAACCCTTTCTTTTGTGCAGACACATCGGTGCCCCTACGTTGCGGGTGCTTTCGCTCCCCTCACCCCTCCGCTTTGTGGCCTTCACTGCGTTTCGGCACTCCTTTGCTTTTGGCAAACGGCGCTACGCTTCCGCGCCGCCCCCTTAAAATCAAGTGGGGCAGTTTATGTTTATTTTTTTTCCTTCTGCTCTTTTGCCATTCTCTTGTGCCTACACATTGCGCTGCACACCACCTTTTTAGTGAGCCGAAAAACCTTAAATTTTAATACACAGCTAATTTATTGTGTTAAAATGTTTAGAATTACAGAAAAAAATCTTTAAATTTGTACCGGATAATGTACTAACGTAACTCAATTTATATGCACAGAGTCGTAAAAATTACTAAGGGATTGGATATCAATCTAAAAGGAGCTCCTGTTGCCGAGTATGTATCGGTAGCCGAAGCAAAGCAGTATGCTTTGATGCCTGCCGACTTTACCCGCGTAACTCCCAAAGTGGTAGTAAAGCCCGAGGATAAAGTAAAAGCCGGCGAGCCCCTCTTTATTGACAAGAATTGTCCCGAATTGCAATTCGTTTCGCCCGTGAGCGGAACAGTTGTAGCGGTTAACCGCGGAGAAAGAAGACGCGTATTAAGCGTAGTAGTAGAGTCAGACGGTAAGTTTGAGTCAGTGGAGTACAAGGCAAAAGATGTACTTTCTCTCTCATCGGAGGAAGTAAAAGCCGACCTTGCAAAGGCCGGTCTCTTCGCCTTTATGCGCCAAAGACCCTACGATGTTATCGCCACTCCCAGTGATTCACCCCGAGCCATTTTCGTGTCGGCATTCGACTCAAAGCCCCTCGCAGTGGACTTTGAAGTAGCCCTGAAAGGAAATGAGGACGATTTCCAGACAGGTCTCGACGCCCTCTCTCGCATAGCACCCGTATATCTGGGCGTGAGCGCAAGCCAGAAGGCAGCCGCATTGAGCGTGGCAAAGAATGTCACCACCACCGTGTTCAAGGGTCCTCACCCCGCAGGCAATGTAGGCGTGCAGATTAACCACGTAGCCCCCATCAACAAAGGCGAGATTGTGTGGACCATCGGAGCCGAAGAAGTAATCTTCATCGGTCGCTTCTTCAACAAAGGCAAAATCGATTTCACCCGCACCATCGCCGTAGCAGGCAGCGAGGTAACAAACCCCGCATACAGTAAGGTGGTTCTTGGCGCACAGATAAGCACCCTTATCGCCGGCCGCACAAAGAACGAAAATCCCCTTCGCATAATCGACGGCAACGTGCTCACCGGCAAGAAAACCACAGCCGACAGCTTCCTTGGAGCCTTCTCCACCGAAGTAACCATCATCCCCGAGATAATGGGCGGCGACGAAATGTTCGGTTGGATAGCCCCCCGTTTCTCTATGTTCAGCACCAGCCGCAGCTATTTCAGCTGGCTTATGCCCAAGCGTGCCTACACCATCGATGCCCGCATCAAAGGTGGCGAACGCCATATGATTATGTCCAACGAGTACAACAAAGTGTTCCCTATGGATATCTACCCCGAGTACCTCATCAAAGCCATCATCACCGGTAACATCGACAAGATGGAAGAGCTCGGAATCTACGAGGTAGCACCCGAAGACTTCGCCTTGTGCGAGTTCGTCGATTCATCGAAACTCGAACTGCAACGCATCGTGCGCGAAGGCCTCGACAAGCTCCGTGCCGAAATGTGTTAATAATCGACAAGCACAATAAGTGATTGCTAACCAGAACAGCAAAATAAAAAATACATCGTATGAAATTTTTGAGAAATTATCTTGATAAAATTAAACCCAACTTCGAAGAGGGCGGCAAATTGCACGCACTCCGCTCGGTGTTCGACGGAATGGAGACATTCCTGTTCGTTCCCAACGACACCTCGAAGAGTGGTGTTAACATTCACGATGCGATAGACAGCAAACGCATAATGTCGCTTGTGGTTATCGCACTAGTTCCGGCCCTACTGTTCGGAATGTACAACCTCGGTTATCAGAACGCTCTTGCAGCCGGAATGCTTGCCGAGACAACCTGCTGGGAGATGCTCCTCTTCGGTCTTATGGTAACCCTGCCCAAAATTGTGGTAACCTACCTTGTAGGTCTTGGAATAGAGTTCATCGTAGCCCAGTGGAAGAACGAAGAGATACACGAAGGCTTCCTCGTGTCGGGAATCCTCATTCCTATGATTGTTCCCGCCGGCTGTCCCCTGTGGGTACTCGCCGTGGCAACAGCCTTCTCGGTAATCTTCGCCAAGGAAGTATTCGGCGGCACAGGAATGAACATCGTGAACGTAGCCCTCATAGCCCGCGCGTTCATCTTCTTCGCCTATCCCACAGTAATCTCCGGTGAGTCGGTGTGGGTAGCCACAAACTCCATCCTCGGAATAGGTTACGACCTGCCCGACGGCTACACCTGCGCCACCGCATTGCAGTTCGTTAAAGAAGGCGGTGCCATCATCGGAGCCACAGGTGCCAATCTTAGCGTCTGCGATATGATATGCGGCCTTATGCCCGGCTCCATCGGCGAAACAAGCGTAATCGCCATCGCTCTTGGTGCAGCCCTCCTCTTGTGGACAGGCGTTGCAAGCTGGAAGGTAATGGTAAGCGTCTTTGTAGGCGGCATAGCAATGCTTTTCCTCTTCACCGGCCTTATGCCCGAGAATCCCGCATTGCAGCAACCCATCTACACCCACCTGTTGCTCGGCGGTTTCTGCTTCGGAGCCGTGTTTATGGCAACCGACCCTGTTACAGCAGCCCGCACCGAAACAGGCAAGTTCATCTACGGCTTCGGCATTGGCGCAATGGCAATCCTCATCCGCGTGTTCAACCCCGGTTATCCCGAAGGTATGATGCTTGCCATCCTGCTTATGAACGTAACAGCCCCCTTCATCGATTACTGCGTGGTACAGTCCAACATCACTGCTCGCGCTAAACGTCTAACCAAAAAGAACTAAAAGATTATGGCTAAATATGTATGTAAAGTGTGTGGATATACACACGAAGGAACAGAGGCTCCCGCAGTGTGCCCTCTCTGCAAAGCCCCGGCATCAGAGTTCGAGCTGGTAGGCGGCGAGAGTAATAGCGAGAAACCCGCGAAGAAAGGGTTTAACACAGCCAGCGACTCCTACGCCATCATCTACGCATCCATCGTAGTGGTGATAGTAGCCTTCCTTTTGGCCGGCGTGTCGTCGCTCCTTCGCCCCTTGCAGGATGATAACATCCGCCTCGACAAGAAGAAGCAGATACTCTCTTCGCTTAACCTTAAAAACCTCCCCGACGCAGCAGCCACATATTCCGAGGTTGTTAAGCAAGAAATGATAATCGACGCACAGGGTAACACCGTAGCTGCCGAAGGCGGTTTTGATGTTAAGAACGACGCTGTGAACGACAATAACCTCCCCCTCTACATCTGCGAGGTAGACGGCGAGACAAAATATGTAATACCTATGACCGGTAACGGTCTTTGGGGCGGAATCTGGGGCTATCTTGCCGTGAACAACGACGGTAACACCATCTACGGTGTATACTTCTCTCACGCAAGCGAAACTCCCGGCCTTGGAGCCGAGATTGCAAGCGACAAATTCCAGAGTCGTTTCCCCGGTAAGAACATAATAAAAGATGGTGCGGTAGGCCTTGCCGTAACAAAGAAAGTTGCCGACGAGGCTTGCGAGGTTAACGCAATCTCGGGTGCCACCATCACCTGTAACGGTGTTAACGGAATGCTCGCAAAGACAATGGAGAGCTACAAAGCCTTCCTTTTGGCAGCACAGCCCGCACCGGTAGTTGTTGAACAAGAGCCTGCTCCCGCCGAGGAGGCACAAGTAACAGAGGAGGAATAATACTATGGGACTATTTTCAAAGAAAAATGTTGAGGCACTCCAAACGCCTCTGTTGAAGGAGAACCCTGTAACCATTCAGGTGCTCGGTATCTGTTCGGCACTTGCCGTTACAAGCAAGCTCGCCCCCGCCATAGTGATGGGCCTTTCGGTAACCATTATTGTAGCTATGGCCAACGTGATAATTTCACTCATTCGTAACACAATTCCCTTGCGCATCCGCATCATCATCCAGCTGGTGGTGGTTGCCGCGCTTGTGACACTCGTGAGCGAGGTGCTCAAAGCCTTTGCCTACGACGTGAGCGTTCAGCTCTCGGTGTACGTGGGACTCATCATCACCAACTGTATCCTTATGGGTCGCTTGGAGGCCTTTGCAATGCAGAATAAGCCTTGGCCCTCGTTCCTCGACGGTATTGGTAACGGCCTTGGCTATGCAATGATACTTGTTATCGTTGCAATTGTTCGCGAATTGTTCGGCTCGGGTACTTTGCTCGACTTCCCCGTGATACCCCAATGTGTTTACGATGCGGGATACATTAACAACGGTCTTATGCTTATGGCTCCTATGGCATTCTTCCTCATTGCCATAATCATCTGGGTGCAGAGAGCAAAAGACAAGAGTTTGCAAGAGTAATAATTTAGATACAGAAGAAAAATTATGGAACATTTTATTAGTTTGCTTGTCCGCTCGATATTCGTGGACAATATGGTTTTTGCCTTCTTCTTGGGTATGTGTTCATATTTGGCTGTATCTAAGAGTGTGAAGACAGCGATAGGTCTTGGATGTGCCGTGGTATTTGTACAGGTTATCACCCTCCCCGTTAACTACCTGTTGCAGACAGCGGTATTGGCCAATGGTGCGATAATCGAGGGCGTGGACCTCACATTCCTCGCATTCATCCTCTTCATCGCCGTTATTGCAGGTATTGTGCAGTTGGTGGAAATGATTGTAGAGCGTTTTGCTCCCGCATTGTACAGCCAGCTTGGTATCTTCCTCCCTCTTATTGCCGTTAACTGCGCCATTATGGGTGGCTCGCTCTTTATGCAGCAACGCATAGGCTTGGAGGCAACAAACTCACAGGCAATCCTCAACTTCTGGGATGCTGTGGCCTTTGCATTAGGTTCGGGTTTCGGTTGGATGGTAGCCATTGTGCTGTTTGCCGCTGTTCGTGAGAAAATGGAGTACTGCAATGTTCCCAAGCCCCTCCGCGGCCTTGGAATAGCCTTCATCACCGTAGGTCTTATGGCTATGGCATTTATGTGCTTCTCTGGTATTAAAATGTAATAAATAAAAGCTATGGATATACAATTAGTATTAGCAAGTATAGCAGTCTTCCTTGTAATCATCCTCCTGTTGGTGATTATCCTGTTGGTAGCGAAGAAATATCTCCTTCCTTCGGGCAATGTAAAGGTTAAGATAAACGGCGAGAGCGAGGTTGAAGTAGCTGCCGGCGGCACCCTTCTGGGTACAATGGCCGAAAATGGAATATTCCTCCCCTCGGCTTGCGGTGGTAAAGGCTCTTGCGGCCAATGTAAAGTACAGGTTCTTGAAGGCGGTGGCGAAATTCTTCCCTCCGAGACAGGACACTTCTCGCGCAAGGAGCAGCAGGCTCATTGGCGTTTGGGCTGTCAGGTTAAGGTTAAGAACGACCTCTCGCTCAAAGTGCCCGAGTCGGTTATGGGCGTAAAAGAGTGGGAGTGCGAGGTAATCTCCAACAAGAACGTTGCAACCTTCATCAAAGAGTTCATCGTGGCACTGCCTCCCGGCGAGCACATGGACTTTGTCCCCGGTTCTTATGCACAGATTAAAATTCCTGCATACGATATGACATACGACAAGGATATCGACAAGAGCCTCATTGGCGACGAGTATCTGCCCGCGTGGGAGAAATTCGGCCTTCTCGGCTTGAAGTGCAAGAACACCGAAGAGACCATCCGCGCCTACTCTATGGCCAACTATCCTGCCGAGGGCGACCGCATTATGCTCACCGTGCGCATTGCGACACCTCCCTTCAAGGCCGACCGCTCGGGCTTTATGGATGTTCCCTGCGGTATTGCATCGTCCTATATTTTCACCCTTAAACCCGGTGACAAGGTAATAATGAGTGGTCCTTACGGAGACTTCCACCCCATTTTCGACTCAAAGAAGGAGATGATGTGGGTAGGTGGTGGTGCCGGAATGGCCCCCTTGCGTGCACAGATTATGCATATGACAAAGACCTTGAAGACCACCGACCGCACAATGACCTACTTCTACGGTGCCCGTGCGCTCAACGAAGTATTCTACCTCGAAGACTTCTTGCAGCTGGAAAAAGAGTTCCCCAACTTCACCTTCCACCTTGCACTCGACCGTCCCGACCCCGCTGCCGATGCAGCCGGCGTGAAGTACACCCCGGGCTTCGTTCATCAGGTAATCTACGAGACCTACCTCAAAGACCACGAGGCCCCCGAGGATATAGAGTACTATATGTGTGGTCCCGGCCCTATGTCAAAGGCAGTTGTAAATATGCTTGTCGACTTGGGTGTAGAGGAGAAATCCATTATGTACGACAACTTCGGAGCATAAAACTCCAAAGAACCCATTATACAACGCGGGCGACCCTGCAAGGTCGCCCGCGTTGCTGTTTCCTTTTGTGCAGACACATCGGTCTGCCCCCTTAACATTAAGTGGGACAGTTTATAATTAACTCCTCCTCCGTGTTTGTACTCCCTCCGCGCTTCGTTTCTCTCGCGGCTACCGCGGCCTTCACTGCGTTTCGGCACTCCTTCGTGGTGTTAAAACACCAGTCGTCGCAAACGGCGCTGTGGTTCCGCGCCGTCCCTCTTTAAAAAGAGGGACAGTTCGGGACCGCTTTGCGGTGGAGGAGTCGCGCTTCTGCTTCACCTTGTCATTTCGACCGCAGGGAGAAATCTCTTGCAACAATGGTTATAGATTTCTCA
>JAFTUV010000046.1 GCA_017466065.1 Bacteroidaceae bacterium
CATCAAATTATTTGACGGTTGTTTTAAAGTTCCTTACTTATACACGATTTATCTAAATAAATCTTCGTTGTACTGCTTGTCTGTATGGAATGGTTTTCAAGGATCATCTTGCTTACTCAACTAAGAAACCGTGGTTCCTTGTCGAAAGCGAGTGCAAAGGTAGAGCATTTTTTTGTAATACCAAACTTTTTGAGAAGAAAAATTCAAACTTTTTTCACACTTTTTTACAATAGTGTTATTCTCAACAAGTTACACAACAAACTTTTTTCTTACCGTTTCGACACTCATTGCCGCCCCACTCTCGAATTCTCAAAAAGAGGGTTTTCAAATGGCAGCGGAATAGCAAAGTAAAGCAAAAAAAATTACATTACAACATTTTGAAGAACTTTTTTTTACTTTCACCATTAAAATTTTTCTTTTACATATTCGCGGTTAAACATAAAAAAGATATAGGCGGTGGCAAAAAAGTTGTTTTTTTTCAGTACTTTTGTCGCGAATTTGCATATACATATATATTATAAATAAGGAACTTTTTTGATGAGAATAATACTTACACGCATATTAATATTGATTTCCGCATTGTGCACCACCCTCGCGGCAAATGCACAGGATGCTACAAAAGTGCGCATCTATGGCAAAATCAAGGATAAAGCCACAAACGAAGCTCTGCCCTACGCCTCTATAAGAATAAGAAAGACCACACAAGGATGCAGCAGCGACAACTACGGATATTTCTCGTTCTTTGCCCAGAGCCTGAAAGACACACTTGTAATATCGAGCATCGGATACAAGGAAGTGCGCATCCCTCTAAATTCAAAAACACGTTTCCCGCTCAACGTAAAGATGGAAACTGAAAATTACGAGCTTGCAGGAGTTACCATAAAACCCAAAAGGGAGAAATACAGGAAGAAGGACAACCCGGCAGTGATACTGGTGAAGAAAATAACCGAGCAGCGCAACGACAACTCCCCCGAGAACAAGCCTTTCTACACCCGCAACCGTCACGAAAAGCTAAATATTGCCCTCAACAATTTCAGTTCGGCAAAAGAGAGCCATTTTGGCAAGAAATTCTCATTCCTCGACCAATACATCGACACCTCGCTTGTATCGGGCAAGCCCATTCTCTATATATCGGCACGCGAAATGATAGGCAGCGACTATCACAGCAACGACCCCAAGCGCAAACGCCAATATGTAAAAGCGCGCAAGCGCAACGGTATCGACGATGTTGTTTCGGACGAGAATCTGGAAGCCATCTACCAAGAAACATTCAAGGATATAAACATTTTCCAAGATAACGTATCGCTATTTGGCAACAAATTCATAAGCCCACTTTCGAAGCTGGGCCCCACATTCTATAAATATTACATAATGGACACCGTGGAGGTTGAAGGGGAGAAATGCTACGACCTTGCATTCGTACCATTCAACTCCGAATCATTCGGCTTCACCGGACACATATATGTAACCAGCGATTCAACATATTTCATAAAGCTCGTTCAGATGAATGTGCCCCACGACATCAATATGAACTTTATCGAATATATGAACATAAAGCAGCACTTCGACCGCTTGCCCGACGGCACCCGCATACTCAACAATGAATCGTTGGTTGCCGAATTCAAGGTTGTCGACGGAGCAAACGGCCTCTATGCCCATCGTCAGGTTGAATACCGCGACTACAAATTCGAAAAAGACAGTATGGCAAACATCGTCCTCAACTTCCCCGGGGAGATATACGAGGACGACCACTCCACACGTCGCACGCAAGAATACTGGGTAGAGAACCGTATAGCCGAGGCCACCGGCAAGGAGATGTCCGTCGACCAGATGATGCGCGAACTTCGCAACACCCCCGCATACTACTGGTTAGAAAAAGGACTCACATTCCTGTTTACAGGCTGGATACCGATAAGAGAGCACGAACCACCACTCTTCTACGGCCCGATAAACACCACCATCAGCCACAATGCGCTCGAAGGTTGCCGTCTGCGCGCGGGAGCAATGACCTCGGCCTACCTGCATCCACGCCTCTTCGGTAACGCCTACATTGCATACGGCACAAAAGACAAGAAACTGAAATATATGGGCGAAATAGAATACTCCTTCAAGAACAAGAAGGAGCACCCCAACGAATTCCCCATTCACTCCATAAAGGCGCGCTACGAGAACGATGTATTCCAATATGGACAGAACTACCTGTACACAAACAAGGACAACATATTTTTGAGCATAAAACGCAAGAGCGACAACAAGATAGGATACATAAAGAACGCAGAGTTCACATACACACGCGAATTCTACAACCACTTCTCCTATCAGCTCACACTGCGCAACCGCCAGAATATAGCATCGCACCTTGTACCATTTGAGCGAGTAGAAACAACAGACGGAATATCGCAAAGCTATTTCACAAAAAAACTCACCCAGAGCGAAGCAGAACTAAAACTACGCTGGGCACCGAAAGAGAAATTCACACAAACCAAATGGAACCGCTACCGCGTGCAGCCCGAGCACCCCGTATTCACATTGAGCCATACGGTAGGCATTAAAGGAGTGTTGGGCAGCGACTACAACTACCAGCACACCGAATTCAGTTTCGAAAAACGATTCTGGTTCTCGGCCTTCGGCTACACCGACTGCATAATAAAAGCAGGCAAAGTGTGGAACAAAGTACCCTTCCCGCTGCTCATAATGCCCAACGCCAACCTCTCCTACACTATACAGGACGAGTCCTACAACCTGATGAATGCGATGGAATTCTTCAACGACGAATATGTCTCTTGGGATTTAACATACTATATGAACGGTCTTATATTCAATCGCATACCCCTGATAAGAAAACTAAATTGGCGCGAAGTAATATCGTGCCGAGGAATGTACGGCCGATTAAGCGAGCGCAACCGCCCCGACCCCGAGAATACAGGCACGCTGTATAAATTCCCATACGAGAACGACGAATACCACTATCTCGAAGGAAAGCCATACGTTGAAATAGGCATAGGCATAGAAAACATATTCAGAATACTTCGTGTGGACTATGTGCGTCGCATCACGTACCGCGACCTTCCCGGAATCGACAAAGACGGAATAAGAATACAGCTACACGTTCAGTTCTAAATACCACAAACTCCCGAAACCTTCAAAAGTCTCGGGAGTTTGTCATTATATTACATAATGCTACCAACCGGCCTCACGCCAACCGGCAGCCTCGTACCACTCGCAACAAGCAAAGTCCTCATTAAAATTATTAGGGAAAAGAGCCGCATCCTTAGGCAGATACATAGAGATTCCGCTCCACGATGAAGAAAGGTAGATGTTGCGCCCTATAACTCCCGACACCCACATATCACTTGCCACCTTATAGGGAACAGCCGCATCGAGAGCCTCTTTTACACCCTTATACTTATCATAAGGCATATATTTAAGCATCACCGAATTTACATCATAATAATTAGGAAACTTTTGAGAGTAGCCCCACTTGCCACCCGGCAAATAGGCAAACAGCCCATCATACTGCGGACGCATAGAGGAACCCAAATACCCAACCACTACATCTGCCGCCACGGCAGCCAATGCCTCCATCTGCGAACAACGCACAGCCGAGAGCACCACCCCGGTGCCCGACCCCGCATAAGCCGCCTTATAAGCCTCCATAATAGCTTGCAGCCCCACATTCTCGTTGAACAGCAGAGGAAGAATTGTATTATAAGGTGCACCGGCGGCAGGAATTTCGGCCGGCGAAGCAATAACCCAATCGGCGCAATTACGCAAAGCGTAAGCAACCTCCGCACACTGCATAAAACAAGCATCGAAGAAAAGTCTTTCGGGCTTTTGCGGCAGGCTTTGCAGGAGAGCGGCAAGTTCCTCGACATTCATACGACGAATATCATTCTCGCCACGCACCCAATCATCGCCAAAAGAATAGAGCGAAGGACGACGACCATTATCATAGAGCCACCCTGTGGCGTGCGACCACATAATAAGGTCGAACTTCTCGGCCGGATAATTCAACTGCACCCATTCGAGCACAACGCGCATATCCGCAACATCGCACGAAGCCATTTCCCTGTCAAATGTATATACAGTTTCGGAGCACCCTGCACCGTTCTTATTAAAGAAACGCAGAATTCTTGGAGAATCATAATCATCTACATAGACCAGCATATTGCAATCGGACGGAACGCCCACTGCACCCGCAAGCATTTCGTCAAGGTCGGCCTGCGCGTAGCTTTTCAAGTCATTGTCGGCAACAATATACGCCAAGCAGGAGCGTCGCACCACTCCGTCCTCCCCGGCAGGAGGCTCCACATTAATCACAGGAGGCAACCCCCACTCCTCGTCCGAAGAACCACTGCACGAAAAGAAAAGGGGAAGTAACAGGAAGAAGAGAAGAAAATCCGTTCGTTTCATCATCACATCAAGGCTTTGTAAACGCAAACTTATCGCCCAGATACAACACCGTTTTGTTATCCTTGTACAACAGACGTTTTTTCACCTTCGCCTCTGTTTTTTCCAGCTTGGAACGTTTTTTCGAGAAATATATGATTGAAATTCTGCCGGGCTTACCCTCCTTGAAGTTCATATAATCTTTAAGTTCATAGGCATAGTGCTGACGGTCGGGCAATATTTTCGACTTATTCAGCAACTTTATACCCTCAATAGGCTGTATCTCGGTAAAATAGACAATAGAATCGTTATAAGAATATGAAGCACCAAAAAGATAGACAACATCCTCACCCTTCTTGGCCGACATTGCCAATGGCACAAACAACAGAGCTATAACAAATATATAAAATTTTCTCATACCTATGAAATTTACACTTATCACGTTGCACTATTGCAACTATCTTCCCGCAAAAGTACTAAAATATCATCACGCAAGAAACAATATTATAAAAATTAACACAGATTTTAGAAGTTACCTGAATTTTTGCCCGACAAGAACAGCACCCTTATTACTCTATTCTATAAGAAAAGCGAGCCACACTTAATGTGCGGCTCGCAACCCTTTAATCCTATTTATCAATCATTATCCCAAATAGGACCTCAACAATTTACTGCGTTGGTTCTGCTTTAAACGGCGAATTGCTTTTTCCTTAATCTGACGCACACGTTCACGCGTAAGACCAAATCTGTCGCCAATCTCCTCCAAAGTCATCTCCTGCATACCAATACCGAAGAACATCTGGATAATTTCCTTCTCTCTATCGGAGAGCGTCGAGAGAGCGCGGTCAATCTCGCGTGAAAGCGACTCGCTAACCAAGAGATTATCTGCCATAGGAGAATCGTCGTTCACCAATACATCGAGCAGACTGTTATCCTCACCATCGACAAAAGGAGCGTCGACAGATATGTGGCGGCCCGAAACTTTAAGTGAATCCACAACCTTGTCCACCGGAAGATCCAATTGCTCGGCAAGTTCCTCGGCCGATGGGCGACGCTCATTCTCCTGTTCAAATTTTGAGAAGGCCTTGCTTATCTTGTTCAACGAACCTACTTGGTTCAACGGCAAGCGCACAATTCTCGACTGCTCGGCAAGAGCTTGAAGAATCGATTGTCTAATCCACCACACAGCGTAACTAATGAACTTAAAACCTCTTGTTTCGTCGAATTTCTCGGCTGCCTTAATTAGCCCCAAGTTGCCCTCGTTTATCAAGTCGGGCAGACTTAATCCTTGGTTCTGATACTGCTTGGCAACAGAAACCACGAAACGCAGATTGGCTCTGGTTAGTTTTTCAAGTGCTCTACGATCGCCTTTTCTTATTCGCTGGGCCAATTCCACCTCTTCCTCAACGGTTATAAGGTCTTCACGGCCAATCTCTTGCAAATACTTATCAAGCGAAGCACTTTCGCGGTTTGTAATACTTTTTGTAATTTTTAATTGTCTCATTGTGCTTTTGGTACAATTTCAATTTGCGAAAATAATATATTTTACCTACAAATACAACTCTTCGCGCCAAAATGTTGTTAAAACAGACTAAAAAAACGGCCATTGCGATGAAGCATTATAAAAATACATTCCTATCGAAATTGTAAAATGGACAATCGCACCACCGTGCAATCAACTGAAAAGGAAGAAAAGTAGAAACTACTCCTAACCAGTTACCATTTTACAAACAAAGTTACAAAACACAAAAGCAACAAGCAAAAAACGTAACTTTGCCGATAAATGCAATTTCAACAGCACACCTGCAATGGCCGAATTTCTAATACACTAAAAGGATGTGTGTCACCTTATAGAGTGTATTTTAGAACTATTCTCACAACTTTATAAGTTAATTTTTGTAAAAAAGATACTTTTACTGCAATAATTCCTTGGCAAGATAAGGTGCCGTGTGTCCCACGCCAAGCCTTGCGACCTCCTCCGGAGTACCGGCAGCCATCACCAAACCTCCATCGCGCCCGCCCTCGGGCCCCATATCTATAATATGGTCGGCCATTTTAATAACATCGAGATTATGCTCTATTATAACAACAGTGTTTCCTTTATCGACCAAGCGGTTCACAACCCCCATAAGCACACGGATATCCTCAAAATGCAAGCCCGTCGTGGGTTCATCAAGGAGATAAAGGGTTCTGCCCGTATCGCGTTTCGACAATTCCGTGGCAAGTTTCACACGCTGGCTCTCCCCCCCCGACAAAGTTGTGGATGGTTGACCCAATTTTATATAGCCAAGGCCCACATCCTGCAACACTTTAATTTTATTAAGGATGGCAGGAACATTCTCAAAAAATTCCACAGCCATATTTATGGTCATATCAAGCACATCGGCAATAGACTTGCCCTTATAGCGCACTTCGAGCGTTTCCCGGTTATAACGTTTCCCGTGGCAAACCTCACAAGGCACCATAACATCGGGCAGGAAATTCATTTCCAAAGTCTTATACCCGTTACCCCCGCAAGCATCGCAACGGCCTCCCGACACATTAAACGAGAAGCGACCGGCCTTGTAACCGCGTATTTTAGCCTCGGGGAGCTCCACAAACAAGTTTCGAATATCGGAAAACACCCCTGTATATGTAGCAGGATTGGAACGCGGAGTGCGCCCCAGTGGCGACTGGTCCACATCCACAATCTTATCTATAAATTCCACGCCCTCAATTCTATCATAGGGAAGCGGCTGACGCAACGACCTGTAAAAATAGTTCGACAGAATAGGTTGCAACGTATCGTTCACCAAGGAAGACTTTCCACCGCCCGAAACACCTGTTACACATATCAGTTTGCCCAAGGGAAATTCAACATCTATATTTTTCAGGTTATTGCCGCGCGCGCCAAAAATTTTCAACGACTTTCCATTGCCTTCGCGACGCTTCTCGGGCAGCATTATACGCTCGCGACCATCAAGGAAACGAGCCGTGAGTGTATCACACTTCAACATATTGGCAGGAGTGCCCGAAAAGACAACCTCACCACCCTTGCGACCCGCCTTCGGCCCCATATCAATAACATAATCGGCAGCAAGCATTATATCGCGGTCGTGCTCCACCACAATAACGGTGTTACCACTGTCGCGCAACGACTTCAATGAATTTATGAGCCTGTCATTATCACGAGGATGAAGCCCTATGCTCGGTTCATCGAGAATATAAAACACATTCACCAACTGCGAACCCACCTGCGTCGCCAAACGGATACGTTGCCCCTCACCACCCGACAAGGAAGATGAAGAGCGGTTCAAAGACAAATAGCCCAGCCCCACATTAAGCAAAAAGCCTATGCGCGACTGAATCTCCTTTACTATCTCAGCAGCTATGGTACGTTGCTTTTCGTTCAACGCCTCATCGAGCCCGTTCAGCCATTCGTTAAGACACGAGAGGTCCATCGACGCAAGTTCATATATATTTTTCCCGGCAAGCCTATAATGCAAAGCCTCTTTATTAAGCCTTGCGCCACCACATTCAGGGCACACCTGCATCATCGAAAATTGTTCGGCCCAACGCAATTCCTTGGCCGAAGTGCTCGAATCCTTCTGCAACCGGATATATTTCACAAGACCGTCGTATGTGGCAAAGCCATCATAAAGCGAATCGGATGCAGAGGAGAGCTTCAACGGAACAGGCGAGCCATAGAGAATCTCATCTATCGCCTCATCGGGCAGTTCCTCGACCGGAGTCTTTAAATCGGCATCATAGCGTTGCAGCACCGCTTCGAGCTGCTGAAAAATCGAAGAACGGCGATACTTCCCAAGAGGAGCAAGCGCACCATCGTAGACCGACAGGGAACGGTCGGGGACCACCTTGTCAACATCCACACAGCTCACCACACCCAAGCCCTTACATTTATTGCAAAAGCCCTGAGGCGAATTGAACGAAAAATTATGCGGGTCGGGCTCTTTATAGGAAAGACCTGTAACCGGACACATAAGATGCTTGCTGAAATAGCGAATGTCGCCCGATGGAAACTCCATAATCATCACCAGCCCGTCACCTTGATGCAAAGCCGTCACAAGGCTCTGCTTCAAACGCTCCGCATCCTTTTCATCGACAATAAGTTTATCGACAACCACCTCTATATTATGGTTCTTATACCTTTCGAGCATCATTCCGCGAGCAAGCTCGCACAACTCTCCATCGACACGCACATTCAAATAGCCCTTGTGCATCATCTGTTCAAAGAGTTCCTTATAATGCCCCTTGCGTCCTCTCACAAGAGGAGCAAGCATATAAATTCTCTTTCCCGAATACTCTTCGAGCAACAAATTAAGAATCTGCTCCTCGGAATACTTCACCATCTTCTCGCCCGACAGATAAGAGTAGGCCTCCGCAGCACGCGAGAATAGCAGACGCATATAATCGTAAATTTCGGTGGTAGTGCCCACAGTTGAACGCGGATTCTTGTTTGTAGTCTTCTGTTCAATGGAGATTACAGGGCTCAACCCTGTTATTTTATCTACATCGGGACGCTCCATTCCCCCCAAGAAATTACGGGCATAGGTAGAGAATGTTTCAAGATAGCGACGCTGTCCCTCGGCAAAAATAGTATCGAAAGCCAACGACGATTTACCGCTGCCGCTCAATCCCGTAATCACAGTGAGCGAGTTATGCGGAATCTCCACATCCACATTCTTCAAATTATGGACCCTCGCACCGAAAACCTCTATTTTTCCACTCTCCTCTTCCACAGCTACAACTTTTATCAATAAGCACTCTCCTCGATATACCCACGCAACACATTCACATCGCGCTGGAACTCATACACAATTCCATCGGCACCTTTTGCAGTAACCACAACATAGTACACGCCGTCCTTCACAGCCTTTCCCTTGTATGTACCATCCCAGCCGCAGGACTCACAATCAATCTGGTCGATACCCCAAGAATACAACTGCTGTCCCCAACGATTATATATTGCAGCATTGAATTCCACGATAGACTTCACCTCGTATACATTGAAAAAGTCGTTTATACCATCGCCATTAGGCGAAAAAGCATTGGGAACTTTTATGCTCGACTCGGCAATGATTATCTGGAATGGCTCATCCGGGACAAATTCATAAACAACATTCGGGTCGGCAATGCTTGTATAAGTAATCTTAGGGTAAACAAGAACAGTTCCACTCGTACTGAAAGTATATTGCACATCGGCATCGTAACGAGTGAGAAAAGGGTAATTCTCGCCACTGCGCATAAATTCCCAAGTATAGACAACCGAAAAGCCCTCTACCTCATCGGCATTTGCATAAAAAAAAGCAGTCAACGGAGCCTCATAAATCTTTTCAGCTTCAAGTTCCGCTTCAACACCATCCTTCTCCACCACCTTTGCAGTGGGCGAAGGAGTAGGCGGAACTACAAATTGAGCATTAACACCCACAAAGCAGAACAGGGAGAATAGCACAGTGAACAAATATTTTAAATTCATACCCAAATTTTTAACATTAAACAAAGAGGCTGCAATGAGCATAACAATGCAACCAACAAGCAAAAATAATCTTTATACGCGGAAAAACCATCATAAAACAATTAAAATTACACAAAAAACAGTCAAATAACAAAAGTAAACCTCGCACAAGCCACAACAGAATATATTGCAAATAATATTTGCAACGCATCATTTCCGAATTTGACGAATAAATCGTATCTTCGCAGAATAATATACACTTATCTGTAAACAGCGGAATTTATATGAAGCGATACATAACCATAATATTGTCACTATTCCTTGCACACGCAGCCATCACTTTGCACGCGCAAGTAAACAACCACTTCATCCACACGGTGAGCAAAGGGCAAACCCTTTACTCAATATCCCGTATGTACCAGAAAAGCATTCAAGAGATAATAGAGTTGAACCCCGGAAGCGAGAAATCCATCTCCGTAGGACAAAAGCTGCGCATCCCGCAAGAGAAAGCCACAGTGCAGAATATAGCCTCCGCCACCAAGAACACCGAGCCTCGCTACCACACCATACAGGCCGGAGAAACCCTTTATCGCTTGGGCAAGATGTACAACGTATCGCCCATTGAAATATGCGAGGCCAACCCCGGGCTCTCAATCAACAACTTCCGCACAGGAGAGGTTATTCTTATACCCGCCGGCAATAAAGCAAAAACACAAGCAACAACACCGGCCCAAGAAGATAAAAGAAAGAAACCATCCAGAATACGCACGACACACAAAGTAGAAAAAGGAGAAACCATATACAGCATTTCGCGCGAATATGGAATAAGCATCGAAGAATTGTTAACAGCAAACCCCGAACTTTCAAAAACAAAGAAACTCAAAAAAAAGACAATAGTCAACATCCCGCTTCCGGCATCAAAACCCGAAATAAAGAAGGATGTGGAGATAACCAACAGCGAAATTTTCACAAAAGCCGAAGAAAAAAGAGATTCACTCTCATTGCTGGCAGACAACAAAGCGACACGAGTAGCCATCGTGCTCCCGTTTCTGCTCGACAGTTACTCCCCCAACGAGCAGAACCGTATGGTAGAATACTACCAAGGACTGCTCATAGCTGTTGACAAACTTAAACAGAGCGGATACTCCTTTGAAATAAACACCTTCGATTCAGGGAATAAGGATAAGAGCCTCAACCAACTGTTTGCAAGCGGTGCACTCGACAATATGGACTTGATAATCGGTGCCCTCTACCCCGAGCACAACAAGGAACTTGCCCGCTTTGCCCAACAAAAGAACATTCCCCTTGTAATCCCCTTTACATCGAAAGAGGACGAAATATTCCGCAACCCGATGGTCTATGTTGTAAACACAATGCAATCCTACTTCTTCTCCGAAGTTATAGACCACTTTACAAAAGAGTTCCCCAACTCTAATGTAATTTTTGTATCAGACAGCACCAAGAGCAACAAGCAGGAGTTCATCGAATCGCTGACACAAGGGCTCGACAAGAGCGGCATTCCACACACAACAATACAAATGAGCGACATTGTGGGCAGTGCTGCCGCAATAACACAGCAGGAGGGCGACTCGGCGACCATCGTCACCATCAAGGAGGTAATGAGAGCCGACAAGGAAAACATATTCATTCCCCTATCCTCGGGTGCCGGCACATTATCCACCATACTGCCATCGCTGATAATACTGAAAAACAGCACCATCGGACTACCCTCGTTCAAGCTGTTCGGCTACCCCGAATGGCAGATATATGCCAACGAGCTACGTTCCCAGCTCTATGAGGCCGATACATATTTCTATGCATCATTTTTCAGCCACTACTCATTACCCGAAGCTGCCAAGTTCCAAGGCGAATATTCCCAATGGTATAACCGTAATCTGCAAAATATTTACCCGCGCTATGGAATGCTGGGCTATGACACCGGTTACACCTTCCTCCTTGCTATTGCAAAATGGGGAAAGGAGATGCCCGACAATATAAACAACATTTCATTTACCCCCATACAGACAGGATTTAAATTCGAACGTGTAAACAACTGGGGAGGAATGGTAAACAAGAAAATATACTTTGTACACTACACCCCAAACTATAATATTGAAAAAATAGATTTCGACAAATGAGATATATTATATTAACCGCCCTCGCACTTATCGCAGGAACCACCTTTGCACAGGTGGAACAGCCACGCAGGAATTTGGAATTAGGTATTACCGGCGGCCTTAATATGAGCAGCCTTGATGTCCAACCCCAGATACGCCAAACAAATCTCAACGGCCTGAACAGCGGCCTATTCGTGCGCTATACGAGTGAAAAATATTTCAGTATGATATGCGCAGCACAGCTCGAAGTGAATTTCTCGCAACGCGGATGGGAAGAAGAATTCGACAAAGGAGTGCCCTACACATACAGCCGCACGCTCAACTATCTTGAAGTACCCTTCTTCGCCCACCTATCTTGGGGAAAAGAACAACGCGGACTGCAATTCTTCATCAATCTCGGCCCGCAATTCGGCATACTTTTAAGCGACAAAGAAGAATATGGAGGTGGGCTTGAACCAAGCGAACGCCCCGAAACGGTGCGCCCCATATACGGGAAAGAGATTGACAAGAAATTTGAATATGGAATTGCCGGAGGTGCCGGGTTTGAACTTAAAACAAAAATTGGAAATTTCTTTGTCGAAGGACGCTACTACTATGGGCTCAGCGACATATTCAACAACTCAAAGATAGACGACTTCGGACGCTCGGCCAACAAAACAATCACCGTCAAGCTCGGTTACTCAATAAGAATATTGTAAAAACACCTTATTTATATATAGGAACATCAGCCCACGCAATGCGTGGGCTGATGTTCCTATATATAAATTACAATAAGTCGATTATCTGTTCTTGTACATATCATCGTAATACTTCTCATACTCTCCGCTGGTGATATTATCCATCCACTCCTGATTATCCAAGTACCAACGAACAGTCTTCTCAATGCCCTCCTCGAACTGCAAGCTGGGCTCCCAGCCAAGTTCTTTCTGTAACTTTGTGGAGTCTATGGCGTAGCGCATATCGTGGCCGGCACGGTCGGTAACGTAGGTTATGAGGTCGAGCGAAGCACCCTCGGGGTTACCAAGCAAACGATCGACTGTCTTTATTATCACCTTAATAATATCTATATTCTTCCACTCGTTGAAGCCACCGATGTTATATGTGTCGGCAATCTGTCCATCGTGGAAAATAACATCTATTGCCCGTGCGTGGTCAACAACATAGAGCCAGTCGCGCACATTCTCGCCCTTGCCATAAACGGGCAGAGGCTTGCGCTGACGAATGTTGTTTATGAACAACGGAATCAGTTTTTCGGGGAACTGATAGGGACCGTAGTTGTTCGAGCAGTTGGTAACGATTGTGGGCAGGCCGTATGTGTCGTGGAACGCACGAACAAAGTGGTCGCTGCTTGCCTTAGATGCCGAATAGGGGCTGTGGGGGTTATACTTTGTTGTTTCGTAGAAGAAATCGGTTCCGTAGGCCAAGTGATGTTCACCCGACGATGCTGTGGTGGTGAAGGGGGGCTCCACTCCCTCGGGACGGTCGAGCTCCAATGCGCCGTAAACCTCATCGGTTGAAATGTGGTAGAAACGCTTGCCTTCATATTTCTCGGGCAGCGACTCCCAATAGAGCTTTGCTGCCTGCAACAGCGAGAGTGTTCCCATCACGTTGGTGCGTGCGAAGGTAAAGGGGTCTTTTATGGAGCGGTCGACGTGGCTCTCGGCTGCAAGGTGAATAACGCCATCGACCTTGTAATCGACCATCAGTTTGTACATCGCATCAAAATCGCAAATATCGCCACGGAAGAAGGTGTAGTTGGGCTTATCCTCTATATCCTTCAAATTGGCAAGATTGCCTGCATAAGTGAGTTTATCGACATTGATAATGTGATAGTCGGGATATTTGTTGACAAACAGGCGCACAACGTGTGAGCCAATAAATCCGGCACCGCCGGTAACAATGATGTTACGTTTCATTTTAGAAGCTGTTTAAATTTCTTATAAATATATCAAAGCTGAATAAAGTGCTGTTCCGGCTTGTTTAAGTCTGTTTCCTGCATCTTTTTCTACTTTAAATTTGGAAATAGCCCGCTATTCACTGCATTTAAGGTAGTAGAATCCGCTAAAAAACATTCTTCGAACAATCGCGAAATAAATTTTAAACAGCTTCTTATTGTTGTTTCAGTCGTTTAATACAATAGAGCATAGAGTCGCGCCAATGAGGTATCTCTATGCCGAAGGTTGTTTTTATCTTTGTCTTGTCGAGCACCGAGAACGAAGGACGCTTCACAGGAGAGGGGAACTCATCGCTGTGACAAGGCTGCACCTTGCACGCGCTGTTACCGGCGGCAACCGCAATTTCCGTAGCAAAATCGTACCACGAGCATACACCCTCGTTCGAGAAGTGATAAACACCCTCGTTACCGGCATATATATCTCCCTCTATAATCGAGAATATGGCAAGTGCCAAGTCACCGGCATAGGTGGGAGTGCCCACTTGGTCGAACACCACATTTAGTTGCTCACGCTCGGCTGTGAGGCGCATCATCGTTTTCAAGAAATTGTTGCCAAACTCCGAATAGAGCCACGCTGTTCTTATAATTACAGCCTTGCAACCAACCTCGGCAATAGCCTGCTCGCCACGCAGTTTGGTGCGGCCATACACTCCAAGCGGATTAAGCGGCATATCCTCGGTGCGGGGCGTATTACCCTCGTTGCCAAAGACATAATCGGTAGAAACGTGGAAGAGCGTGCCATCAGCCTGTTTCATAGCCTTGGCAAGGTTCTCAACCGCCGTTGCGTTTATAAGTTCGGCAGTAGCCTCGTCGCTCTCGGCCTTGTCCACATTGGTGTATGCAGCACAATTCACTATTACATTAACTCCGTTGTCGCGGACGAACCGAGAAACAGCCACAGCATCGGTAATATCAAGTTCCGCAACATCGGTGTATATGTAGTTATTGGGCGAAACTGCACCCAGACGGCGCATTTCGTTGCCAAGCTGTCCGTTGGCACCCGTAATCAATATATTCTTACTCTGCATAATAATCGGTATTATAGTCGAAGAGGAAATCGGCCTCGGCAATAGGTTTATTGAGCTTGTCCTTCTCCGACAATATTATCTTTTCAACATCAATCTTCCAATCAATATTCAGGCTCTCGTCGTTCCAAGCCACGGCACCCTCGCTCTCCTTATTATAGAAGTTGTCACACTTATATTGGAACACAGCCTCGGGAGTGAGCACGGCAAAGCCGTGGGCAAAGCCACGGGGCACGAAGAACTGGCGATGGTTATCCTCTGAAAGTTCCACAGCCACATATTTGCCGAATGTGGGCGAGCCCTTTCTAATATCTACTGCAACATCGAGCACAGCACCTTTTATGCAACGCACCAGCTTGCTCTGGCAATAGGGAGGTTTCTGGAAATGCAGGCCGCGGAGCACGCCGTAGCACGATTTTGACTGATTATCCTGTACAAAAACAGTCTTGCACACCTTCTCCTCAAATTCACGTTGCGAAAAAGATTCATAGAAATAACCTCTATCGTCTTTGAAAATACGCGGTTCTATTATAACCACGCCCTCAATATCTGTCTTAATTACCTCCATAATCAATATATATTAGCACCGGAACGTTCTACCTCCTTAATTATTTTAAGCAGATATTGTCCGTATTGGTTTTTTATCATCGGCTGTGCCACCTCGCGCAGTTTGTCGGCAGTAATCCATCCCTTGCGGAATGCGATACCTTCGAGACAAGCGATTTTAAGTCCTTGACGCTTCTCTATTACCTCCACAAAGATTGAAGCCTCGGCAAGCGAGTCGTGTGTGCCTGTATCGAGCCAAGCAAAGCCACGCTGCAACGATTGCACTTTAAGCTCACCGTCGGCAAGGAAACGCTGGTTCACGGTGGTAATCTCCAATTCACCGCGTGCCGATGGTTTTATACTCTTTGCGACCTCAACAACTTTATTAGGATAGAAATAAAGACCCACTACCGCATAGTTCGATTTTGGCTCGGCAGGTTTTTCTTCTATCGACAGACAGTTGCCATCTTTGTCGAATTCTGCAACGCCGTAACGCTCGGGGTCATCCACCCAATAGCCGAACACTGTTGCTTTCTTATCCTCTTCGGCTGCACGCACAGCCTCTTTAAGCAGTGCCGAGAATCCTGTGCCGTGAAAGATATTATCGCCAAGCACCAAACAAACAGAATCGTCGCCTATAAACTTCTCACCAATGATGAATGCCTGTGCAAGACCATCGGGAGAGGGCTGCTCGGCATACTCGAAACGCACTCCATAATCGCTGCCGTCGCCAAGCAGACGCTTGAACGAGGGAAGGTCGTTGGGAGTGGATATTATGAGTATCTCTTTTATTCCAGCCAACATCAATACCGACACCGGATAATAAATCATCGGTTTATCGTAGATGGGTAACAATTGTTTACTAACACCTTTTGTAATAGGATACAAACGAGTACCCGAGCCACCGGCCAATACAATTCCTTTCATTGTTATAAAATTTACAGTGCACAGAATGCACAATTAACTATTACATATATAACGGAGAAAAACTCCTTTAATTGTGATGGTACAAGGCTACCGACCTTGTACCACCTAAACGCGGACTACTCCTTTATGAGTTCAAACTCGGCACCCGAGCCAAAGTCCTGACCATTCTGTGAGCTCAAACCATTGAAGCGCACGTAACGTGCCTTCACGGGCTTGCCGAAAATCACAGTCTGAACCTTTGAGTTATTCTCGAATGTACCCTTGACAACATCGCTCCAATTTTCGCGGTCGTTGCTTATCTGTATAGAATAATCCTTTATATTACCATTATTTCCGCCATCCTGACGAGGAGTATATTTGAAGCCCTTTATCATCACCTCTTCGTTTGCATCAAAGTCTATGTAGTGAGGATAAATAGCAACCGTTACCGAATACATTGTGTGCCACATTGTAGTGGGGTCGCCATCGAGCATCTTGCTTGCCTCGTTACCTGTTTCCTGACTCGAACAGAAAGCTACCGTTACAGGAATAGAAGTTACTGCGGGATAGCTATAAGCAGCAGTCAATGCAGGTGTTGCCTTCTCCCAAACAATAATATCTCCACCCTTGCTCATATTCACAGGCTCGGTATACTTGACAGCCTTTCCACGCTTTCCTATCTTATAATAGATTTGTGCATTCTCCTTGGCGCAACTCATAGTAACCACGCCGCGAAGGTCGCGTTTCATCATCACAGGAACAGCACCCGAAGAGAGCACCTTTGCCTTCTCGTTCACATCCTCACCTGCATACACAGGACGCATAATGAAGCCAACGGAATTTTCACCGGCCTTCACACGGTCGGGCTCCAACGGAGCACCCTGTCCGCAACTGTTACCGCCCAATCCGGTTACTTTCTTGTCGAGGCACAACCAAGTACCCGACGAGGCCGGCAACTGATAGGGGTGAGCTGCCTCGGTGAGTTCGACATCGTCCCAAGGAAGAGCCGAAACAGAAAGTCCCTCGGTAGAAACAAACATCACACCGTTTCCTGCATCATTTGTGAGCGCAGCCCAACGAATACCCTCACGATTGGCCATATCCTGCGGCTTGCCGAATTGCAGGAACTGCTCGGCAACAGTGCTCTTGTATTGCTCCACAAATGCAGCGGTGCAACGGTCGTTGTAGTTATTCCACGGGCCACGGCCATAGTATGAATAATTCGCAAGGTCGGCAGGCATAAGCAACTGATAGCCAATGCGGGCCAAATCTATATTCTTGCTGCCGGTGATAGCACTGTTCAATTCAACAGAGCCATCGGGATAAATTGTATAAATGCGGTTCGAGATAAAATGAAAATCATTCTCACCAAGTTCACGGTCGTCGTCAACCACATCAAAATTATTATCGTCGAGTTTCACACGACGGCCGGGATGTTTCGCCTGTGAGCGCACAGTGTACTGCAACACCACACTGCCATCTTTGTTCAATTTCGAAACAAACGACATAACACTGTCCTGCAAATTATAAAGGCCGTTCACATACCAGTTGTTCCAAGCCCAGTTGTCGTTATCCACAGGGGCACGATAAGTATTCAATCTCATCACATTGCCTGCTGCAAACACCTCGGTACCATTATATACTACATTATAAAGCACACCCTTGCTGTCATCAAACATAATTTTGAACGACTCTCCGGCAACGGTTCTCAATGTAACCTTCTTGCCATCAATTTCAACCGTTTGGGTGTTACCGGCAAGTTTGCCACCCTTTGCTGCATCGGCAATATAAACACTCTTCACTGCGTCCTTCAAAGGAAGTTGCTCGTCCATCTGCACAAATCCTTTCTTTGCCCAAGGCATATCCTTTTTAAGCTGCAACTGCACCTTTATAAAGTACTCACAGTCGGCTTTCAGTTCCTTGCCAAAATCCACTTTAAAGCTCTTCTTCGTGCGAGGAGCAATTGCAAGGTCGGGAACGAAACGAGCCTCAATCTCCTTGCCATCTTCCCACAAAGAGACACGAATATCCATATCGCTCAGGCTCTCGAAGTAACGTTTATTGAAAATCTCAATCTCACCATTGTCGTTGAGCGAAATTCCCGCATTCTGATAAACCTTTTTCACCTCCCAATAATGAGGTTTCGGAGTAAGGTCGGCAAACATCACACCATCCAGACAGAATGTGTGGTCATTGGGACGGTCGCCAAAGTCGCCACCGTAACCCATATACTTATCGCCGGTCTTCGGGTCAACATTCCAGAATGAATGGTCCACCCACTCCCAGATTGCACCACCCATAAAGAAGTTGGTGCTCTCCATTGCATCCCAATAATCTTTAAGGTTACCAATGGCGTTACCCATTGCGTGCCCATACTCTGAAATGTGGAAAGGATACTTAATAGGAGCCTTGCCGGTTACGGCATATTGTGTCCAGCCGATAGAAGGATACTGGTTCGAGCCCATATCCACAATATTATTGTTACGCTCATACTGCACGGGGCGAGTCGCATCAAAAGCCTTCAACGCCTCGTATGCCTTCACGAAGTTCACACCGGGGCCGGCCTCGTTGCCAAGCGACCAGATAACCACCGAGGGGCGGTTCATTGTTGCGTATGCCATTTCCAGCACTCGTGCAATGTGGGCATCCTCAAATTCGGGAACGTGCGAGAGAGAAGCCTCGCCATAGTAATATTCGTGACTCTCGATGTTAGCCTCATCTTCGAGATAAATACCATATTTATCGCACAGATAGTACCAATAGGGAGCATCGGGATAGTGAGAGCAACGGACGTGGTTGATATTACCGCGCAACATAATCATCACCTCCTCGAACATCTGCTCACGTGTAACAGCGTGACCACGCTCCAAACTTGTTTCGTGGCGGTTCACACCCTTCATCTTAATGGGCTTGCCGTTCAGATAGTAGTAACGGCCCGCCAAGCCGAATTCATCATCCTCGGCCTTTGTGTCGCGAATTTCCACCTCGCGGAAACCTATGTATGTAGAGGCTGTCTCCACCACTCTGCCCTTTTTGTCGAGCAACTGCACGATAAGAGTATAGCGGTTGGGCTGTTCGGCACTCCATTTTGCAGGATTTTCCACAGGCATTGCAATGTTGGCTGTAACAGTCGCGTCCTTCTCAACCACATTTACGACACCCGATGCTGTTGCACCATCAACAAGCGCATTGTCGTCGCTGTAAAGTTCATTTTTATAAAGCTGTGTCCTTACCGTGTAGCCTTTCACCTTCTTTTTCGAAAGGTTACGCACATCAACGGCAATATTGGCAACCGCATTCTTGTACTCATCGTCAAGGTCGGTAACAACGCGGAAGTCGCGTATCTGCACAGGGTTGGTAGATGTCAGCGACACAGTGCGGAAGATACCGGGCAAACGGAACATATCCTGCGCCTCCAAGAACGAAGCATCGCTGCTGCGATAGACCTCGACAGCCACCACATTCTCACCTTCAACAAGATATTTTGTAATATTAAATGCGGCAAGGTTGCGCGAGTTCTTCGAGAAGCCCACATATTTGCCGTTTATCCACAGATAGAAGAACGAATCTACGCCATCGAAGTTAATGTACACTTCGCGACCGTCCCACTCGGCAGGAACGGTAAATGTGCGGCGATAAGAACCCACTTCGTTACGATTCTTGTATGTTGTATGATGAGGAGCAGGCTCACGCATAACGCCACCTTTCCAGTCGCCCACCGCAACAGTGTGTTTAAAAATCACAGGCTGGTTGACATACATAGGGGTACCATACTTCTGGCTGCCATCGGGCTGCAAGCCATAGACATTCCAGTTCATCGGAACTTCTACCTTATCCCAACCTGAAACATCATAATCCATTTTGTAGAAGCCCACCGGGCGTTCACCGGGATTACCTACCCAATTGAAACTCCAAGTTCCATCGAGCGACAGATAATACTCACTCGCTTCGGGAAGCACCTTTCGTGCGCTCTCCTCATTGGCAAACGTAAAGAACCACCCTTTGGGCTGTTCCTTGTTCAAAGACAACTGCGTAGGGCTCTCCCACTCGCTACCGGCAGGAGCCTGCGCATCGCCATAGGCAAACCCTTTCAGATTCTGCCCCACGGCCACGGCCGACACGAACAATGCGGCCATCATCGCTGAAACAAATTTCCTTCTCATACAAACATTTTGAATAAATTAAAAATTAGCTCACCCGCCAATCGCACACCCCGTTTCAAGGAGAAACAGCGCACGATTGCATAAAACTTTTGCTAAATTACATTAAATTTTTAATAATTAAAAGTTTTAAACAATAAAAGCACAAAGAACATCTACTTTTTCGCACAAACATTGCCGGAAAGGCAAAAACAGAAAGAAAACAAGAATGGGAATATAAGCGAAGAACGCTCCGATTACCGGCAGCCCCGGCAACAACAATCGGTAATTTTATTTTACATCGGCAAGAAAAATATCAAGACAGGGAAAATAAAAGAGAAAACCACAAATAAAGAAAACACCCCACGCCTTCAAAGGCAAGGAGCATAAAAAAATAAGGTGATTTACACAATGTTACACTTGTTTGTCATTTCGTTGGAGCGGAGCGACGAGAAATCTGGATATCAGCATTGTTGAGATTTCTCACATTCGTTCGAAATAACAGTTTCTTATCAGTTTTCTATTGGTGTAAAATTATATATAATTACCAAAAATAAATAAAGACTGCACTGCCGCAGCCTTTATTTATAATAATCAAGCACAGATGCGAAGATTAGTTCTTTGAAGCCTCCAAAGAAGCCTTGCGGAACTCCTTCATCATCTTCTCAATCTGCAAAGAAGCCTTACGTGCGCGAGTACCGGCAGCCTTGTTACCTTTCTCTACCTGTGCATTAGCATCAGCTGCAAATGCAGCATAAGTCTCCTGGATTTTTTCAATAAGCTCTTTCATAATGTATTCTTTAATAGGTTAATGATGCACAAAGATAACAAAAAACATTATATCCAAACATTATTAGCCTTTTTTTTGCATCAATTTTCAAAAAAAATATCTTTTTTGGCAAAAAACAGCAAAAAAAGCACCGGCCCGAGGCCATAAAACAGCACCCGAACAGGCCCGAACCGCACTACACTCCGGCCGGCACACCTATTTATATATACAGCCACGCAAGGAACAAGGACACAAACAAAGAAGAGTAAAAAAGAGTGCCACACGCAAGCATTTTAATAAAAAAATTTTACAAAGCCCCAAATATATGGTAATAATGAAGAATAATATAATTATTAAAAACCTCGCGCGTTCCTAAAAAAAAAGAAAAAAACGCGCGCATAAACAAAAAAAAGACTATCTTTGCCATAGCAACGGTGCCATTCGCACCACGCTTCAAATGCAGGGCCCCTGCGCAAACAAGGCAAGCCCTCGCCACATAATCAAAGAAACAGACAGGCAAAGCCGCCGGTTTGCAAGCAACTGATTGACAGACAACAACTTACACACCTGTCAATGTCCCTAAGGTATACACTTTTGCAAAAAGACACATAAAATTCACATAATTTTTCCCCGACAAAAGCATCGGGAAGACTCAACACGCAATTCGCAAAACAATGAAAGATACAACTAAAAGACAAAAAGCATTAGAAAGCGAAAACAGCATCAACATTACCGAAATTCTATATGCCTGCATAAGATGCTGGCACTGGTTCGCAATATCACTTTTCATAGCACTCGGTTTTGCCATACACAAAATAGCAACCACGCCACCCACCTACACCCGATACTGCGAAGTGCTCATAAAATCAAAAAGCAAAACACCATCGCTCGACGAGCAAATGGCCAATTTCGCCAATATGGGAATACGCACCGCAACCAACACCTACAACGAAATATACACATTCCGTTCATCGGAAATAATAAGCAAAGTCGTTGACAAACTGAATCTAAGAACCCTGTACGAGAAAGAGGGAACATTCCACCCCATCACATTGTACGGCGAGTCACAGCCTGTAACAATAGACTTTTACGAGCTCGACGACGAGAGCTCGGCAACAGCAACAATAGAGATTACCACCGAAGGCCTGTTCACCCTCCACAACTTCACCCACAATGGCACTCCGCTTGAAAGCGAGCCCATCGACGGTGAACTGCTCGACGGCGTAGCCCTCGCCGACACCCCGCTCGGCAAAGCATTCATACGCAAGAACAGCCACATTGATGCCAACAGCACAATAAAAGTCAGGCACACAAGCCGGCAAACAGCAATCGGAGCAACCGGAGGCAAATTATCGTTCAGCCTCAAAGGAGAAGACAGCGAGATTATTACAATACAAGTAACAGACCGCTCCATCGACCGGGCCGACGACATTCTCGCAACCCTCATCAACGTATACAACGAGAACTGGATATTAGACAAGAACAAAGCAGCCGCCGGAACACTGGAATTCATAGAAGAACGCCTATCCTACATCAGCGAAGAACTCGAAGAGGTTGACAACGACATTTCGTCCTACAAAAGTCGCAACCTCCTTCCCGACATTGGCGCAACCGCATCTATGCACATAAGGAAGAACCGCGCCAACATAAACAAGCTGCAACAACTGAACAACGACCTTCAAAGTATGAAGGATGTGCTGCACAAGCTGCAACGAATTTCGGCCAACGAAATGTTGCCATTCGGCGTAACCCTCAGCAACAACTCCATAAACAACCAGATTGCCGAATACAACCAATCCCTCATAGAGCGCAACGAGCAAGCACAGAAAAGCAGCGACAACAACCCGGTAATAAAGAAACTCAATATGGCCCTTGCTGCAAAACGCGAAGCAATCATCGCTGCAATAAAAACCACAATAAAGAAAACCGAAACAGAGATAAGCACATTAGAGAAAGAGACCAAGAAAACCATCGAAGAAATCTCCAAGAACCCCGAACAGACAAAATATCTCGCATCGGCCGAGCGCGAACAGAGCGTAAAAGAGAAACTCTACCTGTTCCTGCTTCAAAAGCGCGAAGAGAACCAACTCTCACAAGCCTTCACCGCATACAGGACCCGAGTAATCACCTCGCCCACAGGCAGCACATCCCCCACCGCCCCTGTTAAACAAAGCATCATAATGATGGCAATAGCCATCGGGCTCGGGTTCCCTGCCGCCATTATCATTCTGCGCCAAGTGAGCAACACCCGCATACGCGGTCGCAAGGACATAGAAAACATAACAGCCCCCATAATAGGCGAAATACCACAACTGCCCGGCACAATAAAGAAAAGCAGGCTACCTTGGAGAAAAAACAAATATAAAAACGACAAAATAACAGTAGTGGTGCAGGACGGCAACCGAAACATCATAAACGAAGCCTTCCGCGTGCTGCGCACCAACATCGAACTGCTCACCCGCGACAAAGAACACAGCGTCATCATAAGCACCTCGTTTAACCCCGGCAGCGGAAAAACCTTCTGCATAATAAACTCGGCAATCTCACTCGCCATCAAAGGCGACAAGATAATTATGATCGACGGAGATATGCGCCACGCCTCATTAAGCGAATATGTATCATCGCCCAATAAAGGCATAAGCAACTACCTTGCCGGTGACATAAACAACATCAACGATGTAATAATCACCGACAACACCCACCCCAATCTGCACATTCTGCCTGTGGGAACAATCCCGCCCAACCCCACCGAGTTGCTCGAAAGCCCACGTTTCGGCACACTCATAGAAAAGCTCAAAGAAGAATACAGATACATACTCATCGACTGCCCGCCGATAGATATGGTGGCCGACACACATATTATCGAGAAATTTGCCGACCGCACCTTCTTCCTTGTCCGTGCCAACGTAATGGAACGCAGTATGGTACCCGAGCTCGAAACCCTATACACCGAGAACAAACTCAAAAACCTTGCAGTTATACTCAACGGTGTATATGCCGGCAACAACCGCTACGGCTACAAATACAGCTACCGATACGGTTACCACAACAGCTACCACTACGGATACGGACAAAAATAACTACAATAAAAAACAAGAACATAAGATGAAGACATACCGTGAACATCTAAAAAAAATATACAACAACACCCACGACCGCGAACCCATCGAATGGGGCAACACTTGGATAGACAAAGCATCCGACACAAACACCAAGCGCATACTCCTTGTAGGAGAAAGCACCTCGCGAATGGTTCGCAGCACCCTTGCCCGTCTGTCGGGCTACGCAGTAGATATGATAGGCACATCCTCGCGCCTCGACGACGAACTATTTGTAAACCAGATAGACTCCTACTTCAACAATTTCACATACAAATACGATGCGATTGTCATACAGATAGGGCACCACGGACGCGAACCACGCAAGGAGAACAACAACATAGAACAAGACTACCAAGAGTTTCGCGAAGCCTTCGACTCGCTTGTCACCTATCTCAAAAACATCAGCAGCAACATAATCGTCGAAACAATATTCGACTCCATCATCCCCAATAAGAATTGGCATAAATTCTTCATACACCGCGGATGGATAAAGGAAAAGAAGGATGACGAAATAAACAGCGTAACCACCCGTCGCAACCGGATTATGCAGCAAGTGGCACAAGCCCACAACCTTAAATTCCTCGACATCAACCCCATAGTCGACCGCACCAACTACATACACATCGACCACACCCACTTCGAGGACAAGGCAAAAGCCTACATCGCAGCAGAAATGTTAAAAGTAATAGAATAACAGAAATGAGGATAACGGTAACAGGAACAGGATATGTAGGATTAAGCATTGCCACCCTCTTGGCCCAACACAACCAAGTGACGGCAGTGGACATCGTACCACAAAAAGTGGATATGATAAACAGAGGCCTGTCACCGATAAAGGACGAGTACATAGAACAGTTCCTGCGCGAAAAAGAGCTGAACCTCACAGCCACCACCGACGCGGTGTCAGCCTACAAGACCGCCGACTACATAATTGTGGCAACCCCCACTAACTACGACAACACCCGCAACTTCTTCGACACCACAGCCGTAGAGAGCGTAATAGCAGAGGCCGTAGCCATCAACCCCAAAGCCACAATAGTAATAAAGAGCACTATACCCGTAGGCTACACAAGCAACATAAGCGAGAAATACAAGAACGCCAACATACTCTTCTCGCCCGAATTCCTGCGCGAAGGCAAAGCCCTATACGACAACCTCTACCCCAGCCGCATAATCATAGGCTACCCGCAAGACAACGAACATCTTGCCGCAGCCGCACACACCTTTGCCCGTCTGTTACAGCAAGGAGCCATAAAAGAAAATATAGAAACCCTTTTTATGGGCACCACCGAGGCCGAGGCAGTCAAGCTGTTCGCCAACACCTATCTGGCCTTGCGCGTGAGCTACTTTAACGAACTCGACACATACGCCGAAATGCGCGGACTATCGACAAGCGACATAATAAAAGGCGTAGGGCTCGACCCCCGCATCGGCACCCACTACAACAACCCCTCCTTCGGCTACGGCGGCTACTGCCTGCCAAAGGACACCAAGCAACTGCTCGCCAATTACAGCGATGTACCACAAACCCTCATAAAAGCCATTGTCGACAGCAACGTAACCCGCAAGGACTTCATTGCCGACCAGATACTCAAAAAAGCCGGCTACTACGACTATTACAGCAGTGGCGACTACAACCGGGAACACGAAAAGCAGTGCACCATAGGCGTCTATCGCCTCACAATGAAAACCAGCAGCGACAATTTCCGACACTCCTCCATACAAGGCATTATGAAACGCATAAAAGCCAAAGGAGCCAACGTAATAATATACGAACCCACACTCGAAGACGGCACCACCTTCTTCGGCAGTAAAATAATAAACGACCTCACCCTGTTCAAGCAACAATCGCAAGCCATCTTGGCCAACCGCTACGACAGCAATCTCGACGATGTAACAGCAAAGGTCTACACCCGCGACATTTTCCATAAAGACTGATATACCTTATTTATAAATAAGAAGAAAAACAACAAAATGAAAACTATAATGTTAGTATTCGGGACACGCCCCGAAGCCATAAAAATGGCACCACTTGTAAAAGAGTTCCAGAAACACCCCGACACATTCAGAACCATTGTATGCGTGACAGGACAGCACCGCCAAATGCTCGACCAAGTGCTTCAACTCTTTGAAATAACTCCCGACTACGACCTAAACATAATGAAACAGGGGCAAGACCTCTACGATGTAACAGCCCGCGTGCTCGTAGGAATGCGCGATATACTGAAAGAGGTGCAGCCCGATGTTGTACTTGTGCACGGCGACACCACCACCAGCACCGCAGCAGCCCTTGCTGCCTTCTATCAGCAAATACCCGTGGGGCACGTCGAAGCCGGCCTTCGCACACACAACATATACAGCCCGTGGCCCGAGGAAATGAACCGACAAATCACAGGCCGCATAGCCACATACAATTTTGCCCCCACCCCGCTCAGCCGTCAGAACCTGTTGCGCGAAGCCGTTAGCGAAGAGAGCATCACCGTTACCGGCAACACAGTCATCGACGCACTCTATTGGGTGGTGAACAAAATAAAAGAAGATAAAACACTTAACGAAGAACTCAAAAACCTCCTTGCCACCGCCGGCTACGATGTAACCCGTCTCGATGGCGGCAAAAAACTGGTGCTCATCACCGGCCACCGCCGCGAAAACTTCGGCGACGGCTTCATAAATATGTGCACCGCCATACGCGACCTCACACAGAAATACCCCGATGTTGATTTTGTCTACCCAATGCACCTCAACCCCAATGTGCGAAAGCCCATACACGAGGTATTCGGGAGCCCCTCCCCAACCCTCCCCGGTAGGGAGGGAGTTCCTTCCCTACGGGGGGAGGTTAGGAGGGGGCCCAATATGTTCTTCATCGAGCCCCTCGAATACCTCTCGTTCGTCTATCTTATGGAGAAGAGTAACATAGTGCTCACCGACAGCGGCGGCATTCAGGAGGAGGCACCCGGCCTCGGCAAGCCCGTGCTTGTTATGCGCGACACCACCGAGCGTCCCGAAGCACTCGAAGCCGGCACCGTGAAACTCGTAGGCACAAACTACCAAAAGATTGTCGACGAAGTATCATCGCTCCTCGACGACGAGGCACATTACAACCAAATGAGCCAAGCTGTCAACCCCTATGGCGACGGCCTTGCCTGCGGCAGAATAGTAGAAAGATTAAATAAATAACAACATAAACAAAACTAAAATCACAAAAAAGAATGAAAGCCTGTTTTATGGGACTCGGCTACATAGGCCTCCCCACAGCAATTATTGCAGCAAAACACGGAATTGATGTAGTTGGCGTCGACATTAACCCCAAAGTAGTAGAAATAACAAACCAAGGCAAGCTCCACATCATCGAGCCCGGAATGGAAGAGATGTTGAAAGAGGTTATCGCCAGCGGCAAGTTCAAGGCCTACACCACCCCCCAAGAGAGTGACGCCTACTTTATGGTTGTGCCCACCCCCTTCAAAGGCGACCACGAGCCCGACACATCGTATGTCGAGGCAGCCACACGCGCCGTTCTTCCCCTTCTCAAAGAAGGCGACCTCTATGTAATAGAGAGCACATCACCCATAGGCACCACCGAAATGATGGCCGACATCATCTTCAACGCCCGCCCCGAGCTTAAAGACAAAATCTACATTGCCTACTGCCCCGAGCGCGTGCTCCCCGGCAACGTAATCTACGAGCTCGTTCACAACGACCGCGTACTCGGCGGCCTCACCCCCGAGAGCACCGACAAAGCCATCGAGTTCTACTCACAATTCGTCAAAGGGCAGCTCCACAAGACCAACAGCCGCACAGCCGAAATGTGCAAACTCACCGAGAACAGCAGCCGCGATGTTCAGATAGCCTTCGCCAACGAGCTCTCACTCATCTGCGACAAAGCAGGCATCAACGTATGGGAACTCATCGAGCTTGCCAACAAGCACCCCCGCGTGAACATTCTGCAACCCGGTTGCGGCGTGGGCGGCCACTGCATCGCAGTCGACCCCTACTTCATCACCGCCGACTACCCCGTTGAGAGCAAGATAATCGCCACCGCACGCGAAATAAACAACTACAAGAGCTTCTGGTGCGCCGAGAAGGTAAAGAGCACAATGCTCGAATTCGAATTGAAGAACGGTCGCAAGCCCACAGTAGCAATGATGGGCCTCGCCTTCAAACCGAATATCGACGACCTTCGCGAAAGCCCCTCAAAAAGCATCGTAGGCAAAGTGATGCAAATGTGCAACAACGCCGACATACTCATAGTAGAACCCAACGTGAGCGAGCACAAACAATTCAAACTCACCCCCTACAAAGAGGCCTATGCAGCAGCCGACATTGTAGTAATGCTCACCGGCCACAACGAATTCAAGGAACTCCCTTGGGACGACAGCAAGGTAATACTCGACTTCTGCGGCATCTACAAGAAGTAATTACCCACAGACAAAGGGCGCACCGGCGTGTGTGCCCCTACGAAAAACAAAAAAAAGATGTAGGGGCCGGCCGATGTGTGCCTGCCCAAAGAAAAGACATAAGAACAGAAGAACAAATTAAACTCTCACACCTTAAATTTGCGCAAGAGAAGCGAAACGCGAGGAAAGTTAAGAGACAAAAGGCTGGAACTGCCCCACTTGATTTTAAGGGGGGCTCCCCGAAGGGGTGAGGGGATAAAATAACAACAAGCAACAAGGAAAATCCCCCTCGGCTTTCAGCCACTCCCCCTTAACCTTATAAATAAGGGGGGAGAGTTTAAAGAACAAAATGATAAACAAACTGTCCCTCCCACAGAGGGACGAGCGAAGCTGAGGGAGCATCCTCCCAACCCACAAGTGCTTGGTTGTGCCTGTGGGAACAAAAAAAGAAAAGAATTGCATATATCGGACAATACAAACATCGACCGAAACATCAATCCACACATTATGAAACAAATACAGATTCATAATACCGAAAATACAGGAGATATTTTCAAGGATGCACAAAACATCATTGAGCAAACGCGAAATTACGCATATCAAGCAGTAAACACAGCGATGATACAGCGCAATTGGATGTTAGGGAAACGTATTTCAGACGAAGAATTACAAGACGGAAACAGAGCCGAGTATGGAAAAGAAGTAATAAAAAACTTTCAGAACACCTAACAAACTTATATGGCAAAGGCTTTACTAAAAGCAATTTGTATCAATTTATTCAGTTTTATAAATTCTTTCCCGACATTTTCCACACACCGAGTGGAAAATCGCAAATACTATCTTGGACACATTACCGCGCCCTATTAAGAGTTGCCGACAAAACAGCCAGAGATTGGTATCTAAAAGAAGCATCCGAACAAATGTGGAGTGTAAGAACGCTCGACCGAAACATTGCATCGCAATACTACTATCGCTTATTGCAGTCGCAAGCAAAAGATGTGGTAATTGATGAAATGAAACAGATTACAGCACCTATGCAGGGCGACAAGTTGGAATTTATTAAAAACCCCGTTGTTGCAGAACTTTTGGGTCTATCCCCAAACTCCGACTTCACAGAAAGCAAACTTGAAACATCAATCATTACCCATATTCAGAAATTCCTATTGGAATTAGGTAAAGGCTTTTCATTTGTTGCCCGTCAAAGACTAATACGCACCGAAAAGAAAGACTACTTTATCGATTTAGTATTTTAAACTACATTCTAAAATGTTTTGTTCTAATAGATTTGAAAACAACTACAATCACACACCAAGATGTAGGGCAAATGGATATGTATGTAAGAATGTACGATGAACTTAAACGAACAGAGGGAGATAACCCAACTATCGGCCTTATCCTATGCTCGCGCACAAGTGAAGATATGGCACGATACTCTATGCTCAAAGAGAATGACCGTTTGTTTCAAGCAAAATATCTCACATCTTGCCAACGAAGGAAGAGTTATCCAATGAGATTGAACGACAAAAAATGATTTTCCGATTACAACAAGAGAAGTAGCACACACAACGCAACGTAGGGGCCGACCGATGTGTCTGCCCAACAAAAAAGTGGGAGAAGAGTAGAAAATACCCACAAAACGGGGGATAAATAAAAACACAAAAGCAACACCCCCACCCGCAAGTGCCTGACCGTGCTTGCGGGAACATAAAGAGAACAATAATAATTATTATATAATATGTTTAACCTGTACAAATTCATTTCGGACAATGTTACCTTCCGTCCGAAAAGTATGTTTGCCGGCGATATTGAGGCAAATTATGAAACTCTAAAAAAAGAGATAGAAGGAAAAAGTGTATGCGTTATTGGCGGTGCCGGTTCAATCGGTTCATCCTACATAAGAGCTATACTACCGTTCAAGCCCTCAAAGCTGATAGTAGTAGACCTTAACGAAAACGGCTTGGCCGAACTCACACGCGACATACGTTCAACATACGGAATGTATGTACCCCAAGAATACAGAACATACACACTAAACTTTGCCGACCCCATTTTTGAACGTATCTTCCGCGAAGAAAAGGGTTTTGACATTGTAGCCAACTTCTCGGCCCATAAACACGTGCGCAGCGAAAAGGATAAATATTCTGTTCAGGCACTCATAGAGAATAACGACATAAAGGCAAAGAAATTTATGGATCTTCTCTGCGTTTATCCTCCCAAACACTTCTTCTGCGTGTCAACCGACAAAGCCGCAAACCCCGTAAACATTATGGGTGCCAGCAAGCGCATTATGGAAGACCTCATCCTTGCCTACACCGACAAATTCAAGGTTACCACCGCACGCTTTGCCAATGTAGCCTTCTCCAATGGTTCACTGCCGGCCGGTTGGTTGGAACGTGTGAGCAAAAAACAACCCCTTGCAGCTCCTAATGATGTAAAACGCTACTTTGTATCTCTCGAAGAGAGCGGACAAATATGTATGCTAGCCTGCATTTTGGGTAACAACGGCGAAATATTCTTCCCCAAACTGGGCGAAGACCAGATGCTCACCTTTTCAAGCATCTGCGACAAGTATGTTGAAACCATCGGATGCGAGAAAGTACTTTGCAACAACGACGAGGAAGCAAAGAAATTCGCCAACGAAATGTCATACAACACAAGCAAATATCCGGTTGTTTACTTCAAGAGCGACACCACCGGCGAGAAAGCCTACGAAGAGTTCTATATCCCCGGCGAAAAAATAAATATGGAACGCTTCCAAAGCCTTGGAGTAATCGAAGAAACCAGCCGTCGCCCTATGAGTGAAGTTGAAACATTCTTCAAAGAGATTGAGAGCATATTCGCAAGCCCCGCCTTCACCAAGGAAGAAGTAGTTGAAGCAATAAAGAGATTCATCCCCAACTTTGAGCACGAAGAAAAAGGCAAAAACCTCGACCAAAAGATGTAATCCTTTCGGTTCACTTCCGGCAAGATTATTCTTTTTAAAGACACTTAAAATTAACAAATAAAGAAACAAACAAATAATAAACTATGGCTTACAAAATTCCATTGTTTAACCTCAATTTCGACGAGAAAGAGGCTAACGCAGCAGCAGAGACCATTAAATCGGGCTGGATTTCAACAGGCCCCAAGTGTGAAGAACTCGAAAAGATGTTCATCGATATGTTCCGCGTCAAATACGCAGTGAGCATTAGCAACTGCACCGACGCATTGCACCTGTGTTGCCTTGCCTGCGGTGTAGGCCCCGGTGACGAGGTTCTTTGCCCATCATTAACATTTGCAGCATCGGCCAACTGCATACGCTATGTAGGAGCCACCCCTGTATTCTGCGACATTGTCGGCCCTGAGCACATCAATATAGATCCTGCCGACATTGAAAAGAAAATCACCAACAAAACAAAAGCCATACTTGTTGTTCATATGGCAGGCTTCCCCTGCAAGATGGACGATATTATGGCAATAGCCAAGAAGCACAACCTTAAAGTAATCGAGGATGCCTGTCACGGGCCACTTTCGGAGTACAAAGGCACAAAACTCGGCACCATCGGCGATTGTGCAGCATACAGTTTCTTCTCGAACAAGAATATCAGCACCGGCGAAGGCGGTATGCTCATCACCAACAACAAGGAAATTGCCGACAAGGTGCGCCTTTTGCGCTCACACGGAATGACCACAATGAGCTACCAACGTGCAGGCGGGCACGCCACTGCCTACGATATTGTAGAGCTCGGCTATAACTTCCGCCTCGACGACATACACGCAGCCATTGCCATAGAACAATTAAAGAAACTGCCCGGTGACTTGGAGAAACGCATTGAAGTGCGCAACCGCTACATACAAAACCTTTCAAAGGTTGCAAATATTGTTGTACCGTTTGCCGACAATATCGAGTTTGTTTCAAACTACATTATGCCCATAGTTCTCACAAAAGGCACAGTTGATGAGCGCGACAAAATACGCGAAGCGATACACGCTGCCGGCATACAGACATCGGTACACTACCCCGCCATTCACCGCTTTTCAATTTACAAGGACTACGGCGCAGTGTTGCCACAGACCGAGTATGTAACCGACCACGAAATAACCCTTCCTATGTATGCAGCACTCACAATGGAACAGGTCGATTTCATTTGCGAAACAGTTGATAAAGTAATAAATGGATAAAAGTACAATTATGAACAAGTCTATTTTAGGTCTGTATTTCGAAGAATTCGTTATTGGTGCAGAAATTAAACATTCACTTTCAAAAACAATCTTCGAAAGTGACAATAACTTTTTCAGTCTTATAACAATGAACCACCACCCGGTTCACACAAACATAGACTATGCCGCAAAGAACCAGCACGGTAAAATTCTTGTCGTGGGCACACTTGTATTTTCACTCGCAGCAGGCATCACCGTACCCGATATAAGTGGAAAAGCAATCGCAAATTTAGGATACGAAGATATAAAACACCTGAACCCGGTCTTCATAAACGACACAATATATGTGAGAACTAAAATTCTCGACAAACGTGAATCCAAGACCAAAAACGACAGGGGCATCATCTATGTTGAATCAATCGCATATAACCAAGACGGAGTTGATGTTCTATCCTTCCGACGCAAAGTTCTTGTAAAAAAGATGAATAAAGAATAATATGGAAAAAGTATATCTTTTGCGCAGTATGATGTTCGTTCCTGCGCACAATCAAAAATTACTCGATAGCTCTGTTAAACGCGATGCCGACGCTTTAATCCTTGATATTGAAGACTCTGTACCTGCAAATGACAAACAAGCTGCTCGCGAGAACGTAAAAGAATTCGTCAAGCGAGAAGACCTTAACGGTAAACTGGTATTCTGCCGCGTAAACGACCGCGAAAGTGGCGAACTGCTTCGCGACGCATACCAGCTGACTATTGATGGAGTGACAGGCTTCATTTATCCCAAAGCTACAAAAGGCGAAGATATTTATTTCTTTGGCAAGCTGCTCGAAACCATAGAGTATGAGAAAGGAATCCCCGTCGGCACCTTCAAAATAATTCCACTAATTGAAACAACAGGTGCAGTAATGAACATACAAGAAATCTGCAAAGCCTGCACACGAGTAATAGCCGTTGGTTTTGGATGCGAAGATTATGTTACCGACCTAAAAGGCAAACACGACGATGCAGGGCAAAGCATATTCTTCGCTCGCAATATGATAGCCAACGGTGCACGAGCCTGTGGAGTAATCCCCATCGACACCCCCCACATAAAAGTACACGACCTCGACGACCTTGAAAAAAATCTTAAAGTTGTCAAACAAATGGGATTTGAGGGAATGTTTGTGTTAAACCCCAAGGAACTGCCATTGGTAAACCAATATTTTTCACCATCGCAAGAAGAGGTTGCTTGGGCCGAAGAAATGGTACAACTTGCCGAAGAAGCCGTCAGAGAGGGTAAAGGAGTTGCAGTAAAAGATAATAAATTTATTGGTCCTCCTATGCTTAAAATGGCAAATAATATATTGGAGAAGCAACGTAAGATTAATAAAAAATAAATCCATATTATGGAACAAAAAGTTATCATTATTGGCGGTATAGGTAGCGGTACGGTTATTGCACAAGCCATAAACGAAGCAAACAGCAGAGGAGATAGAACTCTTGTCGTTTATGGTTTTATGAGCCACGACAAGGAAGTAGGAGAAGATATAGAAGGAATTCCGGTAGTTGTAAAACAGTCGGCCGAAAATATCTTAAAGTACTACAACGAAGGATATAAATATATTTTTGCACTACACAGAATGGATGGTGGAGAATATTTTATAAACCTTTACAATTCATTAGGATTAAAGCCCGAAATGATGGCTACATTCATACACCCGACAGCATACGTAGCACCAAACGTTAAAGTTATGAACGGTTGTGTAATTATGCAATATTCAATGATATCTGCAGGTACCACAATCGGCTGTAACACACTTATTATGGGTGGTGCAACAGTGGGGCACAACACTAATTTAGGAGAATTCAATCACATCGCATCCCAAGCCGTAGTTGGCTCACACATAGAAACTGCCGTTGGAGTACATTTTGGGCTTAACTGTACAGTTAGAGAATATCTAAAAATTGGCGAATACTCGACTATTGGAATGGGAGCAGTACAAACAAAAGATGTAGGCGCACACGAAATGTGGGCCGGTGTACCCGCAAAGTTATTAAGAAAAGCCAAATAATTCACACAGGAATAATATGGAAAAACGTATCAAAGAGCGCACCGTATCGATAGATGCAACCATTATCAGCGTACTCAAAAAGATGGATAGCGAAAGAGTAAAATTGCTTTTTGTCTTTTCCAATGATATATTTAATGGCATCGTAACAATAGGCGATATACAGCGTGCTATAATCAAGAATATAGACCTGACAGCTCCAATATCATCAATTCTGAATAAAAGCAAAATATATGCAAAACCGGAAGACGATATCGAGAAAATTAAGGAGATTATGTTAAAAATACGCACCGAGTGTATGCCGGTTGTCGACGAACAAGGTAATCTTGAAAAAGTCTATTTTTGGAGCGACCTCTTTGATACAAAATCAATAACTCGTCCCAAGATTAACCTTCCGGTCGTTATTATGGCCGGCGGCAAAGGCACACGTCTGAAACCGCTCACATACGTAATTCCCAAGCCCCTTGTTCCAATAGGCAAGAAAACCATTCTCGAAGAGATTATGGATCAGTTCGAGGGAATCGGTTGCACGAAGTTCTATATGTCGGTAAACTACAAGTACGATATGATAGAGTTCTACCTTAATCAGCTCGACAAGCAATACGACATATCGTTTTTCCGCGAAGAAAAGCCATTGGGTACCATTGGCAGCGTGTCGTTGTTGAAAGACAAGATAACTACCCCGTTTTTTGTGAGCAACTGCGACATTCTCATCGACCAAGACTACCGCGATGTGTATGAATACCACAAAAACAACAAGAACGACCTCACCATTGTAACAGCTGTAAAAAGCCACAGCATCCCCTATGGCGTAATCACCACGGGAGAGAATGGAATAATGGAAGGATTGAGTGAAAAGCCCGAAACCACATATATGATAAATACCGGGGTTTATCTGCTTAACCCCGAGCTCATCAGTGAAATACCCGAGAATGAGTTTTTCCACATAACACACCTTATGGAAAAGATAAAACAACGTGGCGGACGCATAGGGTGCTTCCCGGTGAGCGAAAAATCGTGGACCGACATAGGCGAATGGCCCGAATATCTTAAACTCATAAATGTAAAGTAATATGAAAATACTTCTTATTGTCGGTAATGCCAATGATATATTCATAACAAATATGACAAAATGGCTAAAAAAATCAATGCCCGACGCTACAATAGATATTTTTGATTTTTTCCATTCGAATATTCAAGAAGAAAATACATATTGCGACAATCTACATTCATCAAATTCAAATATCTGGTTTAACAAAGTTAAAATAATACAGTCGTTATATCCATTTTATGCGAGCAGACAGTTAAAGAAATTCCTTAAAGGCAAGCACTACGATTTAATACAATGTCATAGAATCTCACCTATAATCACACTCACAAATTGTCTAAAAAAACATTGCAATAAACTATTTGCAACATTTTGGGGTGGTGAATTAGACAATGTTGAAAAGATACTCTTTTCAAAAAAAATATATAATACAAAACTCGATTCATTTATTTCAAGAATAGACTATGTTATAAACTCAAAAGCAACTTTAAAGCGAATAACAGAAAAATACCCATCACTTGCAAAAAAACGAATCGAAGCCTATTTAGGCTCGGCACCATTGGAGGAGGTCTATAAATTGATGGAGAAAGAGGACAAAGAGGCATCAAAAGAAAAATTGTCAATACCAACAGGCAAAAAGGTCGTTCTCATTGGGTACAGCGGAAAAGCACTTCACCAACATCTACCTATCATAGATGAACTTGCAAGAAGAGACGATTTAAAAGAGAAACTACACCTGCTCACACCAATGACAAGGGGAGGCAACGCCAATTACTGCGACGAGGTAGATGCAGTTTTAAAAAAGTCGGGCTACACCTATACTCTTCTTCGCGACCGTTTTCTAAACGACGAAGAGGTTGCTCGCCTGCGCAACGCCACCGACATTACACTACAATTTTCTACTTTTGACGCATTCTCCCGCAGTATAATAGAGTGCCTATGTGCAAAATCGGTACTCGTTTACGGCAACTGGCTCGACTATAAAGAACATCTTGCCAACGGGAGACTTATCGCCCATCCCGTTTCCACAATCGAAGAGGGAATAGACAAACTAAGCGAAATTGCAAACAATATCGACAAATACAGCAAAGAAGTAGAAGAGAACCATATTAACGGAAAAGCAAAAAACTTGTGGTCCGAATGTATTGCCGACTGGGTAAATGCCTATTTAAACACAAAATAGAATGTTAAGATTTTTCAAGGACTTCTTTATATACGGCTTTGCATCTATCTTTGGCAAGCTGGCAGCCGTATTCCTTATGCCAATATACACTAGTATATTGACACAGGAAGAGTATGGTGCAATGGCACTTATAACCTCGGCAAAGGGAATTATCGACCTATTTTCGAACTTGAATATACATTCCGGGATTGCAAGAGAATATAAAGAAGAAGGAGTTGACAGGACCAAACTTGTTTCCACCGGTTTCTACTCCATCTTGGGAATTTCCTTAACCATAATGGCAATAATAATGTGTACACAGCCATTTTGGCAAGAAACAATATTATCATTGGACAGCCGTTTCTCAACAGCATTTTTTATAATGCTGTTAACCATTCCGGCCGGAAGCACACTCTCCTACTTCTCTATAATGACCCGCTTTAAACGGAAGCCCATACTCTACTCTATTGGCACACTCATTCAATTACTTATACAGATAATTGTATCGGTTATCGGTGTTGTATATTTACGATACGGCATTGCATCTATTTTTGCAGGAATTCTTTGCGGAGAGATGTTCGGCATTGCATATTTCAGCTACATAAACCGCAGCAATATAGCTCTTACTTTCAACAGAGGGTATCTGAAAAGAGCATTACTATTTTCAATACCCACACTACCGGCAATACTTGCAGGGTGGATAGATAGCTCAATGGGACAGATAATCATCGGCAAATACATTTCAAAAGCCGACCTTGGCGTTTACTCCATAGCACTGCAATTAGCCTCGGTCTTCTCATTTATCAGCATTGCGCTAAACAATGTTTGGAGCCCATATCTATATGAGAACTACAAAAAAGAAGGTTTCATAAAGGAGATAAACAAGCTCTACACTATTATTGTATTGACACTGACTGTAATCGCAATAACGGCTTCCTTAATGTCGAAAGAGATTATTCTATTACTCAGCAACAGTTCTTACCTCGATGCTTCGCAGTATTTCACGCTATTGTGTATACCAATGTGCGTATACCTTCTCTTCCCAATGGCAACATCGGGAATAAGCATAAGCCGCGACACAAAATACATTGGCATATCCTATGTAATAGGCAGCATTATAAATCTCGTCTTAATGTTTATAACGATTAAATACATTGGCATAATAGCAGTACCCATAGCACTTGGAGCATCAAGAATAACAACATATTCCATATTGTACTATATATCAAAGGCAAAAGGAGTAATTGTATTACCCAATGGCGTATTAATATTAATGATTGTAAGCATCGTTTTTTGTTACCTCATAGTCAATATGCAATTGAATGCAATATATAGGATAATAATTGTTGCAGTTGTTGATATTACCACAGCAATATACCTTGCCAAATTTACAAACATCAAAGGTATCCTTGCTGCAAGAAGGAAACAGGGTCTTGGAAATAAAAAATATCAACAAAACAGGAATCAGAACTATAAAAAATAACACTTAATTATTAAAACTTATATGGAAACAATTATCGATAAAATAAAACGTAAATACGCAATATTCAAAGGTGGTGAAACATATTTGAACTACTTAAGAAAGCAAGGTATAAAGATTGGTAAAAGGTGCACTGTTGGACCGGCAAGAACAATGGCAATTGACGCTTCACGCCCTTATATGGTAGAAATCGGTGACGATGTACGATTGAACTATGGTTTAACTATTATGACTCACGATTTCACAACGCTGGTTTTCAAAAACCGTTTTGGTGATTTTATTCCCAGTTCTGGAAAAGTAAAAATCGGTAACAATGTATACTTTGGTCGTAATTGTACGGTGCTTAAAGGAGTAACCATTGGTAATAATTGCATTATTGGATATGGTTCGCTTGTAATGAGGGATGTTCCCGATAATAGCGTTGTCGCCGGCTCGCCGGCAAAAGTAATTTGCACGCTGGAACAATATTACGAGAAAAGAAAAGAGAAAGCCATAGAAGAGGCTTTTGCCTTGGCACGTGAAATTCAACGAGTTTATAATAGGAAGCCGGTTCCTGCCGATTTTAGAGAAGAATTTGTATACTTTGTATCGGGTGACGAGGTGGGAAAATATCCGGAGATTCCCATTAAATTTCAACTTACAACTATGGGTGACTGCTATGAAAGATGGACAAAAGAGCACAAGGCACCATATAAAAGTTTTGATGAATTCTTAAAAGCTGCCGGTGTAGCCGATAAATAAGAACTTTAATTATGTTATTTGCACTTCAAAGTTTAATTGTTTACGGGATTATCATTTGGGCAATGACCTACTTTGGTAAAATTGCCTATAAACGGCAATACCCGCAGGGGTTTGGCGGCATAGACAAGTTTAAAGGGAAAAAGAGCAATATACTGTCTATACTCACCGAGCCCTACATTCTCATACCCATACTCATCTTCTGCCTGTTTGCCGCAGTTCGCTACCGTGTAGGTGTCGATTGTGAATCGTACAAGGCAATATATTACGAGATTGCACAATATGGTGAAAGTATAAGAGCTTCCAATATCGAAATAGGCTTTAAGAATTTGGTTAAATTCACCAATACATTAACAAATTCCCATTATCTATTTTTCTTTATCCTTGCATTCCTCGAAATAGGTTTATACTACATAGCACTGGCAAAAGAGAGGCACGCACTTATTTTTTTAGGCCTTGCAATAATGATTACCGGACACTACTGGTCATTGATGAACGGAATGCGACAGAACATCGCAGCCTGTGCCTTTGTAGCAATGATTCCTTGGCTGTTGAACAAGAAATGGCACTATTTCGTTGCCGGCACCTTGTTGGCAACCACAATGCACCGCAGCGCATTGCTATTGCTACCATTAGGAGCCTTTGCATTTTTCTGCAAAAAGAGAATACCCAACAAGTACCTTCAACTTGGTATTATAGGTATTTGCTTTCTACTAATGAATAAGTTTGATAACATATTTACAATAGAACTAATGCAATTTGCCGGCGAGGCCGGATACGGTGAAGAAGAAATTGAAGCATACACGGCTCTCGAAGCAACAGAATATACATTTGGTTTTAGAATGATACTGCAATATGCAGTATTCTGTATAGCAGTCTTTTACAGCAAAAAGATGTGCAAGTTCTACAACAGTAAAGTTTTCAACACAATGTATAATCTGTTCTTTATAGGAATATGCCTATCACTCGTATTCTATAATAACTTTACGATTAAAAGAATTCTGTACTATTTTTCGTGTTTCACTCCGGTAATAATATCATATTATATGTTCTATTTATGGAAAAATAAAAAGAACCTGATATTGGTTATAAGCATCGCACTTTTAGTTGTGCAAACACTATGGAGTATCTATTCCGATATTTCCAGTAAAGGTATAAACGAACCAATGCTTTACAAATTTGATTTTTAACGTACAATCTTATGCAGAAACTACTTATAATAAGCAAAGAACAGTTTGGTTATCACACCGACATATTCAAATGGTGTGAACACCTGCGCGATGAATATGCAATAGAGATAATCACATTTGAAGGAAAGCCCAAAATAGGACTCAAAGGGATTAAAAACTACTATGTGTCGAATAAAGGACAAAGAAGCATTAGAGGCTTGCGCTATATACTAACCTGTTTGTGGCACATATTGTTCTTTAAAGGCATAATAGTTGTGTGTTATTTTAAAGAGTGCCGAATATTTAAAATATGTTTCCCTTGGAAGAAAATGTTGTTGGATATAAGAACTCTCGATGTTTCCAACGACAAAGCCACCCGCAATGCTGAAGACGCAATTATAAAGAAAAGCACCGACATATACGATTACGTTACGATAATCTCCGAAGGGTTAAGAAAGAAGCTGAACCTGCCCGAGAGTAAATCTGCAATACTTCCGCTTGGAGCAGACGAAGCATCAACCACGATAAAAACATTTAAAAAACTACATCTTTTATATGTCGGCACTCTATTTAATCGCGACATTCACAAAACCATAGAAGGATTGTCGATAGCTTTAAAGGAGGAACCGACGATAGATATACACTACGACATTATTGGCGAAGGAGTTGCCAACGAGCTCGAAGAACTTAAAAACCTTGTCACCGAAAAAGGATTGGAAGACCACATCACACTGCACGGTTACATTCAACACGAAGAACTTAAACCCTTTCTCGACAATTGCAATATAGGCGTCTCTTTTGTTCCTGTAACAGAATACTATGAACACCAGCCGGCAACAAAATCGTTTGAATATATATTGTCAGGGCTCTACACAATAGCAACAGGAACATACTGCAACAAAGAAATTATAACAAAAAAGAATGGTGTAATCATTGAAGACACCCCGGAGTCGTTTGCAGAATCAATCATAGATATTTTTCACAGAAAAGAAGAAATAGACGGAAGTGAAATCAGTAAAACACTTTCGGGCTATAAATGGGAGAATGTTGTAAACAAACAAATGAAAAATATATTGAACCATTATTATAAAAAGTATCATTTATGAAAATAGGTTTTAAATCGCCAAAAGGCTTATTCAGAAAGTTAATGATGACAATATTCAATCTCCCAATGCCGGGACACTGGAGATGGAAGCTAATAAAAATAGGGGGGTAAAAATTATTGACATCCCAAAGAATGAACGCCGATTTATTTTTATTGGAGAGAACGTGGTTTTCGACTCGCAACACCCCGAAGATATTGAAATAGGGAATTATGTTCACATAACAACCGGCTGTGTGTTGCTATCACACTATATGGACAACACCAAGAGCACCGTCAGTTGGAAACACGGCAAAATAAAAATTGAAGACCACGTATTTATTGGCGCAAACACAATTATAACCAAGCCACTCACAATTGGTAAAGGAAGTGTCATTGGTGCCGGCTCGGTTGTTACCAAAGACATTCCACCCTACCAAATTTGGGCAGGTAACCCGGCACGATATATAAAAGATAGAGTAAAATAGTTGCAAATAAAGTTGGGCATAAAAATCCTTGCATTATGAAAGTACTGTTAATAAATAATTATTTATACCGCCGTGGCGGAGCAGAAGTAGTGTTTCTCAACACAGGTGAACTTTTGAAAGCAAAAGGGCACGAAGTCGTCTATTTCAGCCAAGAGTGGAAAGAGAACATTCCCTGC
>JAFTUV010000047.1 GCA_017466065.1 Bacteroidaceae bacterium
AAAACGAGGCTCGAACTCGCGACCCCAACCTTGGCAAGGTTGTGCTCTACCAACTGAGCTATTTCCGCAGTTTCTATTTGCAAAAACATTCATTTAATATAGTACTTCCTTGCCAAGGTTGGATAACCTTTTTATTTTTTTGCGGCAAGGTTGTGCTCTACCAACTGAGCTATTTCCGCATTGCGAGTGCAAAGGTAAGCGTTTTTTCTTATCTGCAAAAGTTTTTCGGCATTTTTTTTCAAAAATCTTTAAAAGATTACTCTTTTTTATCCAACAATCGTAATTTAGCTCTAAATTACATCCCAAGCAGCTATTATTTTCCAATATTATGCGTCCATTTTATCACACTTGCACTATCTTTGTCTTAAAGATGCGAAAATAGGCTGCACTCGCCGGGAAACCAGCAAGCAAACTTGCGTTTCGCTCACTTGCACTATTTTTGAAAAGAAAAAACAATACAACAACCATAATATATATAAAATTATGCGCAAGAATTTTGGAAAGAAAAGCTGGCTCTACCCTATGCCCGTTCTAATCGTAGCCACATATAACGAAGCAGGAGAGCCCAACGCAATGGCAGCCGCTTGGGGCGGAATGTTCACAGTCAACACAATAGGTGTATGCATAAGCAATCAACACCTCACGACAAAGAATTTCCTTGCCACAAAAGCCTTTACAGTGAGCATTGCCACTGTAGAGCAAATGAAAGCCTGCGACTTTGTCGGCATTGTTTCGGGCAAGGACGAACCCGATAAATTTACAAAAGCAGGGTTCCACGCCTCACCATCGAAATATGTCAATGCCCCCACAATCAAAGAGTTACCTATGACTCTCGAATGTAAGGTCGTGAAGTATGACGAGGAGAGCAACCACCTTGTCGGACGAATTGTAAATGTAAGTGCCGACGAGAGCATTCTCACCGATGGCAAAATAGACGTACGCAAACTGCGTCCCATAACCTACGACCCCATCAACCACCACTACATTGAGCTTGGGAATATTGTCGGCAATGCATTTTCCGATGGAAAGAAACTAATAGAGGGAGAATAATCACACATTAGCCCACATACAAAAAAGACCACCTTCACGGTGGTCTTTTTTGTATATACACGAAAGGAAACAGCTATTTCAGCACATTCTGTCACGATAATCCTCATAAGCAAACACCCGCAACATCTGCAATTCCCCACACTCGCGCAGGAAAGCTATCGAGGGATGCGAAATTCCATTAAACATATTGGTTTTCACGGTAGTATAGTGTATCATATCATCGAACACCACCCTATCGCCAACCTTTAAAGGCCGGGGGAAACGCCAACTGCCCATATAATCGCCACTCAAACAGCTGTTACCTCCCAAGCGATATATATTCTCACTCAAAGGCGCGCCCTTCACAGCATCGGCCTCCAACGACTCTGCACCCAACACCCGAGGCTGATAGGGCATTTCAAGACAATCGGGCATATGACAGGTGAAACTGACATCAAGTATCGCAGTGCGAATTCCACGGCTCTCAACCACATCGACCACCGACGACACAAGCGTACCCGTCTGCCAAGCAAACGCCGAGCCGGGCTCCAATATTATATGCAGATTAGGGTAACGTTTATGCAACCCCTGCAACAACGAAACAAGATGCTCAACATCATACCCCGCGCGTGTCATCAAATGTCCACCACCCAAATTCAACCATTTTACCGAAGGAAGCCAGCGGCCGAACTTCTCTTCAATATGCTCCAAAGTATGTTCAAGGGCATAGGAATCCGACTCACAGTGGCAGTGGCAATGGAAGCCCTCAATACCTTCGGGCAGTTCCAAAGGCAATAAATCGGCTGTAACCCCGAAACGACTGCCCGGAGCGCAAGGATTATAAAGCTCTGTTTCAATCTCGGAATATTCGGGATTTATTCTTATACCACACGAAATTTTATGCCCGGCCTCCTTTGTACGATTATAGAAACGTTCATACTGCGAGAGCGAATTGAACGAAATATGGCTGCTGCAACGCATTATCTCGGCAAACTCCGCGTCGGTGTATGCCGGCGAAAAAGCGTGCACAAGGCTGCCAAACTCCTCGAACCCCAAGCGAGCCTCATTCACCGAGCTTGCCGTTACCGAGCCTATATACTCACGAAAAACAGGAAAAATTTTCCACAGCGCAAAAGCCTTGAAGGCCAATATTATTTCAACATCAGCCTCTTTTGCCACACGGGCTATGAGCGCGAGATTGCGGCGCAACAGCCCTTCCTCCATCACATAGCAGGGCGATGGCACCCTGTTTAAAATATCCTTATCCATTATCTTATACAATTTCCAATTTTGCAAATTTAAGCAACAATGTCTTTTCTCCGGCATTTTTGAACCTTATGACAGCCTTTGCATTCTCGCCTACACCCTCCGACGACAACACTTCACCAATGCCGAACCTTGAATGTCGCACAATGGTTCCCGGCAAAAGAGAAGCACCCGCGTCTCCCAAGGGCGGATAACCGCGAGTAACCTCGGCCACACGGCGCAAATTGGGTTTCTTATTGAACGCCGATACATTGATGGTGCGTTGCGGTGTATGCCTCTCAACACCGCTGCGCGGGGTTGCCGCACCCGGCTGCCGCTCCCTTGCGCCCGTGAATGTAGCACTGCGCGAATTTGTGCCGGAGAACATTCCGCCACTCTGACGCGAAGCAGCCTGTGCCGCACCGCCCGATAAATAGCGTGCATCAATCTCCTTTATGAAGCGACTCGGTTCGTGATACTCGGTACTGCCATAATGGAAGCGTGTTTTTGAGTAGGACAATATGCAATAATCCTTTGCACGGGTAATCGCAACATAGAAAAGACGACGCTCCTCCTCCAACTCCCGCAGTGAAGTCTGTGCACATTGGTTAGGGAAAAGTTCCTCTTCGAGCCCCACTATAAACACCGTGCTGAATTCCAACCCTTTGGCCGAATGAACGGTCATAAGGGTAATATGATTATCATCATCTTCACCATTCACATCTTGGTCGGAGAGCAGTGAAACCTCGGCCAGAAAATCGGGCAGATGATTATAGGTGTTACCCTCTTCGAGGCGCATATCCACAAACTCCTTCACAGCATCCATCAACTCCTCGGCATTCTCCTGACGAGCCTTTCCTTCGACACTGTTGTCACGGAAAATATCGCCCCAAACACCACTCTCGCGCACCACAATCTGCGCAAGTTCAATAGCAGTCTTGTCGGCAACATCGGCCGTAAAGGACTCTATGAGCCCCACAAACCCCTGCAATTTCGCAAGCGTGCCCTTGTTTACGTCGAGAGCATAGGTGAGTGGCTCTTTAAGAACATCCCACACACTCACTCCGCCGGCCACAGCCACGCCGCGCACCTTCTGCATAGTAGTGTCGCCGATGCCTCGTGCAGGGTAATTTATTATGCGTTTAAGAGCTTCCTCATCGTGATTATTGCAAATGAGGCGGAAATATGCGATTATATCCTTAATCTCCTTACGTTGGTAGAACGAGAGGCCGCCATAAATGCGATAGGGAAAGGAGCGTTTGCGAAAAGCCTCTTCGAATATACGCGACTGGGCATTTGTGCGGTAGAGCACGGCAATATCGCTGAATTGCAGACCGGCACGACGGCGCAGCTCCGCAACCTTGTTGGCAACAATCTCGCCCTCCTCAAAATCGGAGTAGGCCGAGCACAGCTGCAAAGGCTCACCGGCTGCCCGTTCCGAATAGACACTCTTCTCTATCTGGTTGGCATTCTTCTTTATAAGGCTGTTGGCCGCACCAACAATCATCTTCGTGGAACGGTAATTCTGTTCCAATTTGAAAATTCTGGCATTCCCGTACCGGCGCGTGAAGCCCAGAATGTTACCTATATTTGCGCCACGGAAGGCATAAATACTCTGCGCATCGTCACCGACCACGCACACTGCCTGACGCTCCTTTGTCAACTGCCACACAATTGCCGCCTGCAACCGGTTCGTATCCTGATACTCATCGACAAGCAGATAGCGGAACTTCTGAACATACTTCTCGCGCACCTCGGGGAACTCCTCGAAAAGACGATAAGTGTTCAACAACAGGTCGTCAAAATCCATAGCATTAGCCTGTCGGCAACGCTCACAATAGACCTTATATATTTGATGTGTGGAGGGAATGCGTGCACGTTGGTCGTCGCCAACAAGCCCCGCATCGCAAGAATAGTCACGCGGAGAAATAAGGCTGCTCTTTGCTCCCGAAATGCGCTCACCCACCGCAGCCGGCTTATAGAGTTTATCGTCGAGCTGCATCTCCTTTATAATACTCTTTATGAGGCTGCGCGAATCGGCTTGGTCATATATTGTAAAATTAGCTTCATAACCCAAGCGGTGAGCCTCCTTGCGCAGAATTTTTGAAAACACAGAGTGGAACGTACCCATCCATATTGCCGAAGCATCAACCTTGCCCACACTCATAGCAATGCGCTCTTTCATCTCCTTTGCAGCCTTATTGGTGAAGGTGAGGGCAAGAATAGACCACGGCTCATAGCCCATCTGCAACAGATAAGCTATTTTATATGTAAGCACCCTTGTCTTGCCCGAGCCAGCTCCGGCAATAACCAACGAAGGGCCGTCGCAATAGGTAACAGCCTCCAACTGCGCCGCGTTAAGTTCCGCCTCAAAATTAATTCCCATCGACCTTATTTAAGGTGAGTCCGATATAACATTTGTGTAGGAAATTTGCGTATTTGTCATCTCGAACGTACGTGAGAGATCTCATATTTCGCATTTTTTTGAGATTTCTCGTCGCTTCGCTCCATCGAAATGACAGATTCATTGTTTGCGTGGCTTATATCGAACTCACGTTATTTATATTCAAAAATAAAAAACTGCAAACAGCGCGAAGATACGAAAAAAACAGACACCACCGAACATAAAAAGCAAAGCATTGTTTATTTGAATAAAGAAATAAATTATACACCCATTATGAGTACAATTGTAAAAAGCATTGCAACAGGCTTTCAAATGCCACCCCTTCTCTACCCCGCAAGTGCCCTCGCACCCGCAATAAGCCAAACAACCATTGAGTACCACTATGGCAAACATCTGCAAACCTATATCGACAAGCTGAACGAACTGATTGCAGGCAACGACTTTGAATCTATGACACTGCGCGAGATTGTGGAGCAATCGCCCGACGGCCCATTGGCCAACAATGCCGGGCAAGTGCTCAACCACTCACTCTATTTTGAGCAATTCACCCCCGCAGCACCGGGCAACAACCGCCCGAATGGGCTATTGCACAACTCCATCCGGTTCGACTTTGGCAACTTCGACACATTGAAAAAGAAGATGGAAGAAGCCGCAAGCAAACTGTTCGGTTCAGGCTGGGTGTGGCTTGCACAGGACGAGACAGGGAAATTAAACATACTCTCGTGTCCCAATGGCGACAGCCCCATACGCCACAATATGACACCGCTCTACGGAATAGATGTTTGGGAGCACGCCTACTACCTCGACTATCAGAACCGTCGCGCCGAGCACATCAAACAATTATGGAGCATAGTCGATTGGGAAATGGTAGAAAGCCGTATGAATATGTAAACGACCAAGGAGGCTGCCGTGGCAGCCTCCTTGGTCGTTTCTGCATATAAAAAACTACTGCTTAATCTCCTTTACAAGATAAATTATCACAGGCAGGTGGTCGCTGTAACCATTGAGCCACACGCCACCGGCGTGAGTGCGTTTGGGAGAACCCTTATACTTTCCATCGGTCTGAAACATATAGTTACGCGAAAAAATCTCGGGCTTATAATATTTCAACGTAGTTCTATCCTTCCCCACAAGATTGGCCGTAAACACCACTTGGTCAAAGAGATTCCAATTACCTTTATATTTCAACGTTCCTACGCCATCCTCCCGCAAAATCTTCCACCAAGGGTTATACAAGTCCGCCGGCTCCTTCAACTCCTTACGGTCGCGCACGGCACCCAGACAGGTTTTCATACTCTTGTCATCGGGGTCGTCGTTCATATCACCCATAATAATAACCTTTGCTTGGGAATTTTCTCTCATAATAGAATCCTTCAAGGCACGCACCTGCACACCCGCACGTTCACGAGCCGGTGATTTTGCATAGCGCGAAGGCCAGTGATTCACAATTATATGAACGTGCTCACCGCTCATCATTCCGCTCACAATCAAGAAGCCGCGAGTGCGATATTCATCACTCCCGTTCTCCAAGAGATAAGGAGCAAGTTTATAGGCATAAGGCTGATAGAGTGCAGGATTATAAAGCAGAGCACAATCCACTCCGCGAGCATCGGGGCCCTCAACGTGAATAAACCTCCAACCACGGGAAGCAAGTGCCTCCGACTCCACCAAGGCCTGCATCACCCTACTGTTCTCAATCTCCGAAACGCCAACAGCCGCCATACCCATCGGCAACATATCGGTAGCCATTTCGGCAAGCACCTCCGACATATTCTTCACCTTGTTGACATATTTCATAGTACCCCATTTATTGGTACCGTCGGGCAGGAACTCAAAATCATTCTTGCCCTCATCGTGAATTGTATCGAAAAGATTTTCAAGATTGTAAAAACCAACACCATACAATTCAAAGCGTTTCTGCTGTGCCAAACATTGCGACACAAAAGCCACACAGCACAACAACGCAATAACACTGACAACTCTTTTCATAATAACAAATCTTCATTTATCCGCGGCAATGAACATTCCGCAACTTGCCCGTAAAAGTAACACAAATTATTCACATTATCGACAAACGGAGCATAAATTTTAGGCACAAGCAATATTAACATATATGCACAGAAAAAAAGAAGCGTTTTATTTTATTAAATAAAATTATTTTATAAACTTTGCGCTTATGTGTGGGAACGTATGCCAGCCCACAAACATTAAAGAACACATAAACAGCAATAAAAGTTTAAATAATTTAATATATTACAACAAGATGAAAAGAATTTTCAAGTACACGGTACTATTCCTGGCCGGCCTTGCTTGGTGCTGCAACGCCCAAGCATTCACAGACGGGAAAGACCCCATACAAGTCATCTTCCGATTTGTGAAAGGGGACAATATGTTCTATGTACCCTTAAAAGAGAATGCCGAGAACCTCGACGGCCTGTGCAAGACTCTCAAAGAGAATGCCAACGGAAACGGCTCGGTATATGTCGATGGGTACAGCGACAGCAAAGCATTGTCGATGATTCGATGCAACAGGGTTAAATCGGAACTAATCCTACGCACAGGAGTAACCGAAAGCACCTTTACCACAACCAACAACACAGGAGAATTCAACGGAATGAAAAATGTTGTGGTTGTAACAGTGGTTACCCCTGAAACAAAGAGCGAAAAGGCACCCGCTGCCAATGTCTCCCAAGCAACATCGACAGCCGACAAGGCTGTGGCAACTGCAAGCAAGCTACCCGCCGACACTGCCACAACCGCACCCATAAAGATGCAGGAGCACGCAGCCGGGCAACTCTTTCAGGTGCCGGCAAGCAACGTAACAGCCATTGTTCCCGAATTCACAGGCATCGGCGGAGTAGACAAGGACCAGTTCACATTCACCGAGAGTATGCTCGACGAAGACGAGGATGTAATTCAAGGAGCATCGGCAATGACAACATCGAGCGACGACTACTTCCTCTCCGAAGTAGGCTATCGTTGGAGTTCTATGCGTTTCAAGGTGCGTGGCTACGATTCTCAATATAATAATGTATATGCCAACGGTGCCCTCCTCAACGATGCCGAGCGTGGCACATTCAGCTATGGAATGATTGGCGGCCTCAACGACGCAACCCGCAATCAGGAAAGCAGCGTATACCTCGAAAACAGCAGTTTCGGTTACAGCACAGTGGGCGGTGCCAGCAACATAAATATGCGTGCAAGCCAATATGCCGCGGGACACAAGATGTCGTTCGTAGCCTGCAACCGCAACTACCTCGCCCGCCTTATGTACACCTACTCCACAGGCCTTATGGACAATGGATGGGCGTTCACGGCATCGGCCTCCTACCGCTGGGCCAACGAAGGAGTAATCGAAGGAACCTTCTACAACTCACTCGGCTACTATTTCAGTGCACAGAAGGTTATAAACGACAAGCACAGCATCTCTATTGCCACTTGGGGTTCACCCACCGAGCGCGGACAGCAAGGTGCAGCCACCGAAGAGGCCTACTGGCTTGCCAACGACCACTACTACAACCCCAACTGGGGATACCAGAATGGCGAAAAGCGTAACGCACGCGTAGTAACCTCATACGAGCCCACAGCCCTTCTCACTTGGGACTACAAAATAAACCGTGAGACAAAGCTCACCACCTCGGCAGCATTTAAATATGGTATTTACGGCACAACAGCCCTCGGCTGGAACGGCAACGCCGCCGACCCCCGTCCAAACTACTACAAGAACCTGCCAAGCTCTGCCTACAACGTTTGGGACCTCGATTATTACGATGCCGAGAAAAACCCCGAAAATGCCCTCTACCAAGAGGACAACCGTGCCGAATGGTGGCGTCTTTATAACCACTGGACAAGCAGCAAGGCCAACCGACAGCTCAACTGGGATTATATGTATTTTGCCAACCGACAGGCTAATGCAGTAGGCAGCGAGTGTCTCTACTATGTAGAAGAGCGTCACAACGACCAGATGATGCTGAGTCTCGGTTCGGTTCTCGACCACGAATTCAACAAACATAATCGTGCCAACATTGGTGTAAACATAAACACCACCAAAGGAATGCACTATAAGAAAATGGACGACCTGTTGGGCGCACACAAATACACCGACATTGACAAATTCTCGGTAGGCGACCACGGAACAGGCAGCTACATCATACAGAACGACCTCGACAACCCCAACCGCCTCATACGCGAGGGCGACAAGTTCGGCTACGACTATAATATATATGTTAATAAGGTTAACCTTTTTGCACAGTACCAGTACGACAAGAACAACATACACCTCTATTTGGGAGCCAACATCGACGGTACCACAATGCAACGCGAAGGTAATATGCGCAACGGCCGTGCCGCTTGGATAGACGCAAACGGCATAATGCACGATATATCAAAAGGCAAGAGCGACATTGCCCGTTTCCTTGGCGGCGGTGCAAAAGCATCGTTCCTGTGGAACATCAACGGCAACAACAAGTTGATGATCGGTGGAGGCTACTCACACCGTGCACCCCTCGCCTACAACTCCTTCATCGCACCCCGCATACGCGAGGACTTTGTCGATGGGCTCGAAACAGAAAAAGTGTGGAACGGTGAAATCTCCTATGCTGTAAAATATGGCCCTGTGGCAGCCAAGATAAGCGGATTCTACACCCGCATACAGGATGCCGTGCAGCAGAGCGCATTCTACAACGACAGCGAAGGCAAGTTCACATACTTCACAATGACCGGCGTTGAAAAAACCTTCTTCGGTGGAGAGTTTGCACTTGTATATAACGTAACATCGGCACTCTCATTCAACATTCTTGCATCAATCTCCGAGGCACAATACACAAAGAACACCAACGGAACATTGATGACCGAAGACCAGCAAGAACTGAAAAACAAGAATGCCACCGTATATATGGACGGAGCAAGAGTAGGAGGTTCACCCCTCACAGCATTGAGCCTCGGGGTCGACTACAACGTTAACGGATGGTACCTGAGTGCCAACCTCAACTACTACGACCGCATCTATGTGAGCCCCTCACTGTTTGCCCGCCTCGAAAATGTTGTAACCGCCGACGGTGGAGTAGACATCAACGGCAACCCGGTTATGAACGTCCCCTCACAATTCAAGGGTGACGGCGGCTTCCTGCTCGACGCTTCGATAGGCAAAAGCATCCGACTCAAAGGCGGCAAGCAACTTAACATCAACCTCAGCCTGAACAACATTCTCAACAACGAGAAAATGGTTACAGGCGGATACGAGCAGAACCGTGGCGACTACAACGAGGATAACGAGCAGAAGATTTACAAATTCTCTAAAAACCCGTTCCTGTACTACGCAAACTCATTCAACGCATACCTTAACATAGGACTACGTTTCTAATTAAACGAAGGAGGAATAAACTTATGAAAGCATTAAAATATCTATTTATAACAGCACTCGCGGCATTCACTTTCACATCGTGTATGAACGACCACGACGAGCCCGACAGCGACATACCCGCCTATGGCAACAACCTCATAGGCGCACCCAATATGTCAATAACCGACTTCAAGACAAAATACAAACAAGCAATGTCGAGCACCGCCCCCACCACCATCACCGACAATGTAATAATAAAAGGAGTGGTTGTGTGCAACGACGAAACAGGTAACATATATAAACAGATTGTAATAAACGACGGTGGCGATGCAATGCTCATTTCGGTCAACGATGTAGGCCTGTACTCACAACTGCCCCGTGGCCAGATGGTTGCCATCGATTGCAAAGGCCTCGCCGTTGGAGCCTACGGAAAATTGCCGCAATTAGGCCTCCCCTACACCAATAAATATGGCGAAATAGCCATTGGCCGTATGAACAAGCACGCCTTCCAGAGCCACATCAAACTTATTGGTACCCCCAACCCCTATTACAGCGAGCTTGTTCCCGAGGACCTCACAGCAGAGTTCCTCTCCAACGATGCCAACAAAGACCTTCTCCCCCGCTACGTTCGCCTCAAAGGAGTATCGTTCCAAGAGGCCGACGGAACAAGAATGTATGCCCCCGAAGAGGAAGTACAAAACAGTGCAGTGGAGAGAACCGTAAAGGTGGGCAACACCAGCATCATCTTCCGTTTGAGCAACTACGCCGACTTTGCCTACGAAATACTGCCGCAAGGCACATTCGACATTGTGGGAGTGCTCACACGCTACAACAACTATTGGCAATTTATGTTAAGCTCCACAAGCGACATAACCCCTGCCAAGTAAAATAGAAACATAAAAAGAAATAATAATAAAAACATAAACGACAATGAAAACATTAAAGTATCTATTCATTGCAGCGTTGGCAATATTCAGTTTCAACGCCTGCGAAGATGTGCCCGCCCCTTATGACATTCCGGCAATAAATGGTTCAAGCGGCAGTGGTAGCGGTAGCGGAAGTAGCGAAGGAGTAATCTTCGAGCAGAACTTCACAAGCAGCCTCGGCAGCTTTACACAATTCAACAACAACCCCGAAGTTGAATGGGTTAACGATTATAGCTCAGCCGTAGCCAAAGGCTATGTCAATGGTCAGAACCTTGCAGCAGTGAGCTACCTTGTATCACCCGCATTCGACCTCACAGGCAAGGATGCAGCACACATTGCACTTAAATATGTAATCTGCTATGCCAATACAACAACAGTAAAAGCGAACCACCAGTTGCTCATTACCGACAACTACACAGGCGATGCAACAACCACCAACTGGACCGAACTCGATTATGGAGCAGTAAGTTCAAGCAGCTTCACATTCGGCGATGCAACAGTAAACATCCCCCAAGAGTTCCTCGGAAAGAGCAACATATACATTGCATTCAAGTACACATCTACCACCGAAAAGGCCAGCACTTGGGAAGTTAAGTCGGTTACAGTAAAAGATGGCGAAGCTCCCACCAAGGAGGAAGAGGAAACCGGCGAAGTAATGACAGTAGCCCAAGCCCTTGCAGCCTACACCGGCACAGCAAAACCTGCCACAGTAAAAGGTTATATTGTAGGCTGGGTGAAAGGTACTAATTACGAAGGAGGTATCCAATTTAACAACGATGTAATAGAAGAGATTAGTTCGGATGGTAAACAAACCAATGAATCTACTGACATCATCATCGCCGACTCTCCCGATGAAACAGATTACAACAAATGTATGCCAATTCAACTCCCCATCGGCAATATCCGCAACAAAGTTAACTTGCGGGACAACCCCGGCAACTACAAAAAGATGGTAACCATCACCGGTTCACTCGAAAAATATTTCAGAGTAGCCGGCTTGAAGAGCGTTTCAAAAGCACTCTTCGAAGGTGAAGAAGATGGCGAAGGCGACAACAACGAAACACCCGCTCCCCTCGGCAATGTATATATCGACGAGAAATTTGCCGACGGCCTCGGCTCCTTCACAACTGCACAGATTGTAAACGCATACGCTTGGATGCACGACAGCGATTATAAATACGCAAAAGTATCGGGCTATGCCAACGGAGCAAGCCAAGATGCCGAAAGCTGGCTCATTTCTCCAACAATGAATTTCGCCAACGAAACAGCAGCAACAATCAGCTTCGACTATGTGATAAACAAAGGCGATGCAAGCCTTGCCGCCGCCAACCACAAGCTGATGATTACCGACAGCTACACAGGCGACTTCTACACAACCAACTGGGAGGAAATTGACTTTGGTGCCCAGAACGACAACACTTGGAATTTCCGCAACACAGGCAACATTGCAATCCCCGCAGCATATATGGGCAAAGAGGCTGTTGTTATCGCATTCAAATATCTGTCCACAACATCGGCATCGAGCACTTGGGAGGTAAACAACGTGCTTGTAACAGGTGAGGTTGGCGGAACAACAGATGATAACGACAACAACACAGGTGAAGGTGAAGGCGAAGGCAACGACACTCCCGCAGCCGGCACCATTGCAGCAGCTATTGCAGCCGGCCCCGGCAACGCAACAGTTAGCGGAACAGTTGTTGCAACATACGCACGCGGCTTCCTCGTGAGCGACAACACCGGTAGCATACTCGTTTATCTGGGCGAAGATAAAGGATACAGCGCTGGCGACATTGTAACCGTTAGCGGTGCAACAACCACATACGCCGGAATGTTGCAGTTCGGCAACACATCAACCGTAACAAAAACCGGTAGCGAGAGCTTTACTGCACCCACAGCAAAGCAAATGAGCGCAAGCGAAATGGACGCATATCTCAACAACCCCATTATACAGTATGTGTCATACACAGGAAAGCTCGTAATCAGCGGTTACTATTACAATATAGAAATTGCTGGTGCAGCAACTGCACAGGGAAGCCTCTCCTACCCCAACGACGGCCTTGTAGATGCAAGCCTCGATGGTAAAGAGGTTATTGTAACAGGTTACACCATCGGCGTGAGCAAAAGTATGTATGTAAACACTATGGTAACAAGCGTAGTTGCTGCCAACGGTGGTGACGACAACACCGACGGTGACAATACAGGCGGTGACGACAACACAGGCGACGATGATAATACAGGCGGTGACGACAACACTGGTGACGACAACACAGGCGACGACACAACCCTGCCCGAGGGTTCTATAAGCGTTGCAGACGCTATCAGCGCATACAACAATGGAACAACCGGCGAGACAACAATAACCGCCTACATTGTAGGTTACGCAAAAAGCAGCGGCGGTTCATTCGTTGGAGAGTTCAGCGTGGGTACAGCAGCATCGAACATCATCATTGCCGACAACCCCGATGAGACAGACTCGTCTAAATGTATGCCCGTGCAGTTGAAAAGCAAAACCGACATTAGAGCAGCACTCAACCTTGTCGACAACCCCGGTAATTTGGGCAAGAAAATTACACTCACCGGCTCACTCGAAGCATATTTCAGTGCTCCCGGCCTTAAAGAGCTCACAGCCTATTCTTTCGAATAATTAACACACTATCAACTGTGTACAATAAAAAAGTGAACGGCACTCGCGAGTGCCGTTCACTTTTTTATTACGCGACAAAGCAGCCTACTTCTTGTCTACAAGGCCAAAGGAGAGCCACACTTCGGGCGGGAAACTCTGCTTCACAGGAGTCTTCATCTCTATGTAACACTCTTTGAGCGCAGTCAGGCAATCGTGAGCCACGGCACGAGCCTCCTTCAAACGGGCCTCCGCTTCATCTTGCGCAGCACCCGCGTCGGCAAGCGCGTTACACAACTGCTGCAATTTATCAACATCGGCAACAATGCCTTTTTTCGACAAGGCCTCGGCTTGCGCCTTAAACCCCTTAATCAGACTCTCGGCCTTCTGCATAGGCTCCAAATAAATCTTGTTCATAATAACACTTTTAATTAATAATCAAAAACAGGCCGGCAACAAACATAATAGCAGCCTTTCACACAAATTTAAGCAAAAAAAAGAGAGGTTGTAACCCCTATCACACGCTCTACACAAGGCTACCATATACATACAACAGGTTGATATTCATCAATTTATCAATTTGTTAATAATTCATAAAATTTTAATCACATTCTCACTTTCCCACTGTCAGCAAATTATTTTTAAGATAAAAATTAGAAAATGTAACCGCGAAGAATTATCTTCGCACAAGATATAAGAAAAAAGGGCAATTATATATAATTTTACATCAATAGAGAAACTGATAGAAATCTGTCATTTCAAACCTTGTGTGAATTATTGTATTAAGCGAGTGTAACAAAAATTTATTTTAACGCGAATTCAATATAACAATTTGTATTAACATTTAGCGTATTTTGTCATCTCGAACGTAGGTGAGAGATCTAATATCTCACAATATTTTGAGTTTTTTTCGGGACAAGCCCTCAACAGCACGTCCCGTCGCTAAGCTCCATCGAAACAACAGGTTCGCGATTAGACCGGGCTTATATCGAACTCACGTTATATTATGTTACTCGACGAGCGTTACAATAATCGCCGAAGGCAGAAATCTCTTGGAATTATTTTTAGATTTCTCCTCCCTCTCGGTCGTCGAAATGACAAACAAGGGTAATATTGTATATAATCACCCAAAAGAGAGTAACCAATTAAAAATACAAACTATGAAACTATTAGAGGGAAAAACAGCACTTGTAACAGGTGCCACACGCGGAATAGGCCGTGCAATAGCCGTTAAATTTGCCGAGGCCGGAGCCAATGTAGCCTTTACCTACCGACAGATAAACAATAACGCCCAAGAACTCATAGAGCAGATAACAGCAATGGGTGTCACCTGCAAAGGATATGCCGCCGATGCTGCCGACTATGCAGCAACCGAAGAAACCGTGAAACAGATAATAAACGACTTTGGTAAAATAGACATTCTCGTGAACAACGCCGGAATAACAAAAGACGGAATGCTTATGAGAATGACCGAAGAACAGTGGGACAGTGTAATAGGCACCAACCTTAAATCGGCATTCAATTTCACACGCTGCGTGGTGCCCTTTATGGCAAAGCAACGAAGCGGCAGCATCATCAATATGACCTCAATCGTAGGCGAGCACGGCAATGCCGGACAATGCAACTACTCGGCATCAAAGGCCGGCGTAATAGGCCTTGCAAAATCGGTAGCCAAGGAGATGGGCCCCCGCGGCATAAGAGCCAACTGCATAGCTCCGGGATTTATTCTCACAGATATGACCGGTGCCATCCCCGAACAGATGCGCGAAGAGTGGGCAAAGAGCATTCCCCTGCGCCGTGCGGGAGCCCCCGAGGATGTAGCAGGCGTTGCCCTTTTCCTTGCCAGCGACCTTTCGTCCTATGTGAGCGGACAGGTAATCAACTGCTGCGGCGCAATGAGCTGCTAAAAAGCAGATTATAATAATAGAAAATATGGACTGCCCGATGAACGGGCAGTCCATATTTTCTATTTGCTATTGTAAAAACTTAGAAACTGTTTCTCATTCACCCTTGCGAGCGACAACCTGCTTCACAAATGCCATAACCAACGGCGAGGGATGAAGCACGGTGCTCGAATATTGAGGCTCATAGATAGCACCCACATACCAATCGCACGCAGGCATCTCCACAATATCCACAAGGCCCGATTCAGGATGCACACCCGAACACTTCAAGCCGGCCTTTTCAAGTTCCTCGCGATACTCCACATTAAGTTCGTAACGATGATAGTGACGCTCCACAATCTTCTCGGCACCATAAGCCTCATAAGCCTTTGTACCCTTCTCAATCACAGTATCGTAACCACCGCGACGCATTGTACCAAAGGGATTGCCAATGCTCTTCAAGTCCTCCATAATATCAACAATCCTATGCGAAGTCTTGTCGTCCATTTCATAACTGCTTGCATCGACATAACCAAGAAGAGTGCGAGCACACTCGATAGCCATTACCTGCATTCCAAGGCCAATACCAAGAGTAACGAGATTATTCTCACGGCAATATTTTGCAGCAGCAACCTTGCCCTCGAATCCACGCGGGCCCACACCCGGACAAATAACATAGCCATCCATTCCCTTCAATGCATCGGCAGCAGTTTCGTCGGTAATCTTCTCACTGTTTATAAAATGCAGTTTCACCTTGCAGTCGCAATAAGTACCGCACTGCGAAAGGCTCTCGTGAATACTCTTATAGGCATCCTGTAAATCATATTTACCGACAAGACCAATATTCACCACCTTCTTCGCATTCTTTCTGCGCTCCACAAACGAACGCCACGGAGCAAGTGCGGGAGTTTCGCCCACAGGCTCGCCTGTGAGGTTAAGGATTGCAGTGTCGAGCCCCTGCTCCTGCATCTTGATAGGTACCTCGTATATCGACGGAACATCGAGGCTCTGCACCACGCAGTCGGGGCGCACATTACAGAAACTTGCGACCTTCTTGCACAGCCCTTGGCTCAATTTATGCTCGGCACGCAACACCAAGCAGTCGGGCTGAATACCGAGGCTCTGCAACTGCTTCACCGAGTGCTGTGTAGGCTTTGTTTTAAGCTCGCCGGCAGCCGACAGATAGGGCACGTATGTGAGGTGCACGCACACCGCTCTGTTGCCAAGCTCCCATTTAAGCTGGCGTATTGCTTCGAGGAAAGGAAGGCCCTCAATATCGCCCACCGTACCGCCAATTTCGGTAATCACATAGTCGAATTTCTCCTTTGTGCTACCACGCTTCATCTTGCGCTTTATTTCATCGGTAATATGCGGAATAACCTGAACAGTTTTTCCAAGATAGTCGCCGCGACGCTCCTTCTCAATAACCTCGCTATAAATTCTACCCGTGGTAAAGGTGTTCCAACGAGTAGTCTTAATATCGGTAAAACGCTCATAGTGACCAAGGTCAAGGTCGGCCTCGTGACCATCGATAGTAATATAACACTCACCGTGTTCCTGCGGATTAAGCGTGCCCGGAGATACATTTATATAGGGGTCGAACTTTTGGATAGTAACCTTATATCCCCTCGCCTGCAACAGCTTGCCGATGGAAGCAGATATAATACCCTTGCCAAGAGAAGAGGCAACACCACCGGTAACGAAAATAAATTTAGTTTCAGCCATATAGAAAGTTTGTATTTAATAATCAAAAATTATAGCGTCCAAACACCAATGGCTCCATTACCCATAGCTTCGGACATACAAAGATAGTGCAAGACGAGAGCAATACAAAATAAAATCAAGTTTTTTGAAAAGAAAAAACAATAAAATTCACCACAATAAAAGCAACGAAAAAAGCGACAAAAATTATTGCACAAAATTCGTTGGGAAGCCCGCTTCACAAAAGAATTGAAGAGCAATAATTTACAAACACGAGCGCAGCGAGAGTTGCTTATTCCGTGGGGAATAAGCAAGTTTTTTTCGTTCAAGCAACAGAATTTATAAAAGTATTGCCGAGCGCAGCCTATCTTCACCGAAGGTAAAGATAGTGCAAGCTAAATGAAGATTGTACTAAAAAACGACAGCCAAAGATAGTACAAGCGAGCAAAAAGCAAGTTTACTTGCAGTTTTTAAGAGAGCGCAGCCTATCTTCACCGAAGGTAAAGATAGTGCAAAAAAAGATTAGTTAAACCCCGATTTCTCATATTAGAATATTATATTTGCCACCGGATTGCAAAAATCCACAACGACATACAATTTTATAGAAGCGTTATGCTCATCTTGTAATTGAGAACGTAGGAAATTTTCAAATGTACACAAGAGATAGCATAGTGGTTCTCACGCCTTATAGCGTGGGCTGCTATCATTATATCCGTGTACAGGTTCTTCCTACGACCTTCAATTAGATGTGTGACATAGCAGTGCCACGCTTTCTTTTGGCAGGGTGGGCAAAAAGTAGGATAAAACCTTTGTAATCGTTTGATATACATATCTTTGCAAAGATTATCATTGATATGCTAAAAAAAATGCTTTTTTTGTGGTTCCTCCAATGTGGTCAAGAATGGCCTGAGAGGAC
>JAFTUV010000004.1 GCA_017466065.1 Bacteroidaceae bacterium
CGGCTGCCTACGAATGCGTCGTAGTAGTAAACACCATCCTCCTCTACACCCGAAATTTCAAGTCCCTCGGGGAAGTAGATGTCGAACTGAATGGCTGTGAAGGGGAAGTCGGGGTTGGTAACATTGATAATCAGGTCGCTGCCATCACCTTCTGCCGAAATTGTGCTGAGCGCAGCTGCGCGTGTGGCAGCAGCCTTTGCGGGAGCCTCAGAAGCTGTGTCGGTACCAAGTATCATAGATACAAGGATTGTGAGGTCACCAACAGAAACTTCACTGTCAGCGTTAAGGTCAGCAGCATCGGTTGCAAGTGAAGGATCAAGAACCATACCTACCAATATTGCAAGGTCACCAACAGAAACTTCGCCGTCAGCGTTAAGGTCACCGGTAATTGTTGTTTCCTCGATATATGTAATCAAACGCCAAGCAGAAGCCGAAGTATTATCGGGAGTACCGTTCCAAGTTACTATATCACCTGCGTTACCGGTACCGCCACCGTGACCTTCGGTGTGCATATGACCCTGACCATCGGTATTGATTGTGTAGATATCGGTTGTACCACGACGGAAGATGTAGGGAACTGCACCTTGATTATCGCTTGTGAACGAGTATGAATATGAAGGATCACCTGTGTAGGTCTGTACATATTCACCGGTAGCAACACTCTTGATGAAGTATACACAATCTCTCATTTCCTCGGTAACAACATTGTCGGCGATAAGGTCGTCGATATAAGGCACTGTTTCGAGAGTGAAGAGGTATGTCTTACCCTCGTCTGTTGTGTAGTCGGCGGGCTTGTTACCCCAAGCGAGGTCGTGAGTACCATCGTCCAAGGTCTTAACATACATAGCCTTTCTGCCACCGTAACCGCTGTGAGCAGCCTCGAAGATATAAGTACCTTCGGTGATGGGGTTACGCTCAAGTGTACCGGCAGTTGTTGACTCCAATGTAGTAGCCAATTTCTTGGCAGCAGCCTCGGCACCGGCATAGTTAGTAGCATCGATTACAGCCTGTGCAGCAGCATAGTCGTCTGCAAAGTCACCTGTATCCTTGAACTGACCGGGGTTGATACCCTCTGTAATACCCATATCCTCGGCAATACCAACGAGTGATGTCAACCAATAGTAATAGGGATTATCCATTGTCAGGCGGTAGATTTTCCACTCACCCTCACCGTTGGTCTTGTTAAAGTGCAGGTAGTCACCGGCAGCACCCTTAGCTTGGAAGTATTCATCAACAAGCTCTACGTTCTCGGCCTGCTCGCCCCAAACAGAAACATCGGCAATACCGGGCTGAGGATCTACGCAGTAGCGCTGAGCAACTCTGTTGCCCCAGTCCATAAATACGTTGTATTTTGTGATAACATCAACAGCCTCAACAGTAATTTCTGTTTCGGTAGCGCTATCGGCATACTCGAAAGAAGCTGACAATTTTGTAGTATCGGGAAGCGAGCTGTAAAGCACGAATGTGTTGGTGTAAGCAGCGTGAGTAGATTTCACGATGTTAATGTCGGCAGCCTCGGAAGTTGTGTTAACCTCTTTTGCATCGCTACCGTCACCGGGAGCATCGCCCCAGAACTTAGAGCTCTTCAAGTTAAGGATGTTGAATGTACCATCGCTGTTCTTAACGAAGAAGTATGCACAATCCTCACGAACAACCGATGTGTGGAAAGGTACAACGCCTGTGAACCAACGCTCGTTGCCAAGCTCATCCTCGCTCAAAATCTCTGCATTTGTATCGAGCAAGCCCTTGATTGCATACAAGCCCCAGTCTTGGATTTGAGAAGCCTCGGTAACCTGTGCACCAACCGCTACATTGTAGGGGTTCTCCGACTCTGCAATGGGGTCGTAGGTTTCTCCATAAGGACCTACGCATACCTTTCTGGGAGAACAGGGCCAGTTGTTTTGACGAGCAATCCACTCAACGGTGATACCTACGTATGTATCGGGAAGTTCAACATCGAGATATACATAGTTATCGAGTGACAAGCTACCCGACCACTGTGAGTGATAGAATGTCTCTATATCACCATCGAAGAGAGAAGCGATGCTACCCTCTGTGGGTTCAAGAGAGTTAGTGCTAATATTAGCCTCGGTCAAAGGAATTACATTACCATCGGCATCTCTAACGCACAATTCTGCCAAAATAGCCAAGGGATAACCAAACTTAATATCATCGTTGGCATTCTCCAAGAATGTGATACGGAAACCGTTCAAGCCGTTGAAGTCGGGACGAATCATAGGAGACCTCCAAACGTTGGCAGCTGTTGCAGGCAGACCATCGGCAGTTGTGAATGTTACAGGCCAAGGAGTTGCAACAACTTTACCTGCATAGAACTCTTTGAGAGCTGCATCATAGTCTGCAAAAGCTGTAAGATAGGAACCATAATAGTCATAGATAGCACCGAACGACTCATAATCGCTGGCAAGAGTCTCCATTGTACCTTGGATAGGACGAAGGATAGCATCGAAAGACTCCTCGGTGTATTTACCTACTTCGAGGGCATCGTTTGTACAGAAAAGTCCCTCTTCGCTCAACTGGTCGTAGAGATAATCAACCTCGTCATATTTCTGATATGAAACAGAATAGAGATAACCGATGATAGCCTCTTTCACTACTTCGATTTGTGCATTAAGCTCGTCGTTGCCGGCACCGCCATCGATAAGAGACTGTGCATCGGTGATAGCCTGAACAAGGTTGTCATAGAATGCTTCACCCAAATAGTCCTCGCTGTCCTGACGACCACCATAGCTTGCAACTACATTGGCAGCATCGAAGAGGAAGCCGTTAAGCTCGGCCTGTGCAAGATACTCGGGAGCGATGTATGTACAAGCGAAGAAATCGAACTCGAAACCTACAGGAAGGCTGTAACCGCTGTCGTAGTTACCGCTCTTCAACTGTGCGCGCAAGTCGCCGTTAAACACTTTAAAAGGACGGTTTTCCTCGTCACGGGGCTCGGCTGCGATATAAGCAACAGTGGGAGTTTTGTTTGCATCGCCAAGAGTTGTCTCATAAGCAAGTGTAAATTGGCCGTCTGCAGTAGCCGCAATCATAAGGTCGGCAGCAGCTTCAACAGATGATGAACCTACCTGCCAATCCTGCCAGAACTCGCTGTTAGGACCGGTAACGGTTGCAAGGCCACCACGATTGGGATCGATCTTACCATAGTCACCAATGTAAGCATTGTACTTAGGCCAGTAGATGTAGTATGTACCTTCTACAGCACCTTCGATAAGCTGTGCAGCCATATTGGGGCCATAGAGATGTGTAGAATCCTCGGCTACCCAATTGTAGTTACCTGTACCGGTGATGAAACGGGCACCAATCCATTCATAATCGGTTTTATCCTTTGTGTAAGTCTTGGGAGTGTTACCGCGAATAGCAAAATATTCGGCAGCAAGGAGCTCATCCATTGTAGTAAGACGCTCGCCAAGTTCGAACTCACCCTCGGGGAGCTCGCCAAGCTCGGCGGGAACACCTACAACACCGGCGGGAGTAAGAACTGCAATTTCGGGACACATATGAGCGTGATTCTTGCCGGCTGCCAACATAAGACGGAAAGCAGAAACAGGCTGCTCAAATGCGAGCTCTACATAAACATACTCGCCTTCAACACGGTCATTGATACCAGAACCCCAGAAAGAGTGGTAATAGGTATCATAATTACCGTCGGCGATTGAAGGAAGTGAACCCTCGTTATCCTGAACCGAGTTACTTGAAGGAGTGTAAGCCACATTGTTGCCTTCACTATCAAGTACCTTAACCTCAGAGAGAGCCACCATAGGAGTGCCCAAGTTGATATGGTTCTCTGCTGTACTACCCGACTTTACAAAGGTAATACGCAAACCCTCAATGGGGGCACTTGGCTTAATAAGACCGGTTTTAACGGTTTTGCAGCCGCTATTGCTGTCTACAACGCCGGTAAAACCATCTATCGCTGACAAGGTCTGCGACCACTGTGCGTTAACAGTTGCAAATGATGCAACGAGCAACGCAAGAGTTAGAAATAGTTTTTTTCTCATAACGTAGAAATTAGTTAATAAAATAAGGTTAATTAAATTCTCTCAATAAACCCGACTCGCGCCGGAAAACCAAACATACATTCAACAAAAAAGCACAAAGGCGGGATAACATTTTGGCTATCAAAATATTAGCCAAGACCGCGCCCGTACACTCCTATTTGAACATACATTTAATTATGCAAATATGAAGAGATTTATCGAAACTCGCAAGAATTTTTACGAAAAATAGAAAAACTATCATAAATTTTATTTCCGTACAACAAGTAACATTCTACCACAAAAAAGGACACTGTGCCACATATAATATCAAGGTAAAGGAAGCATTGGAACAAACGGTAAATTACGAACCTATTATTATAAAAAATATTTACAAAACAAACATAAAAAGCGTAGTTGCCCCCATCGAAAAAAAACGTTAAAATTCAAATAAATAAAGAAAGGAAAAGAATTATTAAAAAAAAAGCCTTATATTTGCCAATGAAATATATTAGAGTTATTGTGCATTTGAAGCACACTTATTGACACGACTATAACTTTTAATTTATTAACAATATGAAAATCAAAACTTTACTACTGTCATTATTAGCAGTATTTTCGGCCTTCACTGCAACAGCGCAGGTTGAATCGGGCAAAGTTTATCGTATAGTAAACAAGCTATACGGCAATGTTGCCTATGAAAAAATCGGTGACAACACTGTTGGTTGTAAGGATAAAGGAACAAGTACCGACTACAACCAGATGTGGATAATAACAGAAACATCGGTGGCTTCGCGTTACACAATACAGAATGTGTACACAGGGCGCAACCTTATTTTCCAGAACAACACGAATGCGGCTTTCTACACAGCCCACAACCCTACTTACAGCCTCTACATCAACGACAATAGCAGTTTCTTCAACGGTTGCTACACAATAACCTCTACAAGTGGTGGCAACTGGGCTATGCACTGCGCAAGCAGTAACGTTTGTGTACCTTGGAACGCAAGTGCCGAGGCCACAAACTGGACATTCGAGGAGGTGAGCATTACCGCCGAGGAGATTGCAGCTGCTCGCGAGATATATAACAACTTCAACGAAATTGTATCAAACAGCGAGAACATTGCAGCAGAATTCGAAGCCCTCTTCGAGGACAAGGCTTGTACCACACTCAAAGCCGAGTATGCTGCAATGAGCGACGATGCAATTCTTGCACTCGTGCCCAACATTCCCGCCGACTTGCAGGCTGTTGTGCTCAAAGTAAAGAACAGCACTTGGGACACAACAACACGCGAAAAAGAGTTCCGTATATACGATTACAAGCCTTACAGCGAGCCTGTTAAATGGGCCGATGTTCTCTACACCCGTTATTACAGCCCCGTGGACAACCCCACCGGTATCTGTACCGACAACGACAAAGGCTTCATCTATGTGTGCGTAGAGGATATTCCCGAGGGCACAACAGTAGAACTCGATGAATGTGCCGGAACATTCTACTTCGGAACAACCACCATTCTGCACGAAGGTTTGAATATTGTTCCCGCTTCGCTCACCAACGGTGTTCTCTATTTGAGCTACATTTGCGACACCGACACCGCCGGTGCGAAACTCGCCGACTACCCTGCCGTTAAGGTTCACATCGAGAACGGTTATGTGAACGGTTTTTGGAGCAAGGAGCGTGGCCACACAAATGCCGACTGGGCTTATATGAAGAACAATATGTTCCAGAACCCCGATGCTATCCTTGCGAAGGGTGATTACACTTTGATGGCCTTCCGCAAAAGAGAGTTCCTCGCAGCCTGCCCCACCAAGATTGAAGAGGTGATGACACTTTGGGACTTCTGGAACGGCACACAGCAGAAGATGATGATGCTCGACAAATACTATCCTTGGTTCAACAACTTGCAGCTTGCAATGTCGGACGACGGCGGTTTTATGGACGCAGGTAACCACCGTACACACTACAACAACAACACATTGAGCACCATTGTAAACTACGATATTATTGCAAACGATGCAGGTAGTTCTTGGGGCCCCAACCACGAGATTGGCCACAACAACCAGTATGCATTCGAAATTACAGGTACATCGGAGGTTAGTAACAACGCTCTTGCCAATATGGTTATCTTCTACCAAGGAACACACACCAGCCGCGGACAGAGTATGGCCAACCAGATTATCGACTTTGAGAACAAAGTACCTTATGTCCTTCGCGGAGAGGGTGCTTATGGTAGCAAGTTGTTCAGTATGACACGTATGTACTTCCAGCTGTTCCTCTACTTCCACGCTGCAAAGAAAGACCCCACATTCTACCCCCGTTTCTTTGACAGATTGCGTCACGACCGCCTCATCGGTTGGCAAGTATGGTCGAGCGACGAACTCGACGAGAATGGTTATTACAGAAATTCTGTAAACGCCCTTTACGACCAATTGAAGTTTGCCGAAATTGCCTGCGAACTTACCAACATGGACCTCAGCGAGTTCTTCGAGGCTTGGGGCTTCTTTGTTCCCTTCAAGAACGGATTCGTAGGCGACTACGGTCACCACTATGTATATGCATTGCAGGCAGACATCGACGCCAGCAAGGCTCGTATGCAGCAGTATGAGAAGAAGGGTGGTCACCTGATGTTCCTCGAAGACCGCATACGCCCCTCGAAATACATTGTAAACGAGGAGCTTAAAGAAAAGATTGACCTTTACGCAGGCCTCAGCGACAACGAATATATCCAACAAGGCTATCGTGCAAACTATGCCGACTGGGAAGGCGAGCGCATCGGCGAGGTTGGTGACTTCGGACAATGGGAAGACTACGTAGACGAAAGTGTAAAAGCACAAGACTACTACTACACCAATGTAAACGGCAAGATTATGATTAAAGAGGGTGCCAACGCCGGTGGTGCACTCGGATTCAAACTGTACAATGCAACAACAGGCGAATTACTCACTTTCACCAACAGAAAGAGTATGACAATTCCCACCGCACACTTGAACGCAGAATTGAAGGTTGTTGCTGCACAAGCCGACGGTACCGACTACATTGTACCCAACGCATCGACAGGTCCCGAAGAGATGCAGTATGAGACTCTCGATGCATCTATCAAGAATGCCGCATACATTGTGAACAACGCTTCATCGGCAAGCAACGAAATTGGTAAATACATTGCCGACTCCATCGCCGACCTTAAAACCATATATACAGCTGCAAAGGCTGCATACGACAACAAGGATAAAAGCGAGAAATCCTATGCAGAGTGGAGCAGCTTGCTCGACGATGAGTATAACAAGATTATCAACAACCCCAAGGCACGCCTCACCGTTAAGGAGGGTTGCTACTACTATATGTTCAACGGTCATTACAGCCTTCGTTCGAACTACCTCACTTGGACCGAAGAAGGTGTAAAGGGAGAGGTTAGCAGCACAGCTACCGGAACATTCACCGACGATGCTGACAAGCACTGGACATTCGAGTATGCCGGTACACCGGGTGACTACTACATAAGGAACGAGAATGGTTACTACATTTCGTCGGTATCGCTCAACAACGATGTTTACGCAATGGGTACATTTACCAGCAACGCTGTTGTATTCAATTTGAACTACACCAACGATGGTATGACTGTATTCACAAGGAAGGATAACGCCAATACCGGTATCGGCTTAAATTCGTCAGGTGCTGCCGTACAGGGTATGAACCCCAGCGAAACAAAAGCAAAATGGGCTATCCGTATGCTCGAAGATACATCGCTTGAATTCGAGACTGAGACACTCACTGCACTTATGGAGCAGGCAAAGAATACTCTCATCGAGGTATCGGATACAATTGTACTTGCAAAGGGCGACACTGTAACATTGAACAAGAACATCTATTCTAACGACATTCTGTTGCAGGATTATGTAAAAGATCTCTACAACGACTATACTGCCGTTAATTGGGAGAATACAAGCGACTATTACAATTACATCACCGCCTTGCGCGTGAGCCTCAACACCATCGCCGGCAAGTATAACATCACTGCGCCCGGTGAAACGAGAGACAGCAACATCAGATGGTATGTAATACGCAGCAACTCTAACAGCAGCAAGGTGTGGTATATATTGCCCAGCAACCAACGCGTTGCTCTTATCGACGCAACCGACGAGGAGGACATTACCGACGCAATGCTATGGGCACTCTTCCCCATAAACAATCACGGTGAATACAAACTCGTGAACAAAGCCTACGAAATGGCAGTTTACCGTTTTGTAAATTCAAAAACAGGTAGAGAACAGAACTACTATATGGTATCGGATAATGAGGAACTCGATTACAGAGCTATCACATTCGACTACGATATTGACGAGAAAGCTACCACCATACACACAGGAGTGGATGCGACCAAGGGTGTTATGACAACAGCTGCCGAGAGCGGAAATGCAATTTCATACGCCACAACAGCAAGCACCAGTAAATGGGTATTCGAGATGTTCTCTATCGAGAATAACGAGGAGCTCTATGAGAAGTTTGTAGAGGTGACAAACACTCCCGACGACGGCACTACCGGCATCGAGGAGATTGTTACCGAGAACACAAACGGCACAGAAGGTGTTATATATGACCTCCAAGGCCGCAAGGTTAACAAGGTGGAGAAAGGTATTTACATTGTAAACGGAAAGAAAGTAATTTATTAATAATCGTTTTATTGTCGGCGAGAATTTCTCGCCGACAATAAAACATAAAACTATTTATTTATGAAAAAATTGTACTTAAAAAGCATTTTTGCAGCAGTATTGTTGTTCTGCACTGCATCTTTGAGTGCTCAAACACTCAGCACAATTTCGGCAGAAGGTGATGGCAGCGACCTGATTATCAACGTTACCAACCCCGACTTCCCCTTCACAGCCATTCAGTTCGACATCTACTTCCCCGAGGGACTTGAAATTTCGGGTGTAGAGGAGGATGGAGTTTACTACTACGACGCATTCGTAGGCAGCCGCAACCCGAGCACCAGATCTCCTCACACAGCAGAGGCAGCCTTGCAGCCTGACGGTTCGATGAGAGTAGTGGTTTATTCAAGCAAGAACTTGAACTTCACCGGCACAGAAGGCGATGTTGCAGTTCTCACTACCACCGCAAAAGCCGGCACAGCCGATGGCGAGTA
>JAFTUV010000048.1 GCA_017466065.1 Bacteroidaceae bacterium
ACCAACCGCGGTGAATGGGGAAATTTGTGGAACAAGTAAATTTCACCATCGATAGTACGAGTAGCGAAAGTCGCGTGAAGCACAGACAAAGTTTGTGCCACGCGGTGCGCGAATAACGAGTACTATCAATTGGGGCAACCTGTGGGGCAAGTAAAACACTTTGCCCCACGAACCGAAGGTGAAAGCTCGTGCAAGCGGCAGCGCGAAGCCACAGCGCTGCTTGCGACGACGGAACATTTATGTTCCCAAAGGAGTAAGTTAACCATAAATAAAAAAAAAAGCCTTTGACTTAAAAAACTACAACGAAACGAGCGCAGCCGAGGTTGGATAAAATGAAATTTTATCAATGGGTAAATTTATGGAATAAGTAATTTCAATTACTTATCGACAATGCAAGCAGCCATAGGTCACGCGAAGCATACTCCCTCCCCCTGCGGGTACTCCCTCTAAAAGCGGGAGAGTTTTGGTGCCGCGTGGGTGGCGCTAAGCGAGCATTGTCAACAAACACACAAAAAATTACTTAATAAAAAACAGAACTCAATCGAGTTCTGTTTTTTATTACCTACCTAAAATTAAGCGGGGGCACTCTATTCAGTATCCTTACTATCAGCCGCCAAACAAGGTTACTCCTCGTCAAAATCAAACTCCTCGTAATTAAAATCCTCGTCATCGGGTTCCTCGTCCACAAAATCACTCTCCCAATCGGCAAAATCGTTGGCAAGCATACGGGCATCGTAATTACGATGCACAAGCTCCTCACGCTTAACAGCCGCCATACGGTTCTCCTCGCTATTGAGAGAGGCCCACAGAAGGTCTTTAAGCTCTTGAATGCCCTCGCCCGTGGCTGCCGAAATAAAGACGGCAGGAACACCCTCGGGAAGCGTGGGAAGGAGCATCTCTTTAAGTTCCTCGTCTATAAGGTCGCATTTGGTAACGGCAAGCACGCGCTGCTTGTCGAGCATTTCGGGGTTGAAGGTCGCAAGCTCGTTAAGCAGAATCTCATATTCCCGCTTAATATCCTCGGTGTCGGCAGGCACCATAAAGAGCAACAACGAGTTACGCTCAATGTGTCGCAAGAAACGAAGCCCCAATCCCCTGCCTTGGCTCGCGCCCTCGATAATTCCGGGAATATCGGCCATAACAAACGATTTATTGTCGCGGTGCGATACAATGCCAAGCTGCGGTTCCATTGTGGTAAAAGGATAATTGGCAATCTTGGGCTTTGCAGCCGACACAGTGGATAGGAGTGTGGATTTCCCTGCGTTGGGGAAGCCCACAAGACCAACATCGGCAAGCAGTTTAAGTTCGAGCGTAACAGTCATTTCACGCATAGGCTCACCCGGCTGTGCAAAGCGCGGAGCTTGGCGTGTGGGAGTTGCAAAATGCACGTTTCCCAAGCCTCCTCGGCCTCCTTTAAGCAATGTGACAAGCTGCCCATCCTCCATAACATCACAAAGGAATTCACCCGTTTCGGCATTATAGGCCACAGTGCCGCAAGGCACATCTATTATCTTGCTCTCGCCGTCGGCACCGGTACTCTTGTTAATTCCGCCATTCTGTCCGTTGCCGGCAAAGACGTGACGCTGGTATTTCAGGTGAAGCAGTGTCCAATAGTTACGATTCCCGCGCAATATTATGTCGCCACCCTTGCCGCCATCGCCACCATCGGGGCCGCCGTTGGGGATATATTTTGCACGATGCAGATGGGCCATTCCACGGCCACCACGCCCCGAACGACATACGATTTTCACATAGTCTATAAAATTGGATTCTGCCATATTCCTTGGTTACTTTATTTTATACAACAATCTAACTTCTATTTTTATTTACTCCTCCTCTCATAGAGGAGGTGGCACAAGCACGGCGCAGTGACGGAGGAGTATCTCTCCTGCCGATTATCCATACTCCCTCCCCTTGCGGGTACTCCCTCTAACAGAGGGAGAGTCCGGGACCGCTTGCCTTTAACACTCCCTCCCGGCTAACGAGAGGATATATTATAAAAAAAGAGGGCGTACCACTCCTATGCACGCACCCCTTTTTACAAGTATTTTAAATTCTGGTATCAATAGCCGCAACAATGTCGGCAAAGATGCGGTCGAGCTCACCAAGGCCGTTGATGTAGCAACGCTTGCCTTCCTTCTCGTACCACTCCTTCAAAGGAGCTGTCTGGTTGTGGTAAACAACAAGGCGTTTCTTGATGGTCTCCTCGTTGTCATCGGCACGGCCCGACTCCTGCCCACGCTTTATGAGACGTGTCATAAGTTCCTCCTCAGGAACATCGAGCTCAATCATTGCTGTCACCTCCTGCGCTCTTGCAGCAAGCATCTCTTTCAAAGCCTCGGCCTGTGCTATGGTGCGAGGAAAGCCGTCGAATATCACACCTTTGCTGTCGGTGAGTGTGTCAAGCTTGGACGAAAGAATATCGAGCATAAGAGTGTCGGGGATCAGCTGCCCGTTGTCTATAAGCTGTTTGGCAACACTGCCGAGTTCACTGCCGGCCTTTATTTCGGCACGCAACACATCGCCTGTCGAAATGTGGTCTATTCCATACTTTTCTACAATTCTCTCGCTTTGAGTGCCTTTTCCCGAACCCGGAGCACCGAATATTACTATATTAAGCATTGTTATTTCTATTTTCAAAAGTTATTCTTCGACAACATCGTAAACATCTTGCAGATTGCGCCCCAAGCCATCGTAATCGAGGCCGTAACCCACGATAAACCTGTCGGGGATGGTAAACACGCTGTATTTCACATCCACAGGCACTTGCAAGCGGGCGGGTTTCACAAAGAGCGAGGCTATCTGCACCGATGCCGGGCAACGTGTGCCCAAGCTCTCTATCATACGCTGCATTGTGTAGCCGGTATCTACAATATCCTCTACGATTATCACATCGCGCCCTGCAAGATTCTCGGTGAGGCCCAGCACCTCGCGCACGACTCCTGTGGTTGTGGTTCCCTGATAGGAGGAGAGCTTTACAAAGGATATTTCACACTCTATTTCGAGATTGCGCATAAGCTCGGCTGCGAACATAAAGCAACCGTTAAGCACACCAAGCAAAAGGGGGCGTTTGCCGGCATAATCCCGGTTAATTTCGGCAGCCACACGTTTAACGGCTGCAACAATCTCTTCGTGGGGAATAGATGTTTCGAAGTATTTATCGTGTATCTTAATTCGTGACATATATAAGAAGTTGTTTAAATTTCGTATTATTCAAGTACAACATTTATATGAATGACTCCACAAAAGTACTATAAACTTCCGAAAAATGAAGAAGCTGTTAAAAATTCTTTCAAAAAAATATCGCAAAAAACGCAAACACACCCTTTTAGCCGCGTGAAAGCGCAAACATCCGAAGTAAACGCCGTTTTTTAAGGAGGAATTCAAAATATTTCGTATCTTCGCACAGAAATTGCGGTTTTTGCACTTTTGCCAAGAGCAGACCCGCAACAGCACACTGCCCTATGAAACAGATTGCATTTATTCTTGTATCACTTATCGCGTTGCCTTGTATGGCACAATTCGATGTAAGTTCTTTCCTCTCGGGGACATCCGAAGGAGTAACCTACACACTACCCTCCACCGGCATTGAGATTACGGTGGATGCAATGTGCATCAAGCAGACACCGGGAGAGTTTCACAGGTATGCCGACAAGTTCCTGCGTATGAACAATGTAATAACTGCCGAAGAGAAATACTGGGAACTTAGGGGGGTGAGCGTAAGGCTCTATGGCAAGGCCGACCCGCAAAAGACCTACACAGTGAAGCTGAATAACAGCTCGGCAAGCAATCTGCAACTGACCGAGGATGGAATAATCGCCGGCATAAACACTACAATCGCCAAAGAGGCTCCGGCCGCCCCGGCTCCGGCCGAAAAGAGAGCGATTGCCGATGCCAAGCAATTTATGAGCGAGGAGATGCTGCAATCGACATCAACCGCCAAGATGGCCGAACTTGTGGCAAAAGAGATTTATTCGATAAGAGAGAGCAAACTATCCATTGTTAAAGGAGAAGCCGATAATATGCCGAAGGACGGGCTCTCGATGCAGTTGATACTCGACGAGCTTGACAAGCAGGAAAAAGCCTATCTTGCACTATTCACCGGCACCACCGACACTACATACGTAAGCCGCAAGATAAATTTTATCCCCGGCACAGACAGTGACACCACAAAAAGCATCCTGTTCCGTTTCTCGCGCAAATTAGGCGTAGTGGACAACAACAACCTTGCGGGAGCTCCCGTATATTACGACTTCCGCAATCTCAACAGCATATATGTACCCACACAGCCCGAGGGAAAAAAAGCTGCAAAGAAGGAGGGCATCTGCTACAATGTCCCCGGAAAAGCCGAATTTAAAATCTACACAACCCTAAAAACATTATACAGCAAAGAACTTCCCATTGCACAGTTCGGAGTTACCGAAACATTGTCAAAATCCCTGTTCAACAAGAATGCACAAACAAAAGTGCTCTTCGACACGGCAACGGGAAGCATAATAAGCATAAACAGATAACAATAAAAAATATACAGCAATATGTTTGAAAACCTGAGCGAGCGTCTTGAACGCTCATTTAAAATACTTAAAGGCGAAGGACGAATTACCGAAGTAAACGTTGCCGAAACGTTGAAGGATGTGCGCAAGGCTCTGCTCGACGCCGATGTCAACTACAAAGTGGCAAAGACCTTTACCGACACAGTGAAGAACAAAGCCATAGGCCAGAATGTGCTCACTTCGATACGCCCCAGCCAGTTGATGATCAAGATTGTGCATGACGAGCTCACCACCCTTATGGGCGGGCAGACTGCCGAAATAAACTACGAAGGTCACCCTGCGGTTATACTAATGTCGGGCTTGCAAGGCTCCGGTAAGACCACATTCTCGTCGAAACTTGCCAATTTCCTGAAAAAGAAAAAGAACCGCAACCCCCTGCTCGTTGCTTGCGACATTTATCGTCCCGCAGCCATCGACCAGCTGAAAGTGCTTGGCGAGCAGATAGGCGTTCCCGTATATAGCGAGCCCGAGAATAAAAACCCTGTGGAAATAGCCCTCAACGCCATTAAGGAGGCAAAGCACAATGGGTACAATCTGGTGATTATAGACACCGCCGGACGCTTGGCCATCGACGAAGCGATGATGCAGGAGATTGCAGCCATAAAAGAGGCCGTAAACCCCACAGAAACCCTTTTCGTAGTCGACTCTATGACCGGACAGGATGCCGTGAACACCGCCAAGGAGTTTAACGACCGTCTCGACTTTACCGGCGTTATCCTCACCAAGCTCGATGGTGACACCCGTGGTGGTGCCGCCCTCTCCATACGCACCGTGGTTGACAAGCCCATCAAATTCATCGGCACCGGTGAAAAAATGGAGGCAATCGACCAATTCCACCCCAACCGTATGGCCGACCGCATCTTGGGAATGGGAGATGTTGTTTCGTTGGTGGAGCGTGCACAGGAGCAGTTCGACGAAGAGGAGGCAAAGAAACTCCAACGAAAGCTCGCACGCAACCAATTCGACTTCAACGACTTCCTCACCCAGATTGAGCAAATAAAGAAAATGGGTAACATAAAGGACCTTATGGGAATGATACCCGGAGTGGGAAAAGCTATAAAGGATATTGACATTGACGACAACGCATTCAAGAGCGTGGAGGCAATAATACGTTCAATGACACCCAAGGAACGCGCCAACCCCGACATTATAAACGCATCGCGCAGGGAGCGCATCGCACGCGGCAGCGGAACCACACTGCAAGAGGTTAACCGCCTTATGAAACAGTTTGAGCAGATACGCAAAGCAATGAAGAGCGTTGCCGGTGGCAAGATGGGCAACCTAATGTCACGTTTTAAAATGTAATTAACGAAGAAACGACTATGCAACTTATCGACGGAAAGGCCATTGCGGCAACCATAAAAAAAGAGATAGCACAGGAGGTTGAAAAAATCATTGCCACCGGCGGCAAACGCCCACACCTTGCAGCAATTCTTGTGGGACACGACGGAGGCAGTGAAACATACGTTGCCAACAAAGTGCGTGCCTGCGAGGAGTGCGGGTTCACCTCCACGCTCATACGTTACGAGGCCGATGTAACCGAAGAGGAGTTGCTATCCAAGATAGACGAGCTTAACAAGGACAAAGACATTGACGGCTTTATAGTGCAGTTGCCACTGCCCAAGCACATCGACGAGCAGAAAATTACCGAAGCTATTGATTATCGCAAGGATGTCGACGGGTTCCACCCTGTGAATGCCGGCCGCCTCTCGATAGGGCTTCCCTGCTTCCTTTCGGCAACGCCAAACGGCATTATAGAGCTGTTGCGCCGCTACAATATAGACACAAAAGGGAAAAAATGTGTGGTGCTGGGCCGCAGCAACATCGTGGGCAAGCCCGTAGCAAGCCTTATGATGCAGAAGCAGACACCCGGCGATGCAACAGTAACCATCTGCCACAGCCACACACAGAATATTGCCGAGGAGTGCCAAAAAGCCGACATAATAATCGCAGCTCTGGGACAGCCTCACTTCGTAAAGGCCGAAATGGTAAAGGAGGGTGCCGTGATAATAGATGTAGGCACCACACGCGTTCCCGACGCTACACGCAAACAAGGCTTCCGTCTTTGTGGCGATGTAGATTTCGAGAATGTGGCTCCCAAATGCTCGTTTATAACCCCGGTACCCGGCGGAGTGGGCCCTATGACCATCGTATCGCTTATGAAAAACACTCTGCTGGCCGCAACCCACAAAATATACAAATAACCACCATTGAGGTTAATTAAACTTATAATATTGACAACCGTGTGTGCTGTTACCGTAACAACAGCACACACGATTGTCGATATTTCTTCACGCATCAGCCTGCTGTTCGCCGGCGACCTTATGCAGCACGAAAGCCAGTTGAAGGCCGCCCGCACCGCCGACGGCAAATATAGTTATTCCCCTTGTTACAACCACATACGCAAGGAGGTGAGCAGTGCCGACATTGCCATTGCCAACCTCGAAACGACCATAGGCAACAGCCGATACGGCGGCTATCCCTCATTCTGCACCCCCGACAGTTTCCTTTACGCCGCCCAAGGAGCGGGGTTCGATATTCTGCTCCTTGCCAATAACCACTGCCTCGACCGTGGCAAACGCGGTGCCTTACGCACAATGCAGATGTTGGACTCGCTGAAAATCACTCACTGCGGTGTTTATCGCGACAGCATCGACCGCAAGGAACGCTACCCGCTCATTGTGGAGAAAAAGAGTACAAGAATAGCCCTGCTCAACTACACATACGGCCTCAACGGAATACCTGTTCCGCCACCGCTTGTGGTGAACCTCATCGACAAAGAGATTATGAAAAAGGATATTGAGCGGGCAAAGGAGTTAAAGCCACACGTAATAATCGCCTGTATGCACTGGGGCGACGAGTATGTGAGCCTGCCGCCCAAACACATAAAGCAGTTGGCACAATGGTTGCTCGACCAAGGTGTGGACCACATAATAGGCAACCACCCGCACGTTGTTCAGCCAATCGAGGTGCGCAAGGACTCCACCACAGCCAAACGCAGTGCCGTTGTTTACTCGCTTGGCAACCTTATTTCGGGAATGTATGCCCGTGGACGCGACGGAGGCCTGCTCGCTCGGATGAACCTCACAAGAGTATATGATTTATGCTGGTTGTCGTCACTGCAATATGCCCTCACTTGGGTCGCAAGGCCCGGACGCGACGGAGTAGGAAATTTCACCATTCTTCCGGCCGACACAAGCATCGTGCAGCGAGGGGCTGCAAGAGCAAAAATGCAACAATTCATCGACGACAGCAGAGCACTGTTCAAGAAACACAACAAGGGAACAGAGGAGTATATAATCACTCCTTGACAAATGCCCCACCCTGCCAACGATACACAATCGGTTGCAATTTGGGAGCAACAAGCGCAGAATCCTCCTCACTCATATAATGCGGCATAGTATATTCGGCACGCAACGAATTATCGGCTGTGGAGAGTCTCAGCTGCACAAGATATATGTCGCAACGGGCAAGCAGAGAAGGGAGCGAATCGGTTGCCACAAAAAACTCCTCGACAGCGGGACGGACAAAAGCGGGGCTCGCCGCCATAGTCCAATCGCGATTATAGAATGTGAGGCGGCTGTCGCAAGCCTCGGCACAAACAGTGCGCACAACAGCCACGACTGTGTCGTTGCCAAGGGGCAGCAGCTTCATCTGCATAGTTGAGCTATCGGTGCTGCGCAACTCCATATAATCATCGGAGATTGAGAGCAGTTCCGAATAACCGTCGAGACGATTGGTAACCCTCGCACGCATTCCTGCATCGATAAAGTCGATACAATCGGCACGGTTGTTATAAGTGAGCAACGGCATTATGCTGTCGGGGGCATTAAGAAACAACGTGCGCATATTCTGTGCCACTACACTGCCAGCCAACATAAATGTGGCGAATAATATGGTCAATTTCATCCTTCTCATTTCGAACCTAAATATAAAAAGTACAATCCTACAAGTATAAGCAATATATCAAAAGCCTTGCTCTTCAAATTCTTTTCGTGAAGCAGCAGGGCACCAAAAAGGAATGCGACAACCACGCTGCCACGGCGTATCATTGAAACAACAGCAATGAGCGCGCCATCCTGCGCAAGTGCCGTGAAGTAGCAAAAGTCGGCCATTGCAAGGAAGAGAGATATCATAGGAATGCTCCAACGCCAATAGAGTTTCTTGGAGCGTTGCACCGGCGAGAGCAGATTGAGCACCACAAGCAAGCAGCCCATAAGCAAGCATTGATATATATTGAACCAACTTTGCACCAATACCGGTTCCAGACTGCGCATAAGGTATTTATCGTAAAGGGCACTCACTGCACCGAACAGTGCGGCAAGCGCAACAAACAAAATCCATTTATTATGCACAAACACAATCCCCTCGCGCTTGCCGCTCCTGCCCAGCAGAAATACCGAGAGGATGGCAATGAGCACGCCCGCCCATTGATACAAATTAAGATGCTCGCCGAATAACAGCAAGGCACCGAGCAGCACCAGCACCGGCCGCGTCGATTGTATGGGCGACACAATGGTTATTGGCAGATGCTTTATGCCTATGTAACCGCACAGCCACGACGATAGCACAATTACAGCTTTAAGAAGCAGCAACAGATGAGTGCCCGGCGAAGCGGAAGGTACAAAAAGATGGCCATCGGTAATAACACCGCTGTGCGACAGCACTATGAACGGGAAGAATATTATTGCCGAGAAAAGTGTATTAAGAAAAAGCACCCCAACCACGGAGTTGCCTTTGAGCGACACTTTCTTAAAGAAGTCGTAACACCCGAGGAGTGCCGCCGAAACGAATGCCAACAACGCCCACATCATAGGAAAATATCGTGAGGGTATTTAACATCGACAAGAAAGAGAGCCTCACCCATTGCCGAATCGCCGGCCTCGCCTCGTGCCTTATTCTCGATTACCGCACGAAAGCCGTCGAGCGACAAACGCCCGCGCCCCACCTGCAACAGCGTGCCCACTATGGCACGCACCATATTGCGCAGAAAGCGGTCGGCCTCAATCTCGAAGCACCACTCACCGTTGCCCTTTTCAATCCACACTGCCCGCGTCACCTTGCAGTTGTTGGTCTTTACATCGGTGTGCAGCTTGCTGAAACTTGTAAAATCGGAATATTCATAGAGAACTTCCGCTGCGCGGTTCATAAGTTCAAAATCAATTCCCGGCTGCACCCGACAGGCGTAACGACGCAGAAAGGGCAACTTTTCCGTGACAACATAATAGTGATACTTCCGCGACACAGCATCGAAACGGGCGTGAGCATCGTCTTTCACACGACGCAATGCACTCACCGCAATATCGGGAGGCAGCAAACGGTTCAGTTTATATACAAGGTGGGTAACATCTATCTCACAAGGAAAATCGGCGTGTGCCACCATAAGCGCAGCATTAACCCCGGCATCGGTGCGGCCCGCGCCCACCACCTGCATAGGGGTGCGCATAAGGGTGGAGAGAGCCTCTTCGAGCCTCTGTTGCACGGTAACAGCATTGGGCTGCACCTGCCAACCGTGGTAGGCGGCTCCGTCGTATGAGAGATAGATGAAGTAACGTGGCATTATTATGTGTTATTTCTCGTTTTTTAGAATATAGGTGTGACAAGCGGCAAGACCGGCAGTTTCGGTCCTCAAACGCGAGCTTCCCAAGCTCACGGGAATGTAGCCGGCCTTAACGGCAAGCTCCACCTCCTGTGGGCTGAAATCTCCCTCGGGACCAATGAGCACAGTGGCATCCTCGCCCTCGCGCAACACATCTTTCAGCAGCACACGTTCACTATCGGCATAGCAGTGGGCAATATATTTCGCTCCGGGACGGGACTCGTTCACAAATTGCTTAAAATCGACCATTGCGCCCACCACAGGCTTTGTGTATTTCAGCGACTGCTTCATTGCCGATATTACAATGCGCTCTATGCGGTCGACTTTCACCACTTTGCGTTCCGAGAAACGGCAATTCAGGAAGGTGAGCGAGTCGAGTCCTATTTCGGTGGCCTTTTCGGCGAGCCACTCTATGCGGTCGATGTTCTTTGTGGGAGCAATGGCTATGTGTATGTTGCCGTTCCAGCTTTTGGGCACCGATATTATCTCGCGTGCCTGCACATAGCAATGCTTGCCTTGTATCGAAGAAATTTCGGCCTTATAAAGATTACCTTTGCCGTCGGTTATCTCCAAGCTGTCGCCTACCGACAGACGCAACACACGCAAGCAGTGTGCAGCCTCCTCCTCGGGAAGTTCCCACCCGTCGGCAATGTCGGGTACATAGAATAGTGCCATTCCTATTTTGTATTTGTGTCGTTATTCTCTTTATTGTTCTTGTGACGGGAATCAATCTCCTCTTTCAGTTTCATCGCAAGTTCGTAGTTCTCATCCTTCACAGCCGCATCAAGTGCCGAGCGCAGTGTATTTTCATCGACAACAGTGATGGGGATTGATATTGCACCGTTATTCTCGTCGCGGATGCACATTCTGTCGAGCAATTCGTCGGTTATATATATGGGGGCTCCCGCACGCAGTGCCAATGCTATTGCGTCGGAGGTGCGCGCATCGAGCGATTTTACCGACCCTTCCTGTTCAAAAAAAATCTGCGAACAGAAAGTACCGTTGGCAATGTTGCTCACCAACGAATATAACAATCTTATGCCGAAGAGCGAAGAAAAGGAAGTAAATAGGTCGTGAGGCAAAGGACGAGACGGCTGCACATTGCGCATAGCTGATGCTATCGCCTGTGCTTCATACAACCCGATGGCAACAACTATTCTGCGCAAGCCATCGCGCTCACGCATCATAAGCAGGTGAGCGCGATGGTCGGCAGTCTTTGTCATTATATCCGTAACAACCAATTCTATCATACTCGGGCACGTTCTTTAAACACCACGGCAAACACTATTGCAACCACAAGAGCATAGGCGGCAAATATGTACCAAGCTGTGGGCCAACCGGCAAAATCGGTACCACCCTTCGTAAAATGGTTCACCACCTCTTGCGCCACAATAACACCTATCGAAGCACCAAGACCGTTGGTCATAAGCATAAAAAGGCCCTGCGCACTCGAACGCTGATTTTCGGGAACCTCCTTATCGACAAACAGTGAGCCCGATATATTGAAAAAGTCGAACGCCGCACCATACACAATCATAGAAGCGACGAAGAAGAGCACGCCGGGCATTCCGGGGTCGCCTATCGCAAAGAAGCCGAAGCGCAGAACCCAAGCAAGCATAGCCATAAGCATTACACGCTTAATGCCGAACCTGCTCAAAAAGAAAGGAATGAGCAGAATGCAAAGTGTTTCGGATATTTGTGACAGCGAAATAAGGATATTTGTGTGCTGCACGGCAAACGTATCGGCATACTGCGGCAGTGCTCCAAAGCCGGCAATAAACCCATTGGCGTAGCCATTGGATATCTGCAACGCACCGCCAAGCAGCATCGAGAAGATGAAGAATATAGCCATACGCTTGTGGCCGAAGAGTTTAAAGGCATCGAGCCCCAAAGCCTCGGCAATCGACCGGCTCTCGCCACCCTTGCCCACGGGACAATTGGGGAGAGTAAAGCAGTAGGCAGCAAGCACCAAGCCCCACGCTGCCGATATAAAATATTGGTTATAATCGCCTTGGAAGCCTGTGTAATCGACAATCCACATAGAAACTATGAAACCGACCGTTCCAAAGACACGAATGGGAGGAAAAGCCTTCACAGTATCGAGCTTAGCCATATCCAGCACCTTGTATGAAACAGAATTAGAGAGGGCAAGAGTGGGCATATAGAAAGCCACGCCTGCCGTGTAGAGCCAGAAGAGGTCGTTGAACGAAACAGCATCGCCCTTTGTGAGGCCCATATAACCGGTGAGTATCATAAACACGGCCGAAAGGGCGTGACAGATGGCAAGCATACGCTGTGCGGGTACCCAACGGTCGGCAATAATGCCTATGAGAGCCGGCATAAATATTGACACTATGCCCTGAACGGCGTAGAACCAACCAATATACTCACCAAGGCCTACACTGCCCAAATAACGTCCCATTGATGTGAGGTAAGCACCCCAAACTGCAAATTGCAGAAAGCTCAGAACCACGAGCCTTGCTTTTGTTTCAAATCCTTGCATAATTTCCTATTTTATATTTTCATATTTTCGTTTACTATCTGCCCGCAAAAATACTCTTTTTCCCAAAAGAGTAACCACAAGAAAGAAGATAAGTTCGTTTATTCTGCAAAATTCATCGCAAAATAATATCTGTAATCACCTGCGCCTTCACATATTCGTTGAGCCTGCGAACAATGGATTTACGGTTCATAAACAATTCGTGACGCAACACCGACGAGGTAAGGGTCACATAGAGCACCTGATTATATATGCGCAGCTCCTTTGTGTAGGAAGCAACGGCAGCACCAAGCACCTCGCCCCACGCATTGATAAGACGATATTCGTTGAGCGGAGTTTCGAGCCCCTCTTCGCGGAACATTGTCTTCACAAGTTCGGCAATAGATTTAGTTTCTCCCCTTTTCATCGTTCTTTTATCAGTTCAACATCACCGGCCGACACCTCAAAGAGTCTATACTCCCCTTCGATGCGTTCCAAAATATTATCAATATGCTCGCGATTAACATCGGTTATGAATATCTGCCCGAAACGCTCGCCCGAAACAAGGTTCACAATCTGCTCCACACGCGAAGAGTCGAGCTTGTCGAATATATCGTCGAGGAGTAACAGCGGCGTTTCACCACCCTTGCAACGCAAGAAGTGGAATTGTGCCAGCTTCAAGGCCACAAGATAGCTCTTGTTCTGCCCCTGTGAGCCCTCCTTCTTAATTGCATAGCCATTGAGCTGCATCACAAGGTCGTCGCGGTGACACCCCTTTGTAGTGTGCCCCAAGCGGCGGTCATCGGCGCGCGATGCACGCAACAGGAGCGAGAGGTCGCCATCGGCAAGGTCACTGCGGTAGCGCAGGCTCACGCTCTCGCTGCCACCTGTGATAGTCGCGTGAAACTCCGAAAAGACAGGAATCAACTCCTCTACAAACTGCTTGCGGCCGGCATTTATGCGCACAGCCTCGGCAACCATCATATCCTCGATGAGAGAGAGCATTTCAGCATCGGGCTCACGCTCGCCACGCAAAAGCACATTGCGCTGCACAAGAGCACGATTATAGCGTATGAGAGCATTGAGGTACTCCTTATCGTATTGTGAAATAACTACATCCATAAAGCGGCGACGCTCCTCACTGCCACCTGCTATAAGTTCATTATCGGCAGGAGAAATCATAACAAGAGGCACCGTGCCAATGTGGTCGGAGAGGCGTTCATAGTTCTTCTTATTACGTTTGAACTGTTTTTTGTCGCCACGTTTCAATCCACAGGAAACCTCCTCGTCAATACCGCTGTCGCTGCAATAGGCTCCCTGCAACATAAAGAAAGGAGTTTCGTGCATTATATTCTGACTATCGGACACGGTAACTGCACTTTTGCAAAAAGAGAGATAATACAGAGCATCGAGCAGGTTGGTCTTTCCCATTCCGTTGCTGCCTATAAAGCAGTTGATTTTGGACGAGAAAGCCACATTAACCTCGGCCAGATTCCTGTAATTAAGTACTGATATATTTTTAATTCGCATATATTCTATATTTTACTTCGGCGTTTCGCAAGGAAAGCGTTTACCTCAACCGACTCAAAGCGAGCGCAGCCTATTTTCGCGATAGTAACGCAGTTTACCACAACAATATAAAGCAAAGATAGTGCAAGCGAGCGAGATACATAAAGTTTACTTTAATGTATTTCAAAGCGAGCGCAACCTATTTTCGCGATAGTAACGCAGTTTACCACAACAATATAAAGCAAAGATAGTGCAAGCGAGCGAGATACATAAAGTTTACTTTAATGTATTTCAAAGCGAGCGCAGCCTATTTTCGCGATAGTAACGCAGTTTAC
>JAFTUV010000049.1 GCA_017466065.1 Bacteroidaceae bacterium
CGCGAAAATAGGCTGCACTCGCTTTACAATCTGTAAGTAAACTTACATTGCGCTCGTTGGCACTATTTTTGAATATAAAAAATGGCGAAACATTCAGTTTCTATAAGAAAATATTTTTTAGAAATTCAAACAACTTCTAAATCCCAAAAAAGTTTTTCGAGGAATTATCTATTCCTAAGCAAACGGAGAAACTGCGATTAACATAGAACTTGCTATCGACCATCTTCACCCTCATTTTCTGTCAATTACGCAACCTTGCCCTGCCCTGCCGGTATTACATTTGCAGCAAAAAAAAAGATGAAAAAGAAGATTACATTTAGCAAGTCGGGAGCAAGAAGCACCAAAAGAACAGAAGAGGATATAATTTCCAAGGCTCTCGGCAATCTCTTTGCCACAACCGCCGCAGTGTACGACAGGGCAAGCGTCTACTATTCACTGAATGGGCTGAAAGTTACCGAGGGGGAGATGGTTGCAATATACGGCAACAAGGAGGTTATTGACAAACTCGACCTATGGCAGGTGATGCGTGGCAGCTGTGCAAGAACTATTATGCCCTGTGAGAAGGAGGTGGGCGTGCGACTGAAAAACCGTCCGCTCAAAGGGTATTACAGCTTTGCCGACAGTTTGTTGGAAGTTCTGAAATTCAGCGAGGGGCAGACACTCGACTGCACCGACGAGAAAGAGTTGCTGCCTGTGGAGAGCCTCGATGGAACATTCTGCAACTGCAAGGAGTTACGCATAATCTACCCTATGAACATTGCTGCGGTCGACAGTATTGGGGAGGATACATTCAAAGAGTGCACTGCCTTGCAGGAATTGCGCCTACACGGCCTGAAAACATCGCTTGACATTGCCGCTGCGTCACAAATAAGCTACAATTCGTTGCTGTATATGGTTGCGAACAATGGTAACAGTGGCAGTATAGGCATCACTGTGAGCCCGGCCACATATAAATATCTCACGGCATTGGAGTTGCCAAGCGGGAGCGTGGGTGGCACAAGCGAGGAGTGGCAGAATCTTCACAATGTTGCTCAAACGAAGGGGATTATGTTCAATACTTCGGGCATAATAGCCTATGTGCAGAATGGCACTCTACATTTAAACAATGGTGTTGTCGATGAAACAACGCTTGTTATAAACGACGCCTCCTGCAATATTTCAGATGGGATAATCTGTTTCCAATAAGCAGCAACACTTCTTTAAAATACCAACAAGGCTATACACCGCAAAGTGTATAGCCTTGTTGGTATTAACTATTGGGCAAAAGTATAAATTAACTTAAAAATTTCAATGAATTAGTGAGAATATAGGTATTTTTGCTCTCTAATAAAAAACGACACTATGATTATATTTTTCCTTCTCCTGCCACTGCTCTATCTTGCAGGAAACATATATCTGTATAGCAAGCTGTGGAAGGCTGCCAAGCGGCAGGCTGTTATAACAAGAATTGCATTAACACTGCTCTTTTGGGGAGTGGCCGCATCGCTCTTCGTCGCAATGGGGATGCGCAACAGCAGCCAAGTGCCTCACGCCCTCGCGAGCATAATGTTCCTCGGTGGTTCTTTATGGATAGTATTTGTGATATTCACGGCTCTGATGTCGCTCATCTTCGACATTACGCGACGCATATTCCCAAAATTCCGCTGCAACACCCTTCACGCCGTGCTGCTCGCAACCGCCCTTCTATGTTACGGGCACTGCAACTACCGCAACCCGCAGATTGTGCCACTCGAAATTGAGCTTAACAAGCCTATGGAGGGCACTATGAGAATTGCCGTAGTGAGCGACCTGCATTTGGGATACGGCACCGGCAAAGGGATGCTCCAACGTTTCATAAATCTAATAAACAGCCAGAAAGCCGACATTATACTTATTGCAGGCGACCTCATAGATAACAGCATCAGGCCTATGGTGGCAGAAAGGCTGAATGAAGAGTTGTCGCAGTTGCACGCTCCGCTGGGCATATATATGGCTCCGGGCAACCACGAATATATAAGCGGTTACGACGAATGCTTCGATTTTCTAAAAAACACCCCGGTGAGAATGTTGCGCGACACTGTGGTAACACTTCCCAACGGAGTGCAGCTGCTTCTGCGCGACGACGCTGCCAACCGCAACAGGATGCCGATGGAAGCATTTTACGCTCTTGCCGACAGCACAAGACCCACCATACTCATAGACCACACTCCAAAGAAGATTGCCGAGAAGGACAGGCTGGGCGTGGATATTCAATTAAGCGGACACACGCATCACGGACAGGTGTGGCCGGGTAACTATATAACCGATTATTTGTTTGAACAGAGCTACGGCTATCGCAAGTGGAGCCGTTCGCACGTGTGGGTATCGAGCGGAATGTCGTTGTGGGGGCCGCCGGTGCGTTTGGGTACCAAGGGCGACATTGCCATTATAACGCTTAAAGGGCGAAACGAATAAAAAGGAAGGTGTATAGCGCAATTACAACGAGTGGCAGAAAAATGAAAAGAGGTTTCCTTGTCTTGTGACGGAACAGGAACATTGCAATAGGCGCACCGATGCACCCCCCTGCCACGACCGTTGCAAGCAGGTATCTTTCGGGTACCCTCCAACCGCCACGCACAGCTTGGGCCTTGTCGGCCGCATAAAGCAGAAAGGCAAAAATATTTATTGCAAGCAGATAATATTCCATCGGTTTCTTCAAACATAAACCCCAAAGCCTTTCCAAACTTCGGGGTTTATTTCATTTATTCTATTCAGCGTTCTCTTTTTATCCGCAGTGGAAATAACGATTAACGAGTTTAAGCATCTCCTCTTGATTATTCTCCACTTCACTGCGCAGAGTCTTATCGCCATAGGAGCGCAGACGCTTTATTATGCCGTCTATCATTGCCGGGCTGAACACATTGTATTCCTCGAACACTGCACGCTGTGCCTGCAAGCAGTCGGCCGAGGCCTCACAGCTGTCGGGCAATTGCGCAAGCCCTTTGAGCTTATCCTCATTCTCTTTTTGGTGGATATTTACATTAACGTATGTCTTTTCGGCAATTTCGAGGGCATTATCGAGTTCAAAGCCGTGGCGACAAGCCACAGCAAGACCGGCTATGAGCTGATAGATGTCGGCCGAGCCGTCGGGTGAACGCATCTCCACTGTCTGCTTCTGCGTGGTGTCGTAATTGCTGTCGGCCTCCAAGGGATTGGCTATGCGACACATATCGCTCTTTGCTGCCCAGCCGAGTGGCACACGCACAAGCACCGAACGGTTACGGTCGCCCCAACAGATATTAGTGGGGGCCTCTTGGTGAGGCACAAGGCGGAAGTAGGATGTGGGGTTGGTGTTGCCGAATGCTGTTATTGAGGGGGCAAGCTCCATCATTCCGGCAATGGCCTTGCGTGCCGTGGCCGACAGCACACCGTCGGCAAGCATCTGGTTGGCACCATCCTTCATTATGCGCATATGAACGTGCAGACCCGAACCGGCCTTGCCTGCTGTAATTTTGGGGGCAAAGGTTATGTCGTAGCCCAAACGATAGGCAAGGTTGCGTATAATCCATTTTGCTATCATAAGCTGGTCGGCTGCATCACAGGCATTCACAGGGAGGAACTCAATCTCATTCTGTTCGTAGATGAGATTGTCGATGGTGAAGTTTCCAACCTCGGAGTGACCATATTTTATCTGTCCGCCGGCCTGTGCTATATAGGCCATACATTGAGTGCGGAACTCGTTGAATTTTGCATAGGGAGCCGATTCGTGATAGCCCTTCTGGTCGGTGGCAGGGAATATTCCCTCGTCGGGAGCAATTACATAGTATTCAAGCTCGCCCATTGCTTGGAATTCCATTCCTGTTACGCTGTTGAACGCCTTGCAGGCCTTGCGCAATGTATTTTCGGGAGAACTCTCCAATGGCTCGCCATCCTTGTTGAAATAGGAGCAGAGCATAGAGAGGGTGGGTATTTCGGCAAAGGGGTCGAGAAACGCTGTGCTGAAACGTGGCAACACATAAAGGTCGCTGCTGCCGGCCTCGATGAATGGGAAAAGGCTTGAACCATCGACACGCTCGCCACAGGTGAGTATGGCATCGAGATAAGCTGCATTGTTTATTACAAAGTTCAGAGTCTTCAATCTACCGTCGCCGGCGGGATACATAAAGTTCACCATACGAATTTCATTCTCTTTTATGTAACGCACAATGTCGGCCTTTGTAAACTCTTGGCAAGGCTTCCCAAGATAGGCAACCACTTTATTGGGGTTAAGTTCCAATTCTTTATTCATAGTATTTAATTTAGAGTAATTGTATATAGTTTTACATTAACAAAAAACAGATAAAAAATTGTCATCTCGACCATACCTTAATAAAAAAATTAAAAGAGGTTTTCGATGAGCTATGCGAATAACGCATGTGAGAGATCTCCTAAAATTGTTTTTAGATTTTTCGGGACAAGCCCTCAACAACATGTCTCGTCGCTACGCTTCCACGAAATGACAAATAGGTGTAATATTATATATAATCACCTAATTTAAATGTCCGTTATTTATTGTGGCAATGGCAGCAACTGCTTTTTACACGGCCACAGGCGCAAATGTAAGATTTTATCCGTTATATTCACACATATAGTATGCAAAATTTCGGGTAGCGTATAGGAATTTTCTTTCAAAAATACAGACGATGCAAACAAGCAAAAGTTGTCAGATACAAAAATCGGTTGCCACGGCGGCAGCGCAACGGGCAACATTCTCCTTTGCGACAGAAGGCTGCATAGCCTGCTCCAACGACATTCCCGCAGGTGTAGCTACATAAATGCCGGCAAAGCCCGAGGATTGCAACTCCTCGCACCAAGCAACAGAACCACCCACGGCTGCGACCGGAACTCCGCAGGCCTGTGCCGCACGCAACACTCCGCAGGGAGCCTTTCCCATCATCGTCTGGCAGTCGATACGTCCCTCACCTGTAACCACCAAAGAGGCATCGGCAATAATCGAGGAAAAGCGCAGGGCATCCAGCACCATCGACGCACCGGGCACAAGCCTCGCGCCAAGCATCGCCACAAAAGCAGCCCCCAATCCTCCGGCGGCTCCGGCACCCGGCTGTTGCGCCACATTGCGCCTTGTGTACTCTTCAACCACGCGGGCATAATTACGCAATCCCGCATCGAGCTTTTGCACCATAGCTTCATCGGCACCCTTCTGTGGCGCATAAACGCAAGCGGCACCATTCTCGCCGTAAAGCGGATTATCGACATCGCAAGCAACAATAAATTCGCACTCCTGCAAAGAAGGGTGAGCATCTGTTGCATCTATTCGTGCAATATTGCCCAGAATATCTCCACCACCCTGCAATTCAGCACCATCCACGTTAAAGAAACGATAGCCGAGAACACGCAGCATACCCACTCCGCCATCGTTAGTGGCACTGCCACCTATCCCCACGAGGAACTTACGGCACCCTCGCTCCAAGGCATCGGCAATAAGTTCACCTGTACCAAACGTGGTCGCCAGCCAAGGGTTACGCTCCTCGACCAACAGCAACGGAAGGCCGCTCGCCGCCGACATCTCCACCACTGCGCATCGGCCACCATCGACAATGCCATATTGTGCACGCACGGGAGCACCCAAAGGGCCCTGCACCACCGCATCGACAAATTCACCGTCGAGAGCCCGAACAAGGGAATCGACCGTGCCTTCACCACCATCGGCAATGGGCACGGCAACAGTGTCGAAAGGCCCCACCGCAGCCGATGAGAGCCCCTGTGCAAAAGCCTCGGCAACTTCGCACGATGCGAGTGAGCCTTTAAACGAGTCGAATGCGAGCACTATTTTCTTGCCTTTTCCACACATAAGCCGATTACTTTTTTGTATAGTGCGAAGGTATTAAAAAACTTTCAACGCAGAAAACACAATAATCATCTGTTTTAATTCAAAGCTCCTTATCTCGTTGCCCGTTTCCGCAGTCACAGCCTCTTGGAACTTTTTAAGCGCAAGCATACTATCCTGGTACGACTCTTGCAATCTGTATGGAACATTCTCGTTCCATTTCACGTTATTGTCTGCCGTCGATACACGCACCGCATTGTCGTACAATTCACGTGCAGTGCCGGGAACGCCTACTCCTCGCCGTTCTCCTCCCGCTCCCTCGCGGAAAAGAATATCATCGTTCTCTACATCAAACGTGCCCACGTTGTCTGTGGCCGATTTAATTTGAGAGGGTTCGGTAGCAAGCACCTCTATATCCTCACGACTGAAACGGGAATGTGTTATATTGTCCGCATCTCGCACATTCAGGAACACTTCCAAAACCTTGCTCTCGTCGAGTTCATCAATATCTTCAACACCCTGTTTTTGCATAGCATACTCGGCTGCCTCATCCCAATTGCTTGTAAAATAAGCACCGCGACCCATCGAACCATCCTGCATTTCAAAAGTTGTAAACTCTTCTCCGGTCCCGTGATACACCACCATAGGCTCGCCGTTCTCATCGACAACTTTTGAATACTGCAAAATATCCTCGTTACTATTTGTTTTTTTCACGCCATTGAGTAACTTTGCCCCTGTAATGGAGTTGTTAGAAGTATTGCCGTTATGTGGAGTTTCTCCCTCTCGGTTCGGGTTCGCCCCGCGTTCTTCTATCAATTCCATTTCTTGTATCTCATAGGTATAGAACTTATCCCCCTGCTTAACCTTTCTAACAGAGGACTTCACGCGATACACCTTGCCCTCTATTTCAATGGCATTATAAAGACGCATAACATCAAAGCCACGCCCGTGGGTATCGGAGTGAACCTCGGCCGGAATACCTGTTTCTATAAAATCAAGAACCGATTGCAAGGCGGCCAAATGAGTATTTACGCTGTGCGATTGTTTCAAAGTCTTTTCGTTCAGCATTTCACTCACCGACTTCTTCCCAATAGAAATCTCCTCACCTGTATACTTATTCACCCTGCTTTGTCCTTGCAAGTTCTCTTTTGCCCACTTTTCAGCCTCTGCAAGGTTGGCAAATGTACCCTTGCTGTTATGTATTGGAGTTTCGGTGGCTGCAAGTTTCCAATCCCCGAACCACTTTTTAAACGCCTCGGTGCGCACCTGCACCCACTGTTTGGGAGTGAGTTTTGTAGGCTTGCCGTTGGGAGCTTTCATATAGGAGCCATCGGCCTTGGCGCGGTCTATTATCTGCTGTTCCTCGGCACTATACCCCTCGGCATCCTCCGCCACGTTAACGCTTCCGGCCTGCACAGGGCCATAGTTGCCGACACCCAACTCATACTGTTTCGCTACATCAGCGGCTTCGCCCAATATGCTGCGGTATCTGCCCGGCTCCGCAAGGTTTTCGTAACTGCGCCAAAGGATATAGCGAAGTTCGTTATCAGTCAAAGGAGCATCGAACTTAACACCCACCTTGGCCAGCATATCCATAAAGAACCGCTTAATCTGCTGCCACCACGAATTGCGATGCGCATTCTCAAAATTGGTATTCTCGGCAAGGCTCGCCAAGTACTCCTCCGTAGCCGTTCTAAAATCCCAACCGTTCTTTGCGGCAAGCTCAACAATACTTCTGCGAACACTCTCGTCCGCATTGTTATACACATTATCGAGGAATGTATCAAAATGCTCTCCGAACAACTTGCGCAATCCGTAATGCGCCACAGCCTCGTGGAGCAAGGTCTGCTCAACATCTGCCACGCTGCTATGGTTGGGAATAACGATAGTAATCTTGCCTGTGCTCTTGGAGTAAAAGCCTTTGCTTGTTGCCTGCTTGCCATTAAGAGTACTTGCATCGGTTACAATCTCAACTGCGCCACTCCCTTGGAGGGGAGCTGCCGAGCCATCGACTGAGGGGAGGGATAGATTTAACTTCTTCGCAAGTTCCTCCACACGCTCTGCCATTCTCTGACGTTCACGCTCGGCAAACTCCCTGCGCTGCTTTCTCGTTCCTCTCGGTTTGCCAAGAACCTTTGAAACAGGGTCGCTCTCCATTGCCAACTCATCATCGGTATATGAACCGACACTATCACGAGCAGAAAAATCATCCTCAATGCTTGTACTTTCAAACATTTCCTCACCATCGTTATTCTCCTCATACAAGAATTTCGTATACTCAAAGTCAAACTTGTGCTGTGCATCCCTGATTTCTTTAACCCTCTTTTGGTAACTGTCATATAGTCGCTTGTTCGCAAACTCCATCCCCGACACATACACAGGCAGATTATATCTCCAAGTGCTTGCCTCAAACCAACCATAACGGCCGTTCATCTCCTCCTTCTCTGTAACAAAGAACTCCGGAGCATCCTTTTTCGGAATGCGCACTACATCCTTTATGCCGCCCTTCTTCCTCTGTTCCGCAAGCCACTTATCAAGAGCTTTCTGCTTTCTCTGCATTTCTGCTTCAAAAGACTGCTTGATAGTCTCCGCTTCAACCTTGCGTTGCTCTCGCTTTGCTTTTTCTCTCGCAACGTGCGATACACCCTCAACCTTATTTCTTGCATCAACGCCAAGGATGTCAGCAATCTTCAACAACGTAGCCTCTTTGCCGGTTGTCTGCCTGTTATGCTCTTCAGCAGCATTATTGCGTTCAGCAAGACCTCTGTTAAAAGCAATAGACTCCCCGTATTCCTCCTCGTATAATCTCTCCAGCTCCCCGGGGTTCTCGCGCTCAAACCTCTCTCTTGCAATCCTTGCATACCTCGCATCCACCTCCTCGTGCATCAATCTGCGAGCATACGAGCTGCCAAGCTCCTCACCCCTGTTGCTAATCTCCGCGTGCTCTCTTTCTGCATCGGCCTGTTCCTCTGCGTTCAACTTCACAACACGCGAAGCAAAATCATTCAAGCCGGGCAAATACACTTCACTCCGCTTGTCTTCGTATTCCCACTCCTTTTGCTGATACTCCTTTACAAGCCGCGAAATATCTTTCTTGTTTTTGCTGTAAACATCACCCAAAGAGCCCTCTTCGGGAACGCCGTCGGTGTAATCCATATCCCCCCTGTCGCTCCACGAATAAAAATCCGATTTCTTGAAATTCGCGCCGGTATGATGCCATTCACTATTTACGATAGCACCAATCTCCACCAACGCATCAAAATCCGCCTTGCTCACACCATACACCTTGCGGAAAGTTCCGGCAGTAAAAGCACCTTCCGCTTCCGCATCGGCAGCCCTTACACTAATTCTTGAACCATCCTCGCGCTGTGTGTAGCCACGATTCCTACTCCAGTTGGCAACTCTGAAACGGATATCGCTATTCACTTCCTCCCTAACAGCAAGCCCCGTGGTATCCCTATACTCACCACTATAAAGAGCCTGCTTAATTGATTTAAGGATTTCCACAAGGGGTTTACCGTCGGCTTTACGCAATTTAATTGCATCATAGAAAAACTCGACGATATGAGCATTGCCATCATTTGTAATGCCATTGTTGCCCTGTGCTGTAACCACAATACTTATTCCCTCGCTCTCATCGTGGTTATCAAAAGTAGAAACTGTTGCGTTATGATTGGCAAGACGAATGGTAAACACCTTGCCGTTTACAGCCTCAAAGGTTGCATATTGGCTATTACTGCCGTGTTTCTTTGCTTTGAGAGCTTTTGCAATATCTCCCAAGAATGTATTTGGGCGTTTATTAGCATTTTCATCATACTCTTTTATTGCATTATCCAAATCTTTTAGTACCTTTGCGCCATCAGCACTTGAAACGACAGACGGTTGATGTTCTTCTTGAACGGACTCGGTTTCAGGTGCTGTTTCTTTTGTCCTATACAGCACATCATTGTCCCGTCCTAAAATTTGTTTACACTATTTTGCTGTATTTCTTATACTTTTCCTTGTTGGGCTAGCCCAACAAGGAAAATGTTTTTTTACAATCCTACCATATGTTGTCATTGAGTTAGCAATGCCACCATTTCCTCAC